>NZ_JBPXMQ020000010.1:0-189813 GCF_053470405.2 Azospirillum mesophilum
GTCCGATCAGGGGCGTGACGGCCGGGATGTCTTCGCCAGCCTGCTGCTGACCTGCGCCAAGCTCAGCGTCTCCTTCTGGGACTATCTCGGCCACCGTCTCGGCGTGTTCGGAGTCGACGCTCCCTACCTGCCCGATCTCGTCAGAACGCGATCAGCCACGGCCTGACTGCCCGGACTTTTGCTCCACGTACGTGCGCACCGTGTAACCGGCGGCAGAAAGGACGAACAGACCGGCCGCCCATCTCCATGCACCAACACCGCGGCAGAAAGCCCTCACGCGGTGGTGATCCAACTGGCCGAGACCGTGGCGGAATTGACACCGACCAGGAGCACGCTGGCTCCGGTGCCGAAACTGACCAACGCTCCTTCGGCACTCGCGGTCACCGTCCAGGACATGCCCGGCGCCACACCAATAAGGTCGCCATCGGCCGCGTTGAAGTCCCCGATCCGGTCGAAGCCACTGTCGGCGGCGAAGCAGAAAAGGTCGGCACCGCTTCCGCCGATCAGGGTGTCGGCGTCCCAGACGCCGTAGAGCGTGTCGTTGCCCGCGTCGCCGTCGAGGACGTCGTTGCCGCTCCAACCTATCAGGAAATCGTTGCCGGCACCGCCGCTCAGCGTGTCGTTGCCGCCGACGAGCGGGTCGGGACCGTCGTCGCCGAGCAGCGTGTCGTCGCCCGCCCCACCGTCCACGCTGTCGTTGCCGATCCCACCGAATATGGCGTCCTGGCCGCCGTTGCCGACCAGCGTGTCGTCACCGCCGAAGCCGACCAGCCAGTTGTCCTGGTCATCGCCGCGGATGTCGTCGGTGAAGCCGGAGCCGATGACGTCCTCGATCGAGCTGAAGACGTCCCCGGCCGCCTCGCCCAGCCAGCCGGAACCGGTGTACAGCGACGCACCGATGCCGGCGGTGGCCGACTGGTAGGTCACGTGATTGCGCCCCGCGCCGCCAAACAACCGGTCGGCCCCGGCCCCGCCGTCCAACCAGTCGTCGCCGTCGTCGCCGAGCAGCGTGTCGTCGCCGGTCCCGCCGGTGATCATATTGTTCAGGGCATTGCCGGTCCCGACGAATGCAGCGGAACCCACATAGGTCAGGGTCTCGAGGTTGGTGCTCAGCGTATAGGAGGCGAGCGTGGTGCGCACTTCGTCGGTGCCCGCGTTGGCCGCCTCGGTGACGACGTCGCCGACGCTGTCGACGACGTACACATCGTTGCCGTTGCCACCATCCAGCGTGTCGTTGCCGGCCCCGCCGTCCAGCGTGTCGTTGCCGGCGCCGCTGGTGATCTGGTTGTCGCCGGTGTTGCCGGTGCCGCTGAACGCGCCCAAGCCGGTGAAGGTCAGGGTCTCGAGGTTGGTGCTCAGCGTGTAGGTGGCCAGACTGGTGCGCACCTCGTCGGTGCCCGCGTTGGCCGCCTCGGTGACGGCATCGCCGGGGCTGTCGACGACGTACACATCGTTGCCGCTGCCGCCGTCCAGCGTGTCGTTGCCGGTGCCGCCCACCAGACTGTCGTTGCCGGCGCCACCGTCCAGCGTGTCGTTACCAATGCCGCCGACCAGCGTGTCGTTCCCCGAATTGCCTAGCAGGTTGGCCATCGCTCCCCTCCCCCAGAAAGCATCAAAATCAAACCATTCGCGAAGTAGCACAAGCCACCAGTATAAACAACTTATCGTATCTAAATTACAAAACAACGTCTATAAAGGCGATATTGTTGAAGGCAATACCCCGTTGGTTGGCGAAAACGTCGTTGCGCAAAACAATCATGGGTTGATGAGCGATGCCTTGCCTGGTGAAAAGGCGACTCCGCTGAGGGGGCTGTCGAGCATGAGGGTGTGGAGCCGGGCAAGCTATGACCGGCCGGGTCTGTCTCCGGCTGAGGATTGGGAATGACGTGGGTGTTGTACTGTATCCCGAGCCCATCACAAACTGGGGGCAGCCCTGGCGGCCGGCCGGATCGGGCGGGCGGAAAAGCGGCCTTGGATAAGCTGACCAAGATCGTCGTTGACGTTCCCAGGTGCTACGGATTCCGGCGCTGCCCCCAGTTTGTGATGGGCTCGGCTTCAGCGGGGCCGCTTCTTTACCCGCTCCCCCTCGCAACCGCCACAAGCCAGCCTTTCTGCACCAACGTCCAACGGAACCCGATGGAGTCGTATCAGAGACTGCCCGTCGCCAGACGGTCGAGCAACGCGGTGACAGTAAGGGCAATGTGATTATGCAGCGCTGCCGCGGCTGCGTCCGCGTCGCGAGTCAGGACCAGACGCATCAGTTCTTCGTGCCCGGCGATACCGATGTCCTCAGAGTAGCCTTTCTCCTTGAGCAGGCGGCGGTACCGGGTTTTCTGAATGTAGAGGTCGTCGCAGAAGCTCTTCAGCGAGACCAAGGGGCAAGCCGCGATCAAAGCGCGATGAAAGCGATGGTGGCGGTCTTCGTAAGCATTCAGCCATTGCTGCGATGTCGAAACCCGGCGCTCGATCTCGCGCCGAAGAAGGCCGAAGCTGATGAAAATTTCCTCTTCCCAAGCCTCGCCGCCATGCTCCATGGCCAGCTTCAAGGCGGCGACTTCGACGATCTGGCGCGACCCGGTGATGTCGAGCAGTTGCGCCTGACTGACGGGGGGAACGCGAAAACCTTTGTTCCCCTCGAACACCACCAGCCCGCGGGCAGCCAATTGGGCCAACGCCTCGCGCAGGGGGTGAGCCCCGATGCCGTAGCGCTCGATCAGTTCGCGCAGCTTCAGTTTCGCCCCCGGTCGCAATTCCCCGCTGACCAAATCGCCGGTCAGGCGCTGCAACGCCAACTCCGAGGAGATGAGCGAGGTGCCATTGCCGGGCGATGTGTCCCCGGGCGACGCTGTGGTGTGGTCGGGTTTGCTTGATTGAAGCATGTTCGGTGCGGACCGCCTCATGAATGCGGCCGTATGGTGGCTCCGACCGGTTGCCAAATCAACTCCAACACGCTGCGCACGCCGTTCTGCATCTGCGGGGCCGTTCGCAGGCTGATATGATCCTCGCCGAAACGGACGAAACGCACCAGGTCGGTGCCCACCCAGTTGGGATAGGTGGACGCCTTGACGTGGTGAACGACGCGCTCGCCATCGAACTCATAGGTTCCCGCGTAGGCCACCGACGAGGCGTAGGCTGCCGCCCGTTGCTCCGCCGGAGCCGACTGCCGGTCGCCGTCGAGGCGGGCGCGCTCGCCATGGGTTATCAGCGCCATCATCCGGCCATCGGCGCCATAGCTGATGAACCCGGTGGGAGACCGTCCGTAAACGTTCTCCAGGTGCCCTCCCTTGTCATCCCACGCATAAGCCTCCCGCAGCGTCCAGGTGCCGACCAGCGCCATGGGGTTCCGTTCTGGCATGGTGGTCATGGTGCGCGTCCTTCCGACGCGGAATCGTCGAGGATGGCGACGGCGCGGGTCCAGCCCGCCGACGCGGCGCGGATTTTCACCGGAAAGCAGGCGACGGTGAAACCGGTGGATGGAAGGGCCTCAAGGTTGTGGAGCTTTTCAAGGTGGCAGTACTGGGTCTCGCGCCCCGCCTTGTGCCCTTCCCAGATGATGGAAGGATCCCTGGCCGCCTCGTAGCGCTTGGCCGTCGCCGCGAACGGTGCGTCCCACGACCACGCATCGGTGCCGGCGATGCGCACCCCTCGGCTGGTCAGATAGAGGGTCGCCTCCCGCCCCATGCCGCAGCCCGCGTCCAGGTAGTCGGGCTGGCCATAGCGTGCCGCTGCCGAGGTGTTGACCAGCACGATGTCGTACGGGCGCAGGCGATGGCCGATCCGCGCCAGTTCGGCCTCGACCTCGGCGGCGCTCACCACGTATCCGTCGGGCAAATGACGGAAATCCAGCTTCACTCCGGGGCGGAAGCACCAATCCAGCGGGATCTCGTCGATGGTGGCGGCGCGCTTGCCGTTGTTCATGGTGGAAGCGAAATGCCAGGGCGCGTCCAGGTGGGTGCCGTTGTGGGTGGACAGGTCGATGCGCTCCACCGCCCAGGCTTCGCCGTCGGGAAGATCGCCGGCGGTCAGACCGGGAAACGGCCGGGCGAGCGCGGTGAAGGTGTCGGCATGGCCGAAATAGGTGATGACCGGGCCGTTCCCCGGCCGGTCCACCGGCAGGTCATTCTCCAGGGCGACGGACAGATCGATGAAGGTTCGGCTCATGGCATCAGACTCGCGCTTCGCTGCTTGCCGCAACCCGGCCGCAGTCTTCCGGGGCGCGTTGGAGATCACTTTCGGCCTTGTTCCCGCGGTCCAGTTCCGCCCGCAGGGTGGCCATGTCGACCGCGTCGCTCCAGCGCGCCACGGCCAGAACGGCGACACCGTTGCCGACCAGGCTGGTGATGGCGCGGGCTTCCGACATGAAGCGGTCGACGCCGATGAGCAGCGCCAGGCCTTCCACCGGCAGCAGGCCACCGAGTAGCGACAGCGTCGCCGCCAAGGTCACGAATCCGATGCCGGCAACACCGGCGACGCCCTTGGTGGTCACCGTCATGATCGCCAAAATCAGGCCCAGGTCCTCGACAGCCAGAGGCTGGTTGATGGCCTGCGCGATGAAGACGACGGCCATGGCAATGTAAAGAACCGTTCCGTCCAGATTGAAGGAGTAACCGAACGGGAACACCAGTCCGATGACCGGCCGCTGACAGCCCAGCCGCTCCAGCTTGCGCATCATCTCCGGGAAAACGGGCTCGGTGGAGCAGGTGCCGAAGACGATCAGCAGTTCCTCGCGGATGTATTTGAGGAACTTCCAGAGGCTGAAGCCGCTCATCCGGCAGATCGTGCCGAGGATCACCGCGACGAACACGAGGTTGGCCGCGTAGACGGTCCCGACCATCTTGGCCAGGGACAGCAGGGTTCCCACCCCGTAGCGGCCGACGGTGAAGGCGATGGCACCGAAGGCGGCCATGGGGGCCAGCCACATGACGATGGCGACAACGCGGAACAGGATGCCGACGACGTCGTTCAGGAAGGCCGTGACCCGGGTGCCGGCCTCGCCCACGTGCCCGAGGGCGGTGCCGAAAAGCAATGAAAGGACCAGCACCTGCAAGCTGTTGCCTTCGGCGAAGGCACCGACGAAGGTGTTGGGCACCAAACCCAGCAGAAAATCGGGGATGGACAGGGTGACCGGCCCCTTGATGTAGGCCTTGACCGACGACGGGTCGAGCGTCGAGGCATCGATGTTCATCCCCGCTCCGGGCTGGAATAGGTACATAAAGCCGAAGCCCACAAGCATGGCGGCGGTGGTGACCGCTTCGAAATAGAGGAAGGCTTTGCCGCCGATCCGGCCGACCTTGCGCAAGTCGCCCAGCTGGGCGATTCCCACCGTCAGCACGACGAAGATCAGCGGCGCGATCAGCATCTTGATGCTTTTGATGAACAGGTCGCCGAGAGGCTTCAGCTGAGCCGCGGACGACGGTGCGACCACTCCGACGACCACGCCGAGCGCGAGTCCGCACAGGACCTGAAAATACAGCGTTTTGTATATCGGCTTTTCCACGGTTCCTCCGCGGCGCACACGCGCCGGATTATTCTTTTGATGACGATGGAGTGCCGCCTGGCGCCGCGCCGCAAAGCCCAGCGGAGCACCGCAACGTGGACAAAATCATTTTTATCCCTAAAATTTGGATTAGACAAGCCGATTGGAGGAAACCGGGGGCGAGCGGATGACGCCATGCCGACGCGCGACGCGTGAAGCGGCGGGTTTCATCGGAGGTTATTTGAGCTGAGTCACGTTGCTTTTCCGGCAGCGTCGACACGGTCACCGGACGGCGGGAACCTCCACCACCGCCGGCCCTGCTTTCCGGCGAGTTGGGCCATGGCGCCCTGCTTCGGCACGATCGTCGCGGCGTAGCGGGCGGGCATGCCGGGGCTCTTCCAGCGGCCGGCCTGCTGGATGGCCGGCAGCCCAAAGCCGGCGGCCGTGAGATCCTGCGCGGCGCCCACCCGCAGGGAATGCCCGGACACCAGCGCCGAGTCGAGCCCGGCCGCTTCAGCGCGCCGTTTGAAGATCTCCGACACCCGCCGGCCCGGATCGGGACCGCGCACGGCCAGGGGCCCGAGCACCGCCCCGCCCTGCCCTGCCTGCAGCCAGAGCGCGTCGGCCGCCCCCCTCCAGCCGGGCGAGCGCCCGCTCCAGCGCCGGCCGTCGGCGCGCACCGTTGAGCACCCTGCCCTCCCGCACGCCGTCGCCAGATCGCTCAATTCCTTCCGGAGCCGTCTCGTCTCCCGTCATTGCAGCGCCCCCAAGGCCGCGATGAGATCGGTCAGAGGAAAGTCGTTGCCTTTGAAGAGCAGAGGCTCGTTGCTTGCCTTGGCAAGGGCATACGAAAAACAGTCCCCGTAGTTCAGACCGGCGGGGTGGCGGCCCTTGCCGAAGCGCAGAAAGGCGTCGCGGGCGAGCCCGGCCTGGGCGGCATCGACCGCCACGACCTCGAAGCCGTGGTCGGCCATCCAGGCGGCCAGGGTGGCGTCGGTGCCGAAGCGGGCGATCGCCACGATCGAGCATTCCAGCACGGTGGCGGCCGAGATCAGGCGGACGTCGGCGGCGCCGATCGCGCGGGCGTAGAGGGCGGCGTCGGGTTCGGCGAGCAGGATGGCCATGATGGCCGAGGTGTCGATCACCATCAGTGCGGCAGCCCGGTGTCGTCGTAGCCGAGAATGTCGTCGGGCGAGCGCGGGTCGAGGACGGGCTGGGCGGCGAGT
Organism: Azospirillum mesophilum; assembly: GCF_053470405.2. Lineage (NCBI taxonomy): Bacteria > Pseudomonadati > Pseudomonadota > Alphaproteobacteria > Rhodospirillales > Azospirillaceae > Azospirillum > Azospirillum mesophilum. Next base: position 6,703 of record NZ_JBPXMQ020000010.1, read on the forward strand.
TCGCGGTGCAGCTGGGCCATGCGGGCCTCGGCGTCGTCGGCGCTGCGCACCCGGCGGGCGCGCAGGCGCTGCGCCTCGCGGCGCAGCAGCTCGAGGACGAGCTGCGAGGCGCCCTTGCCGGTGGCCGCCTTCAGCTCGGCCAGCAGGGCGTCCGCCTCGCGGTTCTTGATGTTGATCGACATGCAGCATCCTACAGAAACGATATCCCATTTCTGCATAAGGTAGGCGGCTTTCGGCGCGAAGGAAAGGGGCGGCACGCCCCGCCGCCGCCGATAAGCCGCATTATCGGCAATCTGCGCTTGCGCGCCGTTGAGTGACGGAAATTATTCCAATAAACAGTATTATAATAATGCTAACGTATTGATTCGACTTTATTTTTCATTGGGAATGCGGGGCGGGATCGCACCCGGAAAATTCCGCGCCCGCGATCAGTCAGGGAGTTTGTGAAAGCTGAGAAATCGCCGGAAGGCGGCGGGCGCCAGCGAAAGCTATCGGTCGTGGGACCGACGTGCGCGGAAGTGAGCCGCTACGGCCATAATGGCACCGCCCTGTCCGACCAGGACGAACTTGAACATTGACCGCTCGAGCCTCGGGTTTGACGGACTGCCGGATCGAATACGCAGCTGCAGCGGCGCAGCAACTGGCGGTCGACGGCGGCAATCTCGATGCCGGGGCCGGCGAAGCGCTCGAACTCCTTCAGGTCGATGGCGTAGGCGCGCAGGCTGTGCGCCGACAGGTTCTTGGCGACCCGGCAATGGGCGAGGAAATCGGTGCAGGCAGAGGCGACGTTCATTGATAACCATCCGGGAGCACGAGCTCAGGGCGTGGCGTCACTCCATGGCCCGGCAAGGACGTGTTTCCTCGCAAGGCATGCATTCGTGTGCCAACGGTGATGCCGGATGATTAGAGGACCAACGAATCGCGCGCAAGGCACAGCCCCCGCTTTGCCCGCCCCGACGGGCTGCGGCGCGTCGATGAGTGTCGGCAGGACGTCGATTTTCTTGGCGATGGGCAAATTCCCCAACCCAACGGCTTTGTCCCTAGACGGCTTCACCAAGCTGATATGAAGCCAGAGCGCGAAACGGCCTTGTTTGCAGGCGCAAGGGATCGCATCGGTATTTCAAAGACAAGACGGGAGCGGGCTCCTGACTCGGAACGGGCCGTCTGGCACCTTCACGAAGCGCCTTCACGGATCGGTTCGGTCTCGCGCGTCAAATCCAGCAGCGTCCCGACCACCGGCATGTGGATGAAGCAGCCGTGCACCGGACGGCCCGTCGCCGCTTCCACCATGCGGCGGTAGAGCGCTAGCTGCGGCGCGTGCGCCAGGGCGCGGGCGGTCCACTGGTCGAAGGGGCCCGGAAAGGCCTTGTGATCGAGGATCACCAGCCCGTCGGCGGCGTCCACCAGCAGGTCGATGCGCCCGTTGACCCGCTGCAGCCCGACCCGCCCGTGCACCGGCACCTCCGTGCGCCAGCCGGAGCCCGGCCAAAGCCGCGCCAGGGCGCGCCACAGTCGGTCGCCGGCCTCCACCAGAGGCTCGGCGGCGAGGCCCTGGACGGACCAGCGCTCCAGCAGCCGTTGCGCGCAGCCCAGCCGTTCCGGCCGAGGGCTGTCCGGATGATCGATGGCCAGGAAGGCGTGGATGGCCTCGCCGAGGCGCGTCATGTCCACCGCTCCCGCCAGCGGCAGGCGGTCGCCGAGGGCGATCGTCGCCGGGCGCGCGCTTGTCGTCGTCGTGGACGGCGATACCGGAGCGCCCGCGTGGCTGGGGGACAGGCGAAGCGGCGGATGAACGGGGGTGGGCGACAGCCCCACGGGCAGCGCGAAGAGCGCCGGCGTGACGGCAGGCCCGGTCTCGGGGCTGTCCTCGTCGGGGGCGGCCAGGGTCATGGCGGTGGCCGGGTGGGAGTGTCCGGCGGCGAGGATGGTCACCGCTCCGCTTTCGGCCAGGAGCGCCGTTGGGAGCATCAGGACCGGCTGCCCCTGCCCGTCCACCAGCGCGTCGAGCCAGTCCGTTTCCAGCCCGCCGGCCTTCTTGGCGCGGGCCGCCAGGATCAGCCGGTCGCGGGCGCGCGTCATGCCGACATACATCAGCCGCACGGCCTCCGCGTGGGCGCGGACGCGGGCCGCCGCCATCTCCGGTGCGGCGTCCGCCGCGTCGGCCAACGGGATCCGCGCCCGCTGCTGGTCGTAGGGCCAGGGCCAGAACCGCAGCCAGCGCCCATCCAGCGGACGCCAGGGATCGACTCCACCCCCAAGTTCGTTCGCCGGCCCTTCCACCGTCAGCCCGAAGGCCGACGGCTCCGGCCCGCCCTGGAGGTCGAGCAGGATGACCACCGGCCACTCCAGCCCCTTGGATTGGTGGTAGGTCATCACCTGGACAGCGTCACGGTCGCTGCTGGGGGGCTGCTCGCCGCCCTTCTCCACCTCCTCCAGGAAACCGATCAGCCCGCCCGCGGTCGCGGCGGCGCGGCGCGCACGGCAGTCGTCCTCGTAGGATCGGGCGAGGCCGCGCAGGGCGTCGAGGTTGGCCAGCCGCTCCGCCGCGCTGCCCCAGCGCGCGACGGCATCGGTCACCGTGCCGGCGGTGATCGCCACCTCCAGCGCCTCCACCGGGGTCAGGTGCAGCAGCCGGGCGCGCGCCGCGTCCAGGGCGCGCAGGACCGGCGACGTCTCCCGCGCGCGCCGGGCCGCGTCCGGAGCCAGCCATGCCTCCAGCCAGCCCGGCTGCCCGCCGTCATCGGTATCGACGCCGGCGAACAGGTGGGCCATTTCCACCATCGCCAGCGTGTCGCCGGGATCGACCAGATAGCGCAGGGCGGCCAGCGCCAGCCCGGCTTCCGGCGTCGCGATCAGCCCGGTGCGCCCGATGGCGACCTTCAGGCCGGCGGCGGAAAAGGCCTTGGCGACGGCGGCGCACCGCTCGTTCGACCGGCACAGCACGGCGATGTCGGATCCGGATAAGCAGGGATCCTCTGGCGGGTAGTCCCCATCCGCCGTTGCCAGCCGATTCGCCACGCCGCGGGCGAGCGCGGCCAGCGCCTTGTCCCAGTTCTTGCCCTCCAGCGTCCAGACCTCCAGCGGCGGGGGCTCGTCAGGCGGGTCGGTGCGCTGGCATTCGGCGACGATGGTCTGGTCGAGCGGGATGCCGGTGGGCGGAAAGGCGGCGCCGAACAGGTCGTTGTGGAAGGCCACCAGCCCGGGGCGTGAGCGGTAGCTGCGCGGCAGCCGTTCCGGACGGCCCCCGGTCGCGGGCGGCACCTGGGCGACGACGGCGCGGATCAGTTCGGGGTCGGTGCCGCGGAAGCCGTAGATCGCCTGCTTGGCGTCGCCGACCCAGACGGAGCGCCGCACGATCCCGGCCAATTCCAGGAACAGCGCCAGCTGGATCGGGCTGGTGTCCTGGAATTCGTCCACCAGCGCCAGTTCGAACCGCTCCGCCAGCCGGCTGCGCATGTCGGGGCTGCGCAGCATGGCCAGAGCCTCCAGCTCCTGGTCCACGAAGTCGACCAGCCCCTGGGTGCGCTTGAAGCGCTCGTAGTCGGCCATGGCCTCGGCCGCGCAGCGGAACACGCCCTCCACCAGCGCGCGCAAGTCGGCGTGCAGGCGGGGATGGCGCGCGTGCGCCTCGGCGGCGGTGGCAACGGCCTGGGCCACGCCCTTCCACCGCGCGCCCGCGTCGAGCTTGGTCAGGCGTGCCCACTCCGCCCAGGCGAGCGGCCGGCCGGTCGCCAGCGTCGCCGCGGCCTCCTTCAGCAGGGCAAGCGCCTCCAGCGTCTTCTTGACCGTGGTTTCGCCGTCTCCCTCAATGGCGGCGATGGCCTGCAGAACGGCCCCCCGCAAGGCGTCGTCGAGCGCCGCGCCGTCCGCCGCGGGCGGCGGCAGGAGCGTCAGCAGGCCGTCCAGCGAGCGGGCGGCGGACGCCGCCAGATCCGCCGGGGCGATGGCGTTCTGGCGGGCGGAGGCGCTCACCTCCCGCACGAGCTTGCGCCAATCCTCCACCCGCAGGCGCCACGCGGCAGGCTCGATGCCGGGTCCGTGGCGGCGGATGACCGCGTCGGCTGCCGCGGCGAACAGGGTGGCCATGCGGTCCTCGCCGATCACGTCGGCGACCGGCGAGCTCCCGGCCTCCAGGGCGAAGTCCCCGGCGATGCGGCCGAAAACGGCGTTGACCGTGCCGATGGCCCCGGTCAGGGCATCGCGCGCGGCGTCGCCCCGACCCTCCGCGATCAGGCGCCCGCGCACCCGCTCCAGCAGCTCGGCCGCCGCCTTGCGGGTGAAGGTGGTCGCCAGGATGCGGCCCGGCTCGGTGCCGGCGGCGACGGCGTCGCGATAGGCCGTGGTCAGCCGGTGGGTCTTGCCGGTGCCGGCGCTCGCCGTCACCACGTCGATGGGGGAAAGGCCCGCGAGAGAAGACGGATCGGTGGTCACGGCATCGGTGGTCACGGCCTGGGTGGTCATGGCTGGGCGCTCCCGACGCCGCACAGGCGTCCGTAATCGCAAATCCGGCATGGCGGGCTGAGGACGATGGCCGGCGGCCCGGCCGCGTCGTCGCCGGTATCGGCGACGCCCGGCGCCACGATCTCCCCCCGGCGCAGGCGGTCGAGCTGGTGGCGCCGGCTGTCCCAGGCGGCCCGCCAGACCTCAGGCAGGTCGCTGCCCGGCACGTGGGCGTGGGCCGGGAACGGAGCCGGCGCGGTGAACAGCAGCCGCTGCTGGGCGAGCATGACGTAGCCGGCGGGGATGGACGCCCCGCCCCCGTCCGCCATTCGATCCCCCACCAGCCGCGCATAGACGGCGAGCTGGATGGCGCGCCCCTCGGCGATCTCCTGCCGGCGGTGCTTGTCCGATCGGCTCCATTTCAGGTCCAGGATGACCGGGCGCCCGGCTCCGTCCTCCAGCAGCATGTCCACGGTGCCGTCGACCGTGACGGCGTCCGCCTGCATGGCCTCGAAGCGCAGCTCGCACCCGCGCACGGTCAGGCCGGCCTCTTCGATCAGGCCGGCCAGGGTGCGCGCGGCGTCGGCCACCGCGGCGCGGGCGCGCTCCAGCTCCAGCCCCTGGCCCGGCCGCAGGAGCGGGGCGGCCAGCACCGGCAGCAGGCGGTCGAACAGGGCGGCCGCGCGCCCCGCCGCCGCGTCGGGAGCCCAAGCCGGACGCTCGGTGAACAACTCCGCCAGGACCGCATGCGCCAGCGTGCCGACGAGCCGCGCACCGTCCGGGATCCGGCGCAGCGCGCCGGGCCGGACGCCCGCCCCGTACTTCAAGGCCCAGGCGAAGGGGCAGCCGAGCAGGCGATTCAGGCTGGTCGCCGACTCCCGCTCACGCGGCGGCACGGCGCCGGCCGGCACGCGCCACAGGCGGCGCGGCTCCGGCGGGCGGCCGCCGTCCCGGGGGGCGCGCTCCATAACGCGCCCGGCCAGCGGCACGCGCTCCGACCGCAGCAGGGCGGAGGCCTGCACGGTGCAGCCCCGATCGTGCAGAAGCGGCTCCATCTCGTGCCACAGCGGGTGGGCCGCCGCGGGTTCGCCGGCAACCGTGCGGGGCTTCACCAGGACCAGCCGCTCGGCGGCGTTCAGAATGGGCAAGCGCCACGCCCAGGCCTCGCGGCGCAACGCGTTCGTGGCCGGTTCCGGCAGGCATCCGGCGGCGGCGAGGGCGGCCCGTTCGGCGGCGCTCCACGGCGCGGCGGGCGCCGCGACGCCGGAGTCGAGGAAGCCCCACCACAGCACCGTGCGCGCCGCCCCCCAGATTTGCCCTGGCCCGTCCACCACCGTCCAGGGTGCCGCCTCCGCCCCGCCGGCCGGGACGGCGGCCCCGTCGGCGATCACCGAATCCAGCATGCGGTCGATCTGCGGCTTCGGAATGCGCGCCAGCCCGCTGGCGGCGACCACCTCGGCCATCGCCTCGGCCTGCGCGGCGACGGTGGTCAGCATCTCATCACCCAGCCGGGCGCGACCCGCCGCCCAACCGGCCACGCGGCGGCACAGGGCTGTGGCGGCCGGCGCGGGGATGCCGTCGGCCTCGTCGAAGCGCGGCGCCTCCAGCCAGCCGCGCCAGTCGCGCTCCTCCTCGGCGAAGCGGCGGGCGAGGTCGGTTCCGTCCAGGCCACGCTCCGCGAGGCGTTCGCGGCGGCGCTCCCCGGCGGTGCGCCACGCCTCCTGCCAAGCCGGGCCGCCGATGCCGGGAGCTTCCTGCAAAGCCGCCGCGAAGGCCTCGGCCACGCCCGGCGGGATCGGCGACTGCGGCAGGGTCAGCAGCTCCATCAGGCGGTGGACATCGATGGGGTCCCAAGCCGTGGCGAAAGCCAGCGGCAGGACCTGGACGGCGGCGCGCCAGCGCGACCGCCCCGCCCCGCCGACGCGCGGCAGGCCCAGCCGGGAGCAGGCCTCGTCCAGCAGCATGGTGCGCTGGCCGCGGATGATCACCACGCCCCGGTTGCCATCCTGGTTGTCCTGCGGGTTGTTCCCGGGCGCCGCGGCCAGCCAGCCGGCCACGGCCTCTGCCGCGAGCCATTCGTCGTCGGCCTCCAGCACCGTGACGGAGCCGTCGTCCCGCCACGCGGCATCGCCGGCACCGCCGGTCAGACGCCGCGCAAGGCCCGCGAGGTCACCGTCGGTGGCGGGCTCCGGTTCGCGGCAGCGGCGAACGGTGGTGCCGCAGGCCTCCAGCCGCCGCAGCAAGCCGTGCCACGGCTCGGGCAGAAGGTCCTCCGGGGTGGCGAGCCGCAGTTCCTCCAGGGGCGGGCGTCGCAGGGTCGCCAAGGCATCAACGACGGCGCGCAGACGTTCGCCCTGTCCAGGAGCCAGCGCGCCGGGCGCGCGTTCAACCTCCGCCAGGATGTCGAGCCGCGGACCGCCACTCGGAACCGCCCCGGTCCAGCCCGCCCCAGTCCAGCCCGCCTCCACCAGGGCGTCGCGCCAACCCAGCAGCAAGCGGGCGACGGACCATCCGTCAGCCGCCAGGGAGCGGCTGAAGAAGCGCTGCCCGTCGTCGACCGCGCGCAGCCGGGCCAGATACTGCGCGATGCGCAGAGCCGGGGAGGATTCCGGCCCCGCGAGCCCGAGCCGGGTCTCCAGAAGGCGGATCAGCCCGGCGGGTCCGACAACGTCGGTGTCCAGGCTGGCATCCAACCCGTCGAAGGTTTCCGGCCAACACGGCCCGTCCAGATGCCACCCGAACAGTATCCGCATGGGTCCATCCCCGCGTTGAGCACGCGGGAATGGTGGATGGAGCGGGTGAACAAAGAGTTGAGCAAGACGGCATGCGCCATCGTGACGCACACCCCCTATGTCTTGCCCAATGTCTGATTTCCCCTCCTCTCAGGGAAAATCAAGGAGCGGCGCGCACAGCTTTCCGAACACGCCACCGCGACACAATCACCATTGCGGGCTGAACAGTCCCAGCCCGAAGTGGCAATCCGCGCCAAGCGCCAGGGGACCGGACGTGGTTGCCGGCAGGGTGATGCGCAAGGCCTTCCCCTGCGGCCCGCGGCGCCCGGACCGGCGCCGGAAGAGGGCGACCGGATGGCCGGGCGCGGGCATGGCAAGGGCGTCGGTCTCCTCGACCCGCAAGGCGTCCGCCTGCTCCTTCCGGACGATGCCGCGCAGCAGCAGTTCCCGACGGATCATCTCCTCGGCCCCGAAACGCGGCTTGGCGTGCCAGGGAGCGTACCACGGCGTCAGGCTGACCCAGTGCCGCGCCGCTCCGGTCAGGCGGCAATCCGGAAAGTCGTCCGGTCCGCCGAAGCCCTCAAGCGCGGTCCGCCATTCCCGGCCGTCCGACAGCCACACCCGGTTCAGGCGGTCCAGCGCATCCCGCACGGGTGCCGGAAGGCCGTGGCGGGCGTAGGCGACCAGATGGTCGAGACGGCCGTCGCCGTCGGCGTCCTCGGCCAGCCAGAACATGTGGGTGTGCGCCGGGTCGGACAGCGGGCGGCCCTTGGCGTCGTGGCCGCCCAGCACCGCCGGAACCGGCCCGGCATCATGCCCCCACATGGCCAGCGCGGCCCGCCGGAAGCGGTCGGCGACGAGGGCCGTGTCCTCCACCGGCGGCCGGTCCCGCCCGGCCAGGACGAAGCGCGCCATGGTCGGCAGCGGCGCCGTCGCGAACAGCGCCGGCAATCCGCCTTCCCCGGCTACCTGCGGGGACCGCAGCACCAGGGGACCGTCTTGCGGCGCGGTCAGTTCCAGTTCGACATGCAGCGCACCGGGGCCGGCTGCCGGCCGGTGCGGCCAGGGCGGCGGCCGGAACGTGCGCAGATGCGCGATGCGCCCAGGCGCGATCCCCGCCTCCGAAGCCGCGTGAAGGACGGCTGTGCGGACCGCCTGGGGCGTGGCCTTGCCGGTCGCCGGACGCAGGGCGAAGACGCTGCGCCACAGCCGCCCCACCGTCGGGTGGGCGCCGTCCGGCGCGACGGCCAGGCCGAGGAAGGGACTGTCCTCCGGCGTGTCCCGCTCCAGAACGAAGGCGGTCTCCGCGACCGTCAGCGATGCCCGGTCGAGCGCGAAGTCCAATTCCTCCACGGCACGCTTACCGGAACCGGGAGGCAGAACCGCCAGCAGGCGCCGGACCGCGCCGTCGGCATGCCGGTGGCCGAGTGAGGGAAGCGGGCAGAGCGCCACCAGGGCGGCACGCTGCGGTCCCAGCACCCGCTCCAGCCGTTCGCGGAGCGCATCGACCAGCGACGGAAGCGCCGCGTCCGGCACCAGGACGAAACCGCCGTCCCCATTGGTGAGGCGGTAGGCCAGCCATGGCGCGGGCTCCGCCTCGCCCGGCGCCGCGTAGCGGGCGACGGCGAAGCCGGTCACCGGCGGCGGGCTGCGCATCGCCCGACCCCGCCGGTCCAGCCGGTCGTGGAACAGCGCGTGCCGCCGGTCCAGCGCCGCCAGGAAGCCCGGCGCCGGCACCCGCAACGGCGACGATCCCGAACCCGGCTTCCAAAGGCTGCCGGTTGCCGACGGCGGGTCGTTCGCGACCGATCCATCGACCGCAACGGCGTCGATCCCCCAGCCCAGCGTCGTCACTTGCCTCGCCAAGCGGGCGATGGCGGCGGCGGATTCCGCATCGGCCGGGTCCAGCGGCCAGTGGTAGGTGACGGGCACGTCCTCCACGAGGCTGGCGCGCACGGTTTTCAGCGTGCGCAGGGCTTCGGGCTTTTGCTGGTCCTTCGGCTCCTGCCCCTTGGCCCAGGCCAGCGCCGGCAGGTCGCCGTCGTTGTTGGGCACGGCCAGGGCGTAGGGGTTGCCGGCCGGCGCGGGGTCGGCCTGGATGACCGGCGGCGGCCGGCCCTCCAGCCACAGGAGCGCCCGCGCCGCTTCCGGCTTCTCGTCCTCCGGCAGGGCGCCGGCGGCAGCGACCAGCGCCTGGAACAGGCGGGCCGGCGACGGCGGCCATTCCCGCCGCCCCCCGTCGCCCTGGCCGTGGAAGCGGCCGTGCAGGAAGCGCACGGCGACCGACAGCCACAGCGAATCGGCCGTGGGGGATTCGGTCGCGGGCATCAGCCCCGCCCCTTCTTCGCTTTCTTGTCCTCGCCCATCTTCTCGCGGGCCTTGGCGCCGCTGAACTCGGCCGTCACCGGTTCCCCGACGCCGAAGCGGCCGGCCGCCGCGGTGGCGAAGGCGAGCACCGCCGCGGGCGCCAGATCGATCGTCCGGCGGGTGCCGTCCGGATAGACCGCCTGCCAGACGGCGTTCGGCTCCTCGCGCGGCGCGGTGTCGCGGACGAGCTGGCAGCCCTGGCGGTACCAGCCGTCCAGCGGAACCGTGCCGGAGGCCAGCGCCAGCCCCAGGACATAGAGGCGCAGCGGCTCGCCGTCCGCCCCGTCATCGGACCCGGCGCGCAGGCGGCGGAGCGCGGCGAGGTTCAGGCTGACCGTGCGCACGATGTCGCCGCGCGCGATCACGCCGCCGTGGGAGCCTGACGACGGAACCGGGTTCAGCCCCCATTCGGCCAGCCGGTCGCGCTCCTTCTTGTCCTGCGGCTCGTCCACCGCGCCGGACGCCACATAGTCGAGCGCCGGGATGTACTGGGCGGAGCGGGTCAGCACCTCCACGTCATAGGCGCGCACCACCGCCGACAGGACGCGCGGCAGCTTCGCCTGGGTGTCGCGGCTGTCCCACGCGCCGAAGACGAGCGAGGTCGGCGCGACCTTCGCCAACGGCCGCGCGTCCGCCCGGTCGCGCCACGCGCGGAAGGCGTCGTTCAGCGCGCCGGCCAGGGAGGAGAAGCGCACGATGGCGTCCGCCGCGCGGTGCCCGGCGTCCAGCAAATCCACCGTCTTGTCGCCGGCGGTCACCGTCACCTTCGGCACCAGGGCGGCGAGCGGCGGATCCTTGAACAGCGGCTCGATCCGGTTGGCCTGCGCGCCGTGGCTGTCCACCAGCGCCACGCGCGACCCGTCCGACAGCGTGTCGATGTTGTAGCCGGAGCCGCCCTCCTCCCCGGCGAAGGTCGGCGGGAAGAAGGGTTCGCCGCGTCCTTCCGCCGGGGCCAGGAACTCCCGGTAGACCAGGGCGGAGGGGGCGTCGGGACCACCCGCCAGCCAGGACCGGGCGAGGTCGTCGGAAAAGGCGATGGCGTCGGTCGTGACGGTGCTCATGGCGAGGATTCCTCCCGGGCCTGTTCGAAGAAGAGATAGCTGCCGCGTTTGGCGAGCGAGAAGCGGAAGGACGGGCCGCCGCCCCGGCCCAGCGCCCCGGCTAGCGCGGCACGGGCCAGCGGGGCCGGAAGCAGCCGGGACTGCAATCGGTAGCGCAGCGCACGGTCGGGCCGGGCCTCCTGGAGGCCCACGGCGGCGAGCAGTTCGACCAGCGGGTAGGTCTGCACCGCGTCGCCCTGCTCGTTGGGGGAATAGCCGGCGTCGCGCGCCGTCCAAGCGGAGCGCGGGTCGAAGCCGAACCGCCCGGTCAAGGGAAGGCCGGCATCGAAGGGCGCGCCCAGCGCCTCGTCCGAGGGTGCGATCCCCTGGCGGATGGCGTCCAGCAGCGCCTGCGTGATGATGCGCGAGGTCTGCTGTCCGGCCCAGGTCTTGATCTTGATGCGGCTGTCGAGCCCGGCCCACAGGTCGAGCCGGACGGAAGCCCCACCCGGCAGGCACAGGTCGAGCGGCGCCGTGGCGTCATCCGGGGCGGGCGGCGCCACCTCCACCGTCGCGTCCCGCAGGGCGTCGAGGACGACGCGCACCGGGTGGGCGTTGCCGGCCAGTTCGATGACGAAGACGGGCGCGCCGGTCAGGTCGAATCCGCCGCGCGGCTCCAGCCGGGGCGCGATGCGGTCGAGCAGTTCCAGCAGGCCGACGGCCGCGAAGACCTGCCCAGGGTTGCGGGGGTCCAGCGGGATTTCCGTGCGGCTTCCGGTCATGGGGCGCCCTCCCCCTTCTGGTCGCGGGACACCGCCCAGTCGGCGGCGCGCAGCACCGCCTCCAGCCACGCCAGCCCCCAGGGGCCGAAACGGCGTTGCAGGCGATGGAAGCGCAATTCCTGCTCGTCCAGCGCGTTCTCGTGGTCGGACAGGCTGCGGTCCCCGCCCTTGTCGAAGGCGTCGAAGGTGAAGCCGGGGCGGCCGCGCCCGTGATGGGTGGCGATCAGGTGCAGGATCAGGTCGCGCTCCGGATGGGACGTCACCTCCGGGTCGTCGGCCGCGTCCAACAGCGAGGCCAGCTCGTGCCGGAAGCCGCCCAGCGCTTCCGCGCGTTCGCCGGTGCCGGACTTGGCGAGCGCGGTGTCGGGCGGGCTGGCCGGGCCGAACCCCGTGTTGCCGATGGCGCGCTGCCACACCGGCCGTGCCTTGCCGAGATCATGACGCTCCCCGGCCATCCCAAGCGCTTCGCACAACGCCGCCGGCAGGCCGAGACGCGTGGCGAACATCCGCGCCTTTGCGCCGACAGCCTTGTTGTGCGGCCCCAGATGGACCGGCCCGGTGGCCAGCGAGGAAGAGTCCTGCACCGCCTCGCGCGTGCGCACCAGATAGACGAGGGCCTGCGGAGTGGACTCGTCGCTCCCGTCCTCCCCCTCCTCCCCGCGCGGCTTCAGCGGCACGCGCAGCAGTTCGCGCAGGCCAAGGGAGAGCTTTTTCAACGGTTTGCCAATGAGGGGACTGGTCGCCTCCGCCGACTGCGGCGAAAGCACGTCCATGATCTTGTCCGTGCCGTCGAGCACGAGGCGAAGCTCTTTCAGGCCGTCGAGATCGCGGCAGCCTTTCTCGTCCGGGTCGGCGACGTCCAGTTCGGCGCGGTCCCGCGGACCGGCGGCGGGGTCGAGATGCCCGTCCGGACCCAGCCCGCCAGCCTCGACCGGCAGGAACAGGGTGGTGCCGGGTTTCACGTCCTGCTGCAAGTCCGGGGCGCCCAGGGCCACCGCGCGCACTTCCGGCGCGTGGCCGGGAACCGACAGAAGGATGCGGGAGGCAACCGCGTCGTCCTTCAGGCGCCGCCCCAACCGCGCCAGCGCGTCTCGGGCCGCGGACAGCGGCAGGCGGAGCCGTTCGCGCGGGGCCGGGCGCATGGCCTCCACGGCGCGCTCCAGCAGACGGTCGGACACGCGGAAGGCCGGGTCGGCGAGGACGGCCACCTCGGCGCGCCACACCAGCGTCACCTCCGGTTCAATCTTCTCCAGCCCGTGCAGCCAGCGTTCAACGTCGGGGCGGGCGGAAAAGTCGCGGTCGGGAATGCTGGTCTGCGCCCAGTTTTCCACAAGGGAGGGCTCCAGCGGCAGGATGTCCGGGGCGGGCGCCATGGCGAGCCGTGCCTCCGCCGACTTCAGGCAACCCGCCATGGCAAGCGGCGAGGCATCGCCGCCCAGCGTTTCAAGCAGGGCCAGGGTGCGCGCCCGCTGTTCGCCCAGCGTTTCCCTGGGATCGGTGTGCGCGCTCGTCCACAGCACGGACAGGCTGGCGGCGCCGGCGCCCCGGCGGTTCGCCCGTCCGAAGCGCTGCGCCATCGCGTCCAGCGTCGCCAGTTCGGAAACGAGGTGCGTGGCGTCGAGGTCGATCCCCACCTCGCCGGCCGAGGTGGCGACCAGGAAGGCCGCGCCGTCCAGGGGGTGTTCCGGACCGGCTTGGTTGGGAAGGAAGGCGGCAAAAGCCGGCGTCCCGACCAATTGGTCCCGCTCATGCCCGCGCATGCGCCCGGTCAGCACCGCTACCCGCGTGTCCCCAACGGACTTGCGCAGCTTTGCCGCGACGGCCATCGCGGTGTCGGGCCGATTGGCGAAGACGATGACGCCGCGCACGTCCGGCACGTCGCCCAGCAACAGGGCGCGCTCCGCCATCGCCCCGGCAAGGTCGGCTGGCTTCACCTCCTGAAGGTCGAGAGCGCGCTTGGCCTCCAGGCGTCGCTGGGCCTCGTCGTCTTTCAAATGGGCGTCGGTGTCGAACAGCGAAGGTGATTCCGCCGCATCCCTGCGCAAGGTCGCGGACAGCGACAGAACGCGCAGAGGTTTCGCGACCGGAGCGCCTCCAGCCTCGCCCCCGGTCTCGCCCTGCATCGCGGCGACCGACCGGATCAGCGCGTCGAAGGCGGGTTCCAGATGCGCCTCGTCATGGACGATCAGGGCATCCTGCCCGATCAGCCCCGCATACAGCGCCCGCAGCCACGGCTTCGCACGATAGGCCGAGAACAGGAGCCGGCTGCCCACCATGTCCACCGTGCCCACCACGATGGCCGGACGGGCGGGATCGGTCATCCAGTCACGGTTCTCCGCCCGCTGCCCGCGCAGGGTGGACACCAGCAACTCTTCCCCGTCGCTCAAGTCGAGGGCGGCGCGGAGGTCGCGGATTACGGGGTCCGTTGTGTCGTTGAGCCTTTCCCGAAGCCGCTCAGCCTCTTCAGAGGATTGATCGACGACGGCGCGGCGGTTGACGACGTAGAAAAGGCGGGTCGGAACAGCCGCCCCGCGCCCAAGGCGATGCCACGCCAACGCCAGCAGCCAAACGGTGATGATGGCCGTCTTGCCAAGCCCCGTCGGCACGTCCACCGGGCCAAGCGGCTCCCCGGCGGTCAGGCGGCGGAAGGCTTCTTCCTGCCAAGGGAAGGGGTCCACGTCCTGTCCGTGCAGGGCATGGAAGGCCGAGGAGAGCCAGGACCGCATGTTTTCGTTGTCCATGCGCCATCCTTGCCTCAGATAAATGTCGTATCTCAATGAGGCAATTCGCCTCATTTGGACGCGGTTTATTTTTGAATGCGCCTGAGGCCGGGACCTGCTTCCCTAGGTCCAATCTGCTTGGCTTTTCTGTTCGTGTGCGAATACCTCGAGATTGAACCTTGCCCTTTTGACCCTCCGGACCGGCTGGATGCGCCAAAGCTCATGCGAGCGTTGCATTCGGCATTGCAGTGGACACTCCAAAGCCCCTTCTTCCACGACAAGCCCATAGCCCCTTGGACACGCGAGGCGATCTCCATTGCCCAATGCCTGATGCGCAGCATGGCACGCTCCGTTTTCTCCTGCATGGGCGTGGCTCCGGCCCATGGTCAGCGAAGTTGGGGGGCTGCCTGCGGTTCCAAGGGCATATGCCACCGGAATGGGTTTCAGCACTCTACGTGTTACAACTCATCCACTTCCGACGAACTTCCATAGCAGCCACCATGGACGCTCAGTTCCAAGAACGGTGGTGGGGTGCTCCTGAAAAGGATTCAGAGGGCGATGCCGGAGCACTTAAACACGTGGCGTTCCGACACATGCACTTCCGACGCTTCAACGAGGCCCGGGCGTTTCCGCCCGGGAAGAGCAGCCAGGAACACCCCTTCCTACAACATATGGTGCGCCACAGTTATGAAAAGTGGTCTGTATTGAGGAAAATCAGCTTCTGCACACGCCCCAACACAGACCACACAAAAGAGTCTTCGAAAGAATATTCAGGCCGCATCGCCAATTTTGGAAAGAAACCGTAAATTATTATCGCCGCACAATCGTCTGCATGCCGGAACTCCGTCATGCACTCGTATGCGATTGCTTGCGGTATTCACATGCATGCCGAATGCTTTGTTCGCAAATGGGGCGCCACCACTCTGACCGAGAGTCAGGCGGCGCACGATCACTTTGCCGACCTTTGCAAACTCCTCGGTGAGCCGACGCCGACGGACGCCGATCCAACCGGCGAGACCTACTGTTTCGAGCGGCGCGTGGCGCAGGCTGGCGGGCGACCGGGATGGGCGGACGTCTGGCGCAAGGACCGCTTCGCCTGGGAGTACAAGAGTCCCGGCGAAGACCTGGACAAAGCCTTCGCGCAGTTGCAGCGCTACGCTCCGGCGCTGGGGAACCCGCCGCTGCTGATCGTGTCCGACCTGCGCCGCTTCCGGGTGCACACGAACTGGACCTATGTGGTGTCGCAGGTGCACGAGATCGGCGCGGCGGACCTGCTCGACCCCGACAAGCGGCTGATCCTGAAATGGGCGTTCAGCGACCCCGACCGGCTGAAGCCCGTGCGCACCCGCCAGGCGCTGACCGAGGAGGCCGCCGCCCGCTTCGCAGCGCTTGCGGCCCGGCTGGAGCGGCGCGGGCACCCGCCCGGAGACGTGGCGCATTTCCTGATCCGTCTCGTCTTCTGCATGTTCGCGGAAAGCGTCGGGCTGCTGCGCGAGCGGCTGTTCTCGCGCCTGCTGGACAACACGGCCCGCCGGCCGGAGCGCTTCGCCCCCAAGGCCGCGCAGTTGTTCGAAGCGATGCGCAAGGGCGGCGAGATCGGCTTCGAGGAGGTGCAGTGGTTCAACGGCGGGCTGTTCAACGACGCCACCGCCCTGCCCCTCCCCGCCGAGGACATCGCCGCCGTGCGGGAAGCCGCGGCGCTCGACTGGTCGGACATCGACCCCTCGATCATGGGCACGCTGTTCGAGCGCGGCCTGACGCCGGAGCGGCGCGGCGAACTGGCCCGCGCCATCGAGCACCGCAATATGGCCGGCGAGTCCCTCGGCGCGGTGGGCGTCTACTACACCCCCTCGGCGATCATCGAACGCCTGATCGAACCCGTGGTCATCCGGCCGCTCCGCCGCGACTGGGAGGAGACCCGCGCCACGATCCTCGGTCATCTGGACGCCGCCCGCACCGGGGCTCCCTCGACGCGGCAGAAAGCACGGCGGAAGGCGGAGGTCGCCTACAACGCCTTTCTGGAACGGCTGCGCACCTTCCGCGTGCTGGATCCCGCCTGCGGATCGGGGAACTTCCTCTATCTCGCGCTGATGGCGCTGAAGGACCTGGAGCATGCGGTGCTCGTCGAGGGCGAGGCGCTGGGCTTCGGCCGCAGCTTCGCCCTGATCGGGCCGGAAGCGGTGAAGGGCATCGAGGTCAACCCGCTGGCCTACGAACTGGCGCAGGTGTCGGTTTGGATGGGCGAAATCCAATGGCGCCTCAACCACGGCGACGCGCCGCCCAAGGACCCGGTGCTGAAGTCGCTGGAAACCGTCCGCTATGGTAACGCCCTGACGACGCCCATCGGCGGAGAGGCCGAATGGCCGCCGGCCGACGCCATCGTCGGCAATCCGCCCTTTCTCGGCAACAAGGCGATGCTGCGGGCGCTCGGCGAGGGCGAGACGACGCGCATCCGCTCCATCTACGCGGGCCGGGTGCCCGACGCCGCGGATCTCGTCTGCTACTGGTTCGAGAAGGCGCGCGCGATGATCGCCGACGGAAAGGCCAAGCGCGCCGGGCTGGTCGCCACCAACTCCATCCGCGGCGGGGCCAACCGCGCGGTGCTCGACCGCATCCGCGACACCGGCACGATCTTCGAGGCCTGGTCCGACGAGCCGTGGGAACTGAACGGTGCAGCCGTCCGCGTCTCGCTGGTCTGCTTCGGGCCGAAGGGGATGGACGAGACGCCGCGCCTGGACGGCCGCGAGGTGCCCGAAATCTTCGCCGACCTGACGGGGGGCGGGGTGGACGTGACCGCGGCAAAGCCCCTCGTAACCAACCGACGGGTCTGCTTTCAGGGGCCCGTCAAAGTTGGTCCCTTTGACGTGAGCGGCGACGTTGCCCGGCCGTGGCTGAACGCTCCCCAAAATCCGAACGGTCGCCCCAATGCCGATGTTTTGCGTCCCCTTGTCAACGGCATGGACCTGATGCGCCGACCATCCGACACCTGGATCATCGATTTTGCGGAAATGGTGGAGCGGGACGCCTGCGGTTATGAAGAACCATTCAAGCATCTCCGGATACACGCCAAGCCCTTTCGCGAGCGCAATCGGGATGCCTCACGCCGGAAAAATTGGTGGCGCTTGGGGCGAAGCGGGACGGAAATGAAGGAAGCCTTGCATCCAATGCCCCGATGCATCGCAACGCCGCGCGTATCACGTCACAGGGTCTTTGTCTGGCAAGCTTCCTGCGTGATGCCCGACAGCCGCCTTGTCGTCATCGCACGGGAGGACGACACCACCTTCGGCATCCTGCATTCCCGGTTCCATGAAATCTGGAGCCGCCGTCTTGGAGGGAGCCATGGTGTCGGAAACGATCCTCAGTACACACCACGCATGGGGTTCGAAACCTTCCCCTTCCCCGATGGCCTGACGCCGGACCGCCCGGCGAACGCCTACGCCTCGGACCCGCGCGCGCAGGCCATCGCCGACGCCGCGAAATGGCTGAACGACCGGCGCGAGGCGTGGCTGAATCCGGCCGACCTCGTGGACCGCGTGCCGGAGGTGGTGGAGGGCTTCCCCGACCGCATCGTTCCCCGTGACGCCAAGGCTGCGGCCATCCTGAAGAAGCGCACGCTGACCAACCTCTACAACGATCCGCCGGACTGGCTGCGCATGGCGCACCGGGATCTCGACGCGGCGGTGGCGGCGGCCTATGGCTGGCCGGCGGACCTGCCGGACGAGGAGGCGTTGCGCCGCCTGCTCGCCCTCAACCTCGACCGGGCCGCGGCCCAGCCCATGACCGCGAAGCCGCGCCGCAAGGCGGCGGACGATCCGCGGCAGCTCCGCTTCCATTTCACCCGCCTGCCGCCGCTTCAACGCGAACTGGCTCTGTTCGGCGGTTCCGGCGGAGCCCCGGCGAAGCGTCGCAAGCGGCCTCTCCCGCATCCCGAGGCCGACCGCCGGCAGCTCTCCTTCCGCTACGTCATCACCAACCGCATGTTCGAACGCCTGCGCGTCGCGTCCGATGCGATCGCGGCCCAGGCCGCCTGATTGCCGAAACAGGGAACGCCGATAGGGAACTCCAGCCAGCGAGGCACGCCGATGACCGACCAATTGACCCTGCCCCTTCCCGCCCCGCCGGAGACGGACCCGGACCTTCTGGTGCCGGCGCGCATGGTGAACGAGTGGGTCTACTGCCCGCGGCTGGCCTATCTGGAGTGGGTGGAGGGCGCCTGGGCGGCCAACGCCGACACCGAGGAGGGCAAGCGCGCCCACGCCCGCGTGGACGCCGGGCGCGGCAAGCTGCCCCCGCCGGAGGAGGCCGACACCGCCCCGCCCTTCGAGGTGCGCTCCATCGAACTCGCCTCCGACCGGCTCGGGCTGGTCGCCAAGATGGACGTCATCGAGGGCGAGAACGGCGTGCTGACCCCCATCGACTTCAAGAAGGGCAAGCGCCCCCACGTCGAGGGCGGCGCCTACGAGCCGGAGCGCGTGCAGCTCTGCGTCCAGGCCCTGGTGCTGGAAGACAACGGCTACCGCGTCGGCGAGGGCTTCCTGTGGTTTGCCGGCAGCCGCGAGCGCGTGCCCGTCGCCTTCGACGAGGAGCTGCGCGCCCGCACCCGCGAGGCCGCCTCCGGCCTGCGCCTTGCCGCTGCCGCAAGGCGCGTGCCGCCGCCGCTCGACAACAGCCGCAAATGCGCGCGCTGCTCGCTGCTGCCGATCTGCCTGCCCGACGAGGTCAACCTGTTCCGCAGCGGCGGCGCCCCGCGCACGCCCCCGCCGGCCGCCGACGCCGCCCTGCCCCTCTATGTCCAGCAGCCCGGCGCCCGCGTCGCCAAGAAGGGCGACCTGCTGATCATCTCCGCCGAGAACGAGCCCGACCGCGAGGTGCAGATCGGCGAGGTGTCGGAACTGGTGCTGGCCGGCCCGGTGTCGCTGTCCACCCCGGCCCTGCACGCCCTCGTGAAGGAGGAGATCCCCATCGCCTGGATGAGCAGCGGCTTCTGGTTCATCGCCACCACCGGCGCGCGCGGCCCGCGCAGCGCCCATGTCCGCGAGGGCCAGTACGCCACCCGCGCCGACGCCTTCCGCCGCCTGCGGTTTGCCCGCGATCTGGTGCGCGCCAAGCTGCGCAACCAGCGCACCATCCTGCGCCGCAACTGGCGCGGCAACGAGGCCGAGCGTGACCACGCCGCGGAGACGCTGAAGCGGCTGGCCGACCGCGCGCCCAAGGCCGCCGGCCTGCCGGAGCTGCTGGGCGTGGAGGGCGAAGGGGCGGCGGTGTACTTCCGCGCCCTGCCATCCCTGTTCACCGATAAGGTCGCCGACCTGCCGGCCTTTTCCTTCGAGCGGCGCTCGCGCCGGCCGCCGGCCGACCCGGTCAACGCCTGCCTGTCGCTGTGCTACGCCCTGCTGACGCGGGCCTGCGCCACGGCGCTGGAGATCGCCGGGCTGGCCCCCTGGGCCGGGCTCTACCACGCCGACCGGCCGGGCCGCCCGGCGCTGGCGCTGGACTTCATGGAGCCGCTGCGGCCGATCCTGGCGGACTCCACGGTGCTGACCGCGCTGAACAACGGCGAGCTGACGCCGGGCGACTTCATCACCGCCGGGCCGGGCTGCAACCTGACAGCCGGCGGCCGGCGCACGCTGATCCGCGCCTTCGAGCGCCGGCTGGACCAGGAGGCCTCGCACCCGACCTTCGGCTACCAGATCTCGATGCGGCGCATGCTGCACGTCCAGGCGCGCCTGTTCGCCCGTCACCTGCTGGGCGAGATCGACAGCTACCCGCACTACTGCCCGCGCTGAGGCCCGTTCCGGGGAAGAAAGGGAGGTTCGCATGGCCGGCAACGAACGCCTGTACATCGTGACCTACGACATCGGCGACCCAAAGCGCTGGCGCCGCGTGTTCAAGGCGATGGAGGCCTATGGGCGCTGGCTGCAGTTCTCGGTCTTCCAGTGCCGCCTGACCCCACGCCGCCGCGCCGCGCTGGGCGCCCGGCTGGACGGCATCATCAAGCCCAGCGAGGACCATGTGCTGATCATCGACCTCGGCCCGGCCGACGCCGTGGACCCGCGCGTGGAAAGCCTGGGCCGCCCCTTCGAAAGCATCAAGCGCGAGGCGGTGGTGGTGTGACGCGCGCGGCGCGTGTAAACTGGCGACCTGCCGGGTGCCGCGCGAGCGGCCCGGCGCACGCGGAATCCCGGGACCCGCTCGCATGTCGTCGGGCCGTTGATTCCGCAGGGCTTTTGGACCGTGTGAAGAACGAAACGTAACCGCAATCGGCGGTTCGCAGCGTGCTTTTCGCGGACCGCTCGAATCCGAGCCGATTTTCGGCTATAAAACAGGAGGGTACGCGGCACCCACTCTTCCCGGGCGGAAACGCCCGGGCCTCGTTGAAGCGCCTCCCGGCGCGCCGGGGACTGGCACACTTGGCGGCTCTTCCCGGGCGGAAACGCCCGGGCCTCGTTGAAGCCAGGACTTACCCTAATGGCTAGTATGGGTGCCGTCAAGCTCTTCCCGGGCGGAAACGCCCGGGCCTCGTTGAAGCGTGCTTGTCGCGCTCTACACGGGCGCCCGCAAGGCCGCTCTTCCCGGGCGGAAACGCCCGGGCCTCGTTGAAGCAGGCCGGGGCGGTGCGCACCCCACGGGGGGAGGGCGTCTCTTCCCGGGCGGAAACGCCCGGGCCTCGTTGAAGCGTGAGCGTCAAGCCCGAGCACGGCGGCTTTCAGCGCCTCTTCCCGGGCGGAAACGCCCGGGCCTCGTTGAAGCTTCGACATCGACGTCGCGACGCTGCCGCTGCGCGCCTCCTCTTCCCGGGCGGAAACGCCCGGGCCTCGTTGAAGCGGGTCCCAGGAGTACATGAACTCCTCGGTGTAGCTCTCTTCCCGGGCGGAAACGCCCGGGCCTCGTTGAAGCATGGTGACCCTATGCTGACAAGCGCAGCCAAAGAGTAGCTCTTCCCGGGCGGAAACGCCCGGGCCTCGTTGAAGCAACTTCGCGTCCGCGCTCGGCCGCACCAGGACGCCCAACTCTTCCCGGGCGGAAACGCCCGGGCCTCGTTGAAGCGGCTACGCGCCGCCGGCCTGGCCGGTCAAGACGTGCTCTTCCCGGGCGGAAACGCCCGGGCCTCGTTGAAGCTTGTAGTCCGGCCAGGTCTCGTTCCTTATGAGCTGCACCTCTTCCCGGGCGGAAACGCCCGGGCCTCGTTGAAGCTCCGACGGCTGGGTGTCACTGTTCGGCGTCGAGGGCCTCTTCCCGGGCGGAAACGCCCGGGCCTCGTTGAAGCAGCGAAGCCGCGCAGGCCGTCGTCGCCGCCGCCGTCTCTTCCCGGGCGGAAACGCCCGGGCCTCGTTGAAGCCTGCGATGGAAGCAACCGCAGTTGGCGGCCGAGGCCACTCTTCCCGGGCGGAAACGCCCGGGCCTCGTTGAAGCGTGATCCCGAAAGTGTGGAGCCAGCCCCGC
This sequence comes from Azospirillum mesophilum, assembly GCF_053470405.2. Taxonomy (NCBI): domain Bacteria; kingdom Pseudomonadati; phylum Pseudomonadota; class Alphaproteobacteria; order Rhodospirillales; family Azospirillaceae; genus Azospirillum; species Azospirillum mesophilum. Next base: position 28,227 of record NZ_JBPXMQ020000010.1, read on the forward strand.
AAGCTCCTCTTCCCGGGCGGAAACGCCCGGGCCTCGTTGAAGCGCGTCAGCAGCGGCGGCGCCAACGGGCAGCGCTCCTCTTCCCGGGCGGAAACGCCCGGGCCTCGTTGAAGCAGGCTCCGCCAATCGGAACCAGCCTCCACGAAGGCCCTCTTCCCGGGCGGAAACGCCCGGGCCTCGTTGAAGCATGTTGGCGGCTTCCCCATGCTGCTCGATTGGTGGACCTCTTCCCGGGCGGAAACGCCCGGGCCTCGTTGAAGCGTGCGGCGCGGCGCCCTGACCACCGACGAGACGCTCTCTTCCCGGGCGGAAACGCCCGGGCCTCGTTGAAGCCAGTTCGAGGATAAGACGTGGCTCGGCCTAATGCACGCTCTTCCCGGGCGGAAACGCCCGGGCCTCGTTGAAGCCCGAGCCCCCAGTTGACGCCGTAGTTGACCAGGCCGCTCTTCCCGGGCGGAAACGCCCGGGCCTCGTTGAAGCCCACCCACCTTCTGCCGCCCGCCGGCATCGGCCGCTCACTCTTCCCGGGCGGAAACGCCCGGGCCTCGTTGAAGCCCATCCTCGCCCATCAGCCGGTCCGGCAGCTCGTAGACTCTTCCCGGGCGGAAACGCCCGGGCCTCGTTGAAGCACGAAGCGGGATCGTCCGGAAGGTCATTCTCGGCGCGGCTCTTCCCGGGCGGAAACGCCCGGGCCTCGTTGAAGCACCTGCGACGACACCAAGCTGGTGCTCGCCCACGGGCTCTTCCCGGGCGGAAACGCCCGGGCCTCGTTGAAGCAAGTCGGGCCACGCGGCACCGTGAACGCTTACGTCATCTCTTCCCGGGCGGAAACGCCCGGGCCTCGTTGAAGCCGTGAGGTCGGGTTTAACAGCGCCAGCCGTGACCGCCTCTTCCCGGGCGGAAACGCCCGGGCCTCGTTGAAGCGCCGGCACGCGTCGGACCGAGCATGATCGCATGGCCCCTCTTCCCGGGCGGAAACGCCCGGGCCTCGTTGAAGCGCGGTCAGCATCCCGACGCTGATCGCGCGCCTCGGCCCCCTCTTCCCGGGCGGAAACGCCCGGGCCTCGTTGAAGCCGCCAGCAGTTGCGCGCCGAACCGCCTAACGCCCTCTCTTCCCGGGCGGAAACGCCCGGGCCTCGTTGAAGCCTCGTACCAGCGCAGGAAGGTGGTGACGGCCTCGCCTCTTCCCGGGCGGAAACGCCCGGGCCTCGTTGAAGCGGGTAGAGCGCCTGCTCGAACAGGATGGTGAGGTCGCTCTTCCCGGGCGGAAACGCCCGGGCCTCGTTGAAGCCGAACGATCTCTTCCAGCTTCACCAGCGCGATCAGGCCTCTTCCCGGGCGGAAACGCCCGGGCCTCGTTGAAGCCGGTTTTCCCGGGCGGCGGTGATCCTCGACGCCGACTCTTCCCGGGCGGAAACGCCCGGGCCTCGTTGAAGCCCGCGCCGGCAACGCGTCGACATCCAGCACGATGCCCTCTTCCCGGGCGGAAACGCCCGGGCCTCGTTGAAGCAGCTTGATCCTGTGATGCAGTGGATTGATCCCGAGACGGCTCTTCCCGGGCGGAAACGCCCGGGCCTCGTTGAAGCGCTGCGCGCTTTTGAGTGATCTGCATGGCGGTCATCCTCTTCCCGGGCGGAAACGCCCGGGCCTCGTTGAAGCACCCATTGGTGCCCGCTGCCGCCGGGGTTGGCCGACGCACTCTTCCCGGGCGGAAACGCCCGGGCCTCGTTGAAGCATCACCGATCCGCACACCTTCACCGCACCGCGCCCGCCCTCTTCCCGGGCGGAAACGCCCGGGCCTCGTTGAAGCGCGCAGCTCGTCGACCCGGGTGCGCAGACCCGACAGACTCTTCCCGGGCGGAAACGCCCGGGCCTCGTTGAAGCAGAGCGGTGCTGACGCGGGCGGCGCAGTCGGCGGCCCTCTTCCCGGGCGGAAACGCCCGGGCCTCGTTGAAGCACAGGCAATACATTCGCTGTCAGTAGTCTTAACATCCTCTTCCCGGGCGGAAACGCCCGGGCCTCGTTGAAGCGGGTTTGTCCAGTGTGTCCTCCACGACACAAACGATCTCTTCCCGGGCGGAAACGCCCGGGCCTCGTTGAAGCCTATGCACCTCTTTGTCCGTGCCGGTCCCGCCATCGGACAGCTCTTCCCGGGCGGAAACGCCCGGGCCTCGTTGAAGCACTCGGACGAAAAGACGGTGATGTCCATCATCTACCGTCCTCTTCCCGGGCGGAAACGCCCGGGCCTCGTTGAAGCCTTCTCGCGGGCGGCGATGGAGTCGGCTCTCTCCTCTCTTCCCGGGCGGAAACGCCCGGGCCTCGTTGAAGCTTGATCTCGCGCAGCCGCACCACGTAGGGGCCGATCGTCTTCCCGGGCGGAAACGCCTGGGCCTCATTGAAGGGGCGCAATTCATAAATCATACCGACATCACCCGCCGCCGTGCGAGTGATGGGGCGCTCAACAGGGCGCAGTGAATGCGCATGGCACCCCGTAAGCCGGCAAGCCCTTGCACTGACACAAGAGTTGCACGCCAGGATAGAACCCACCCCCAATCAGGGCACATATCTCCATAAGTTATGTTATGGGAAATATTCCTGCACGGCTCGATGGCGCAGAGCCCTGGTCGGGCTGGGATTCGTATTCCAGCCATCGCTGCCCCGCCGAGGTCATCGCGATGGCCGTGTGGCTGTACTTCCGGTTTCCCCTGAACCTGCGAATGGTCACCATGCCGCGCCCGAAGGCTGCCCCCTGCCCGCCCTGCCGTCTGCCCTGCCGTCCACCCTATCGTCCGCTACGCTGCCCTTTCGCCGGACACGCGCGCCAGCGACCAGAACCGTTCGGCGGTCGCCGATTGCCGCGCGCGGGAGCGGAACAGGCGGATTTCCATGGGGATGTCCCAGCGCTCATCGCCGGCCCGGACCAGCGCGCCGGACGCCAGCGCGTCCTCCACCAGGCTCAGCGGCGACCAGGACACGCCCCGCCCGTCCAACGCCATGGTCACCAGCAGCTTGGCAAGGTGGGATGAGAAGACCGGCTTCAGCCAGGCCGGCGGCCCGTTCAGCGCGCGGGACGCGGCGACGATCCGCCCCATGCCCGACTCCCCGCGATAGGCCAGATACGGCACCGGCGAGTCGGCCGAACCCGGCAGCGCGTGGCGCGGCGTGGCGCTTCCCGGCGCGTCGGGCGCGCTGACTGGCAGCAGCACGTCGTCGCCCACATGCACAGACAGGAAATGATCCGGTCCCAGCGCGGTGGAGGCCGCCGGGTGGTGGTGGCACAGCAGGAACTGCGCCTCGCCCTGGACCATGGTCCGCTCGCAGGCCGCCATGGTGTCGGCGACCAGCTGGACCACGGCTCCGCTCGGCATCTCCGCCTCCAGGCCGCGCAGCCAGGACGGAAAGAAGGTCAGCGACAGCGCGTGCGTGGAGGCGAAACGCAGCGTGTCCGACGCCGCCTGCGCCGCTTCCAGCGCCTCCTCCCGGCCGTGCTGAAGGCGGCGCAGCAGGTCTTCGGCGGTGGTGCGGAAGCGGGTGCCGGCGGGTGTCAGGGTGACGGCGTGGGTGCTGCGGTCGAGAAGCGGCGTGCCCACCCACTGTTCCAGCGCGCGGACGCGGCGGCTGAGCGCGGGCTGGGTGATGTTCCGCCGCTCCGCCGCGCGCGAGAAGCCCCCGCATTCCAGAACGGCGAGGAAGTCCTCAAGCCACGCGATCTCCATCGTCATCCCTCATCCGGTTTCCATTCCAGGCCGGTTTCCATTCCAGGCCGGCTTTCACTCCGGGCCGGTTCCATTCCGCGCCGGTATCAATTCATTCGGACACGGCATTGGCCCGGCGGCGGCGCGTCGCCCATAGTTCGCAGCCAGGGGCCATGCTGTGGTTGAACATGATCGAACATCGCACACTTTACGATAAAATCCTCGACGCACACACCGTCCGCAAGTTGTCGGACGACGGGCAAATGCTTTTGTACGTCGATCGCACGATCCTGAACGAATACACCAGCCCGCAAGCCTTCAGCGGCCTGCGCGAGGCCGGGCGGGCGGTCTGGCGGCCGGCGTCGGCGCTGATGGTCGTCGATCACGTCAACCCCACCGTGCCCGCGCGCACCGCCGCCATGCCCGACGAGGGGGCGGCTCGGCAGGTGGATTATTTCGCCCGCAACGCCCGCGACTTCGGGATCGAGCTGCTCGACGCGCTCGACCCGCGCCAGGGGATCGAGCATGTGGTGGCGCCGGAGCAGGGCTTCATCCTGCCGGGCCTCGTGGTCGCGGCCGGCGACAGCCACACCACCACCTACGGCGCGCTCGGCACGCTGGGTTTCGGCATCGGCACCTCCGACATCGAACATTATCTGGCGACGCAGACGCTCGTCTACCGCCGGCTGAAGACCATGCGCGTCACCGTGGACGGTGTCCTGCCCCCCGGCATCACGGCCAAGGACGTGGTCATGGCCCTGATCCGCCGCATCGGCGCGGACGGCGCCACCGGCTTCGCCGTGGAGTTCGCCGGTCCGGTGATCGAGGCGCTGAGCGTCGAGGGCCGCATGACCATCTGCAACATGGTGGTGGAGGCCGGGGCGCGCGGCGCCATCATCGCGCCTGACGACACCGTCTTCGCCTACCTGAAGGACAAGCCCCGCGCCCCACGGGGCGAACTGTGGGACTGCGCGGTGGCGTATTGGCGCACCCTGCGCAGCGATCCCGGCGCGGCGTTCGACCGCGAGCTCCGGCTGAACGCGGCGGAGGTGGCGCCGATGGTCACCTGGGGCACCAGCCCCGATCAGGCAGCCCCCATTGCCGGCCCCGTTGGCGGCCACATCCCCGACCCGGCAAACGAGCCCGACCCCGGCCGCCGCCGCGACCTGGAACGCGCCCTGTCCTACATGGGCCTGACCCCCGGCCAGCGGCTGGAGGACATCCGCATCGACCACGCCTTCATCGGCTCCTGCACCAACGCCCGCATCGAGGATCTGCGGGACGCCGCCCGCGTGGTGCGGGGCCGGCGCGTCGCGGCGGGGGTGCGGGCGATGATCGTTCCGGGCTCCAGCGCCGTGCGCCGGCAGGCGGAGGCGGAGGGGCTTGACCTCGTCTTCCGCGAGGCCGGGTTCGAATGGCGGCAGTCCGGCTGCTCCATGTGTCTGGCGATGAACGACGACGTGCTGCCGCCGGGCGCCCGCTGCGCCTCCAGCACCAACCGCAACTTCGAAGGACGCCAGGGGGCCGGCGCGCGGACCCATCTGATGAGCCCGGCCATGGTCGCCGCCGCCGCGATCCGCGGTCACCTGACCGACGTTCGCGATTTTGGCGTCCGTGATTTCACCGGAGAGGCTTGAGCGATGGACCCCTTCACCACCGTGCACGGCATCGCCGCCCCGCTGCCCATGGCGAACATGGACACCGACGTCATCATGCCCAAGCAGTTCCTGAAGGGCATCGACCGCAGCGGCCTGCGGGACGGCGTCTTCCATCACCTGCGCTTTGATGAGCGGGGGGAGCCGCGGCCCGACTTCGTCCTGAACCGATCCGGCTGGAAGGGAGCGGCCTTTTTGGTGGTCGGCCCGAACTTCGGCTGCGGCTCCAGCCGCGAGCACGCGGTGTGGGGGCTGATGCAGTTGGGCATTCGGGCCATCGTCGGCACCAGCTTCGCCGGCATCTTCGACGACAACTGCCAGCGCAACGGCCTGCTGACGGTCAGCCTGCCGGAGGCCGAGGTGGAACGGCTGATGGGCCTTGCCGCCGACCCGACGCGCAACCGCCTGACCATCGACCTGCCGGCCCAGAGCATCACCGCCGACAACAGCGGCCCGGTGTTCCGCTTTCCCATCGACGCGTTGCGCAAGGATCGGCTGACGCGCGGCCTCGACGCCGTGGCCGCGACGCTCGACCACGCCGAGGAGATCCGGCGCTTCGAACGCGCCTACGGCGCCGACCGCCCCTGGCTGGGCCTGACCGCGTGAGGACCGAAACGATGCTTCCTCCAGATGTCATCATGCCCGGCTTCCACCGCACGGACGTGGAAACCAGCGGCGCCCGCATCCGCGTGGCCGTGTCGGAAAACGCTTCCGGTGACGGCCCCGTGGTGCTGCTCCTGCACGGCCACCCGCAGACGCATCTGACCTGGTATCGGGTGGCGCCCCGGCTGATCGAGGCCGGCTGCACCGTCGTCGCCGCCGACCTGCGCGGCTACGGCGATTCCTCCAAGCCGCCGGGCGGCGACGGGCATGCCGCCTACGCCAAGCGCGCCATGGCGCTGGATCAGGTGGAGGTGATGCGCGCGCTGGGGCACCCGCGCTTCGCCGTGGTCGGGCACGACCGGGGCGGGCGGGTGGCGCACCGCATGGCGCTGGACCATCCGGACGCCGTGGAGCGTCTGGCGCTGTTCGACATCGCGCCGACCGCCACCATGTACGCGCGCACGAACAAGGAATTCGCCACCCGCTATTTCTGGTGGTTCTTCCTGATCCAGCCGCATGACCTGCCGGAACGGATGATCGGGTCCGACCCGGAATATTTCCTGCGCAAGCACATCACCGGCCAGATGAAGACCCCGGAGGCAGCGAACGAAGCGCTGTTCCAGCAGTATCTGCGCTGCTACCGCGACCCGGAAACCATCCACGCCATCTGCGAGGACTACCGCGCGGCGGCCTCCATCGACCTGGAGCATGACGCCGCCGACGCCGGCCGCAAGGTCACGGCTCCGCTGCTGGCCCTGTGGGGGGCCAAGGGCACCGTGGGCGCGCTCTACGACGTGCTGGAGACGTGGCGGGAAAAGGCGGTGGACGTGCGCGGCCGGGCGCTGCCCTGCGGGCACACCCTGCAAGAGGAACTGCCCGAGGAGACGGCCGGGGAACTGCTGCGCTTCCTGAAGCCGTAACGCAAAACAACAATCCGAACAGGAGACGCCCCGCATGACCGAGCACGGCATCGCCACAACGGTGGACAACGCGGTGGACAACGCGGTGGACAACGGCCCCCCGGCCGCCGCCGGGATATCCCGGGGCCGTGTCGCACGGGCCGCGCTGCCCCTGACGGTCACGCTCGGTCTTGCCCTGCTGCCCGCGCCGGACGGCCTGGCGGCGCATGGCTGGTACTATTTCGCCATCTTCGCGGGCGTCGTGACCGCGCTGATCCTCGAACCCGTTCCCGGCGCGGTGGTGGGGTTGCTGGGGGTCACGGCGGTGGCGCTGCTGTCGCGCTGGGTCTATTTCTCCCCGGCGGATCTGGCCAAGCCGGGCTTCGATTCCGGCGGGGCGATCATCAAATGGGCGCTGTCCGGCTTTGCCAACACCAGCGTCTGGCTGATCTTCGGGGCCTTCGTCTTCGCGCTGGGCTACGAGAAGACGGGGCTGGGGCGCCGCATCGCGCTGCTGCTGATCCGGTCGATGGGGCGGCGCACGCTGACGCTCGGCTACGCCATCGTGGCGATGGAAACCATCCTGGCGCCCTTCATCCCGTCCAACACCGCGCGCACCGGCGGCACCATCTACCCGGTGATCCGCAACCTGCCGCCGCTGTACGATTCCCACCCCAACGATCCCTCGGCGCGGCGCATCGGGTCGTTCCTGATGTGGACGGCGATGGCCGGCTCCTGCGTCGCCAGTTCGCTGTTCCTGACCGGCTTCGCGCCGAACCTTCTGGCGCTGGAGGTGGTGAAGAAGACCTCCGGGGTGGAGATCGGCTGGGTCCAGTGGTTCCTGGCCTTCGCACCCGTGGGCATTCCCCTGCTGCTTCTGTTGCCGCTGCTGGTCTACCGCTTCTATCCGCCCGAGATCCGGGAGGGCAGCGCGGTCGGCCGCTGGGCGTCGGAGCAGTTGGACAGCCTGGGGCCGGTGTCGCGGCGCGAGATCGTCTTCGGCCTGCTGGTGCTGCTGGGCCTCGCGCTTTGGATCGTCGGCGGCACGGCCATCAACGCCACCACGGTGGTGCTGGTGATCATCTCGGCGATGCTGCTGACCGGCGTGACGGACTGGCGGAGCATCACCACCAACGCCCAGGCCTGGAACACGCTGGTGTGGTTCGCCACGCTGATCACGCTGGCCGACGGACTGAACCAGACCGGCTTCGCCAAATGGGGCGCGGGGCTGGCCGCCCATCACCTGTCCGGGGTGTCGCCGGTCGGCGTGGCCGTCGTGCTGGTCACCGTCTTCTACTTCTCCCATTACCTGTTCGCCAGCGGGGTCGCCCACGTCACGGCCATGCTGCCGGTGACGCTGACCATCGGCGCCGCCGTGCCGGGAATGCCGGTGCCGACGCTGGCGCTGATGCTGGTCCTGACGCTTGGCATCATGGGGGTCGTCACGCCCTACGGCACCGGCCCCAGCCCGATCTTCTTCGGCAGCGGCTATCTGCCGGCCAAGGATTTCTGGCGCCTCGGCACGGTGTTCGGCCTGCTGTACTTCGCCGCCTTCCTCGCGGTCGGCGTGCCGTACCTGCTGTGGTGATATCAGCGGCGTCTGACGGTGAACCGCGCCGGGTTTCCCGGAGGCCGAGGCACGACATCGAACCTCCGATCATCCGGGCGCCTCGATCAGGCCGAGGAGCACGGCGCGGACGGCCGCCTGCGTGCGGTCGTGGCAGTTCAGCTTGCGAAGGGCGTTGCCGACGCAATGGCGTATGGTCGACTCCGACAGCCCGAGAATCCGCGAAATGTCCCAAGAGGATTTGCCGCAGGCCACCCATTGCATGACTTCGGTTTCGCGCCGGCTGAGTTCCGATACGCCGGCGGCGGCGAAAACGTCGGGCTGGTAGATGGCCCGCGCCCGCTCGTGAATGGACAAGGCGGCCATGGTCAAAAACGGCTTGGTCCAGGACAGGACGCGGTTCGCCTCGGCGTGGCTGAGTTCGCTCGCGCAGACCGAAAACAGCGCGAAGTCCTGCGGGCCGTGAATTGGAATGCTCACCCCATGCCGGACCCCGTGGTCGGCCGCCTGCTCGAAAAACCGGCTGTCCGGATGGTCCATCCCTCCGGCCGCCAAACCGTCCCACGCGAATGGTGAGATCGACTCCTGGGCGCGCCTGACCACGGGATCGACGAAGAACAGCCGGTTGTTTATGTAATGAGACACCCACGCTGCTGGATAGTTCGAAAAATAGATGGCCAGGGGCTGCGGCAACCCACCGGCTTTGATCATGTGATAGGTCACAAGAGAGAAGCCGAGATTTTCCAAAAGGGCACGCGTCGACGTTTTAAGGCCATCTATATCCTTTGCAGATGAAACAATTTCCAGAACATCAGAGAAGCCGCAAAACTCTGGCGTAAGCCGCTCCGTCACGGAAACCCTCCATTATGTAGAATGGTCGAAGCACTTTTTCTGCGCGGCCGTCCGCCGAATTCACCACATTGCGTGACATTTCCGCTGGGCAACTTTTGAGTTGAAGCAACCTTGCGCCATGCGATAAGCGCTCAAAATGTATGAATATTTACATATGAAAGACGTCATAGGGCATCTTCACACAAGAGAAGGAAAAATCCTTACTGTATTGCGCAGCGTTTATTGGTGTACCGAAAGGGATCGTGCTTTTTGAATACAATTGTATTTGGCGACATATCATAAACGCCTCTGCGCAAGGTGAGGAATTTTTCTATATATGCTACGCGATAATGTTGCAAGACAGACTGCAACCAAGCGCGATTCGGTCCCGTTCAGAGAAAGGAAATTCTGTCAAGGGCGCACTTGCACGATTCATGAGCGCTCCGGAGTTGCTCCACCATCCGGCCGTCGCCACACGCGGAAGGCCACCGTCCCATGCATCATTCCGACGTCCTCATCGTTCCTCCGGCCCTGCATCGAACCCACGCGGGTGTCCTGGAGCAGTTCGCCCAGCTTCGTTATCAGGTGTTCGCGGAGCAGCTCGGCTGGCACCTGCCCATGGCGGCGAACGGTTACGAGCGCGACGAATGGGATGACGAGCGCGCGACCTACGTGGTGGTGCGCGGCTCCGGACCGCGCGGCGACATCATCCGGGCCGCCATCCGCCTGCACAGCACCGACGGACACACGCTGCTGACGCGCGTTTTCCCACAACTGGTCCAGGGGTCCCTGCCGCAGGGTCCCGACATCTGGGAAGGCACGCGCATGCTGGTGAACCCGGTGGTCGCGGGAGACCGCGGCGCGGCCCTGCAGGAGTTGTTGTGCGCCACCGTGGACTATGGCCTGCGCTGCGGCGTCAGGGCCTTCGTTTCCGTGTCGGACAGCCGCCTGGAGCGGGTCCTGCTCCGCTGCGGCGCGCAGCCTCGCCGGCTCGGACCGTCCGTCGAGGTCCAGCCGGGCATCGAAGCCGTGGCCTTGCACATGGAGTGTTCGATCGGCGTCCTTTCCAGGCTCCGCCGCCGGCTGGCTGCCGTCCAGCCGGATGTCCTTCGGTCCGCGGCGTAGACACCGCCCGGATTCGTTCCCTTCGCCATCCCGCTCTTCGCCATCCCGGCCCCCTTCCCCCGTCTCTTGATCCTGCCGCCATCGGAGCGAGTTTCCCCATGCTGTACTCATTCATCGCGTCGCGTGAAAACGCGGGTGACCCGCTGGTCCGTCTCGCCGATACCCTGACCGAGCCCCACGAGATCGTCACGGCCGGGCCCTGGCAACTGCTGGTGAAGCGGGATCACGAAGCCTCGATCACCCCCTATGTGATGACCGATGGTCCGCGGATCCTCCTGCTGATCGGCCAGGCCGCCAACCTCGACGAACTGCGCACCCTGGCCGCCATCCACGACGCGGGGGCGCTGACGGCGCCGCCAGTCGGGGTGGTGGACATCCTGCGCCGTTTCCTGGGCAACCAGGCCTTCGCCCTGATCGAGGGCGGCTTCAACTTCGTGACGTTCGAGCCCGACGGCACCGTCGCGTTCGCCACCGACGCGCTCGGCCTGCAGCCGGTGCACGTCGTGTTCGGGCGAACGGCCTGGGTGACGTCCGAACTGAAGCTGCTCGGCGCCATCGAACCCGACATCTTCGATTTCGAATCCGTCGACGCGGTGGCGACCGCGCGCGGGCACGCCGATGACTACACCCCGATCCGGAACGCCCGCCGGGCCAAGCCCGGCACGGTCACCACGCTGCGCTTCGACGGCGCCGGCCAGCCCTTCCTGACCCGGCAGACCTATCTGGTCATGGGGCTTGCTCCCGCGCAGGCGCTGGAATCCAAGGCGGCCAAGGCGCGCATCCACGAGATTCTGTCGGGCTCCGTCCGGCGTTCGCTGTATGCCGGTGGGGATGCCGGTGGGGATGCCGGCGGCGTCGCGACCGCGGTGCCGCTGTCCGGCGGCCTCGATTCCAGCCTTGTCACGGCCCTGGCCGGCCGGGCCGGCGGCAACATCGCCTCCTACGCGATCGGCACGACGACGAGCGACGAGTTTCCGTTCTCGAAAATCGTGTCCGACCATGTGGGCACCGCGCACACCGAATACGTCTTCGAGGACCGGGCGATCCTGGCGGGCGTCGACGCGGCCATCCACCTCAACGAGATCTACGACGGGCTGTCGGCGGAGATTCAGGCCAGCCTCATGTGCCTGTACAAGTCCGTGCAGGGCCGTCACCGGCGGATCATCACCGGCTACGGCGCCGACCTGCTGTTCGGCGGGGTGCTGAAGGCGGGCGCCGATCCGTCCGGGGTCAACGCCGACCTCTGGCAGCAGGTTTACCGCACGCGCTGGACCGGGGAATTCTCGCCCTTCGGCGCCGCCCGCTACGGGTTGCACGCCATGCATCCCTTCTGGACCCCGACGCTGATGGGCCTCGCCCTGAGCCTCGATCCGGCCCTGAAGGTCACGGCCGACAGCGTCAAGCGCGTCCTGCGCGAGTATGCCGAGGACTACGGCCTGCTGCCGGACCGGATCGTGTGGCGGGAAAAGATCGGCATCCACGAAGGGTCGTCCGTCAATTCGATCTTTGCCGACGCCTTGGGCGCGCAGCGGACCGACTACGTCACCAAGACGCGCTACGCCTACTCCCGCTTCAAGAGCTTCATCACCGGGCGCGCCGCCCCCGAGGCGATCTGACTCCAAACAACACTGGCCTGAACAACCATCGTGGCTCCACAGGAGAAGCGCTCCATGTCGCTTGTCATCGAAACGGATGCCGCGGGCATCCGCGTCATCGAACTGAACCACCCAAGCCGCCACAATCCCTTCAACGAGCGTCTCGAAAACGACGTGAAGGCCGCGCTGGGGCGGGCCAACGACGATCCCGGGGTGCGCGGGGTCGTGGTCACGGGCCGCGCGGGCAAGTCCTTCAGCGCCGGCGGCGACTTCAACGAAGTCAAGAACCTGACCGGCGGCGAGGATGTCGATCGCTGGATCGACCGCGTCACCGACCTGTATGTCGCCGCCTTGAAGGTGGACAAGCCGATGGTGGCGGCCATCGACGGCTATGCCATCGGCATCGGCTTTCAGTTCTCCATGATGTTCGACTGGCGGATCATGACCGACGGGGCCGAGTTCCGCATGCCGGAGCTCAAGCACGGCATCGGCTGCTCGATGGGCGCGGCCATTCTGGAGCATGTGTTCTCCTACAACGTGACGCAGGACATCATCTACGCCTGCGAGCCCATCGGTCCGGAAAAGGCGCTGGACTACCGGCTGGTGCGCGAGGTGGTCCGCCGCGAGGATCTGGTCCCGCGAGCGATCGGGATCGCCACCATGCTGGCCGACTACCCGGTCACGCCCTTCCGCAACACCAAGCGGGGGCTGGTCAAGGGCCTGATGGAAACCCTGCACCGGACGGCGGAGCACTCCAAGCAGGTCCATCGCGCCAGCTTCGCGGCGAAAAGCTCGCAGCGCCATTTCAAGAACATCCTCGGCGAGAAATACAACCTGGAAATGCTCGCCGATCTTGCCGTCTAGCCGGCCGCCCCATCCCACCCGCAGCGGACCTTACCGACCATGAGCATCCCCGTTCCCTTTCCCCGGGGCTTCGCAAGTTTTGTCACCAGCGCCGGCATCAAGAACGATGAGAAGGACGTCGCGGTCCTCTATTCCGAGGTCCCGTGCGCCGTCGCCGGCGTCTACACGCGAAGCCGGTTCGCCGGTCCCGCCGTCCTGCTGTCGCGCGAACAGCTGCGCAAGGGAACGGCCCGCGCGGTCGTCGTGACGTCGAAGAACGCCAACGTCGCGACCGGACCGCAGGGGCACGAGGACGCGCGGGATCTCGTCGGCCATGTTGCCGCCGAGCTGGGCATCCAGGCCGACGAGGTGCAGATCGCGGCGACGGGGGTGATCGGCCGCCGGCTTCCGGTGGGGCGGATCAAGGACGCGGTGAGCGGCCTCAAGGGGCGGCTCACCGACCCGGCGGACTGGACCGGCATCGCAACCGCGATCATGACCACCGACACGCACGCCAAGGTGGCCTCCGCCCGCCTGGGCGACTGCACGATCACCGGCGTGGCCAAGGGGGTCGGCATGATCGAGCCGAACATGGCGACGCTGCTCGTCTACATCGGCACCGACGCATCCATTCCCCGCCGTACGCTTCAGGCCCTGTTCAAGCGGGTGATGGACCGGACCTTCAACTGCATCAGCATCGACACGGACACGTCGACGAGCGACAGCGCGGTCATCCTCGCCAACGGGCTGGCCGGAGCGGTGGACGCCGACGCGTTCGAGGCGGCGCTGCACGACGTCGTCTTCCGCCTGATGAAGATGATCCTGCGCGACGGGGAAGGCGTCACCAAGGTCATCGAAGCGCTGGTCCGGCAGTCCTCGTCCGACCGTCAGGCGAAGACCATCGCCAAATCCATCGTCAACTCGCCCCTGGTGAAGACGGCGATCCACGGCAACGATCCCAACTGGGGACGGATCGCCATGGCGATCGGCAAATGCACCCAGTACCGCGACATCGGCCCGTCATCGACCCGGATCGCCATCGGCGGAATCCCCGTCTTTCCGGAAACCGGCACCGACATGTTGCCCGCGCTGCGCCGCTATCTGGCCGAGAATGACGAAGTAAAGATCACCGTCGACCTCAACACCGGAACCTGTCAGGCGACCGCCTGGGGCTGCGATCTTTCCTGCGAATACGTCCGATTCAACAGTTCCTACAGCACCTGATCCATTCATTAAGTCGTTGCCAGAAACCGCGAAAAACGCGGCAGCGATTATCTTGGAAAACAACCGTCAGCGAGGAGGAAGGTCTAAACATGCTTGCCGATATCTATGAGAACGAGTCCCTGCTGCCGTCCGGCTTCGGCGCGCTGCTCCACAAGGACGCCCTCCTGAACGCCTCTGCGGAGGACATCAAGAAGATCGCGATGCGCAAGGGCTTCCTGCTCGCCCGCGGCGTCACGTTCACCAAGGCGGAGTTCCGCGACTTCTACGCGCGCTTCGGCACCATCATCGAGTATGTGAACGAGCGCAAGAGCGTGGGCTACGGCTACGAGGACACGCTGATCCTCGACGGCGAGAAGGGCAAGATCGTGACCGGGCGCGGGCAGCTCCCGTACCACGCGGACGGCGGCCTGCTGCTCAGCCAGGTCGATCAGGTCATCCTCTACGCCGACCGCATCCGCAACATGCACTATCGCGGTTCGACGCTGGTGACCGACCATGTCCTGGCCGTCCAGGAGATGCCGAACCATCTGCGCGACGTTCTGGAGAACGAGACCTTCGAGGTGCGGGTGACCGAGCGCGGTTACTATTCGAACGTGTCTCCGGAAGGCTGGTTCAAGGTGCCGGTGTTCACCGACCTTGGCTGGGTGCGCAAGATGCTGCTGTACTTCCCCTTCGACGAGGGCCAGCCGTACAGCTGGGAGACCCGCATCGTCGGCTTCAGCGAGTACGAGACGCGCAAGTACTTCAACGAACTCGGCGCGTTCCTGAAGCAGCCGCGCTACACCTACCGCCACTACTGGAAGGACGGCGATCTGCTGCTGATGGACAACCGCCGCAGCATCCACGAGCGCGAAGAGTTCGCTGACCCGGCCATCGAGCGCGTCCTGTGGCGCGGCCAGACGGCCGACATCGAGGCGACGGGTCCGATCCGGGACATCGGCCTGGGTTGAGCCTGGGCGGAACCGTTCCGCGACGGCGGGGCGCTCGGGACGGTCATATCCGTCTCCGGGCGCTCCTCGCGCATGGGCGGGCGCTCCTCGCGCATGGGCGGGCGCTCCTCGCGCATGGGCGTTGGCAAACATTCGTGTTTTCTGCCATATCGCCGCATCGGGTTTTTTCCGGATGCAGCACATGGGGAAAAATAAATGATTAGGATTGCAACGATTTCATGCGCGCTTCTGGCGTGCTTCTCCAGTCCTGCCCTGGCATCCGATGCCCCGGCCGTCAAGGAAGCGCTTGTGCCGGCCGGCCGCTACTATGTCGGCCCTGTGTTCGGAAAGCAGGATTACCGCAGCCATGCCAACACCGATGTCGGTGCATATTATATTATGACGACGGAGGTCAATTACCGCCTCTACCGGTCGGTCCTCGACTGGGGGGCGCGGCACGGCTATGAGCTGGAGCCGGCCTGCGACGAATGCTTCGCGGACGAGGGGGACGGCGAGAAGCCCATTCACGGAATCAGCTGGATCGGCGCCGCCGTGTGGGCCAACGCCTTTTCCGAGATGAGCGGGAAGCCGCCCTTTTACGTGGACGCCGACGGCAAGGCCATCAGAAGCGTCAAACGGCGGGCCGCGTTGGAAGGTGCCGTCCGTCCGAAGGATGCGACGGGCTATCGTCTGCCCAGCCTTGAGGAATGGCATGTGGCCGCCCGCGGAGCGCGCAAGGCTCTCGACGCCGGCACCTACGGCTACCGGCATTCCGGCAGCGACCGTTT
Organism: Azospirillum mesophilum; assembly: GCF_053470405.2. Classification (NCBI taxonomy): domain Bacteria; kingdom Pseudomonadati; phylum Pseudomonadota; class Alphaproteobacteria; order Rhodospirillales; family Azospirillaceae; genus Azospirillum; species Azospirillum mesophilum. The sequence goes on from NZ_JBPXMQ020000010.1 coordinate 43,981, forward strand.
CGACGACGTCGCCTGGCACGCGGGAAAGTCGCAAGGCGCCGGCCCGGCCAGGGTCGGATCGTTGAAGCCGAACCAGATCGGCCTGTACGACATGTCCGGCAATGTCGCGGAATGGACGGCCACCCCCGCCACCGACCTGTCCGGATCCGGCAAGCCGACGCGCGGATATTATTATTACTGCGGCGAAAGCTGGGCCAACACCGCGGGGTCGAACCTGGCCTTCTGCGATTTCCACTCGGCGGGCTTTCAGGAAGGCGATCTCGGCTTCCGGCTGGTCCGCTCGCGGAGCGGACCATAGCCCATCGGCGCGCGGCGACGTTGGAGACCAGCCAGTTGGGGACCATCCATGAGCGTCATTCTTACCGAACGGAGTCTGGCCGAACGGCGTCTGGCCGAACGGCGTCTGGCGAGCCTCGCCCTGACGCTGAGTTCCCTGGCTTGGGCGGGCAACGCCATCGTCGGCCGGATGTTCCGTCTGGAGCTGGAGCCGCTGACGCTTTCCTTCTACCGCTGGCTGATCACGGCCGTCATCCTGGGCACCTTGTGGCGCGCCGACATCCGCCGCGACTTCACCCTCTGCCTCCGGCACTGGGCCTTCATTCTGCTGGGCGGCCTGCTGGGGATGGCGCTGTTCCACACGCTTCAATACCGGGCACTCGCCGAGACCAGCGCGGTGAACGTGACGCTGATGATCTGCTTCGCGCCGGCCTTCGTGGCCGCGATCTCGTTCGTCTGGACCCGTGAGGGCATCGGGGCGAGGCAGGCGGCTGGCATCGCCCTGGCGTCCTGCGGCGCGGCCGTGATCGTCGCCCGCGGCTCGTTGAACGTCCTCACCGAGTTCCGGATCGACGCGGGGGAGGCCACCATGTGTGCCGCGCTGGTGTGCTGGGCGGCCTATACGGTCGCCATCCAGCGCCGCCCTCCGGCGCTCAGCGGTCGTTCCGCGCTGTTCGCCATGTCGTTCGTCGCGGCGGCCCTGCTGGCGCCGGGCTATCTCCACGAAGTCAGCCAGGGGCGGGGCGCCCTCACCTCCCTGTCGCATGTCGCCACCGTGACTTACCTCGGCGTCGTGGCCTCGGTGTTTGCCTACATCGCCCATTCCTATGGGGTGGAGCGTCTCGGGGCGGCGGCCGGTTCGCTGTATCTTTGCCTGATCCCCGCATTCACCACGGGCCTTTCGGTTCTCTTCATCGCCGAGCCGCTCATGCTCCATCAGGTCGCGGCGCTCGGCCTGATCACAGGGGGCATCTACTGGTGCCAAGCGGCGCCGGCCCGATCCTGAACCAGCGGCGACGTTGTTGCGGCGAGTTTGTTCCAGCGAGAGTGATTTGGTGGGAGCGATTTGGCGGGGTGACTTCGGTCCCAGGAAACGGCCACGCCACGCTGGGCCACCCCTTCGAAAGCATCAAGCGCGAGGCGATGGTGGTGTGACGCGCGCGGCGCGTGTAAACTGGCGCACTGCCGGATGCCGCGCGAGCGGTCCGGCGCACGCGGACTCCCGGGACCCGCTCGCACAGCGCCGGGCCGTTGATTCCGCAGGGTTTTTGGACCGTGTGAAGAACGAAACGCAACCGCGATCAACGGTTCACGCCGAACTTTTCGCGGACCGCTCGAATCCGAGCCGATTTCCAGCTATGAAACAGGAGGGTACGGGGTGCCCCTCTTCCCGGGCGGAAACGCCCGGGCCTCATTGAAGCCTCATGCGCCTGGGCCTGCCGGCCAACTCGCGCCACACTCTTCCCGGGCGGAAACGCCCGGGCCTCATTGAAGCGACGAAGCAGGGGTAAGGCCATGCGGCGGTGTGTGTGCTCTTCCCGGGCGGAAACGCCCGGGCCTCATTGAAGCACCGTCACGCGGATCTCGGAGGAGTGCTATGCGGCCTCTTCCCGGGCGGAAACGCCCGGGCCTCATTGAAGCGGGCGCACAGGTCGGTGGCAACACTCTGTATGTCCGACCTCTTCCCGGGCGGAAACGCCCGGGCCTCATTGAAGCGCCGTGGCTTCGCGGTCGCGCGCCTCTGCATCCCACCTCTTCCCGGGCGGAAACGCCCGGGCCTCATTGAAGCCACGCGCCTGTTTCCGAGCGGGGCGGTGACGGTCGACCTCTTCCCGGGCGGAAACGCCCGGGCCTCATTGAAGCGCCGAACTTGCCGCCGATGCCGGTGACGGCCCCAAGCTCTTCCCGGGCGGAAACGCCCGGGCCTCATTGAAGCACGACGAGGTGCCCATAGGGGTCGGCTTCATGCATGACTCTTCCCGGGCGGAAACGCCCGGGCCTCATTGAAGCCGCTCCACCGCATCGTAGAACACCGACTGGATATCCTCTTCCCGGGCGGAAACGCCCGGGCCTCATTGAAGCGAAGCCACGCTCGGCGCCCTGGCCGACCACGTCCGTCTCTTCCCGGGCGGAAACGCCCGGGCCTCATTGAAGCCCGAGTTGGCCCGGCAGGCCGCCGAGGCCGGCACCGTGCTCTTCCCGGGCGGAAACGCCCGGGCCTCATTGAAGCGACCGGCGCGCCGTTGATGCTCATGCGGGTCGTCTTCTCTTCCCGGGCGGAAACGCCCGGGCCTCATTGAAGCCGCGGGCAGATCGGGGGCCTTCGGGGTGGCCGGGGCGGCTCTTCCCGGGCGGAAACGCCCGGGCCTCATTGAAGCGCCGCCGCGGCTCAGGCGGCGGTCGACCGCGCCCGCCTCTTCCCGGGCGGAAACGCCCGGGCCTCATTGAAGCCGGATTATCCCTCTCTTGATGATGAGGAAGTCTCGAACTCTTCCCGGGCGGAAACGCCCGGGCCTCATTGAAGCAAGACCCTGCCGCCGGAACTGCAAAGTCTCTGGGCGGCCTCTTCCCGGGCGGAAACGCCCGGGCCTCATTGAAGCAAGGCTCCCTCGACCGAGAAGGCCGCCAGGAGCGTGCTCTTCCCGGGCGGAAACGCCCGGGCCTCATTGAAGCGGGTTGCTGGACAGCGGCGGTCGCAGGTGACGTGATCCTCTTCCCGGGCGGAAACGCCCGGGCCTCATTGAAGCCCTCCAGCTGGCGCATGATGATCGCGCCAGCCATCGTCCTCTTCCCGGGCGGAAACGCCCGGGCCTCATTGAAGCCAGCTGCGTTGCCACGTACTCCTGACGGGCGCGCAGGCACCTCTTCCCGGGCGGAAACGCCCGGGCCTCATTGAAGCTCCATGGACGTCATGTCGCATTCCTGGTGGCGTCCACTCTTCCCGGGCGGAAACGCCCGGGCCTCATTGAAGCAATCAGGCGGCGACGGAATTTTCCGTCATCGAGGATGCTCTTCCCGGGCGGAAACGCCCGGGCCTCATTGAAGCGGTTCCGGCATGGTCATTCCCTCGTTGCTAAGCCCCCTCTTCCCGGGCGGAAACGCCCGGGCCTCATTGAAGCGCCAAGGTGCCGGAAGCCCTCCGCGCTCGGCAGCCGCCCTCTTCCCGGGCGGAAACGCCCGGGCCTCATTGAAGCGGCACCGACCCCGACCCGCCAGACGCTCCCCACGGTGCTCTTCCCGGGCGGAAACGCCCGGGCCTCATTGAAGCTGGATGCAGGCGCGGGGCTGAACATGGCGACCGTCCTCTTCCCGGGCGGAAACGCCCGGGCCTCATTGAAGCCTTGGCACGGTCCTTCAGATGCAGCTGCACGCCGACCTCTTCCCGGGCGGAAACGCCCGGGCCTCATTGAAGCCCGAGAGGGCGCGGGTTCCTGTGCGGGTGGACTATGGCTCTTCCCGGGCGGAAACGCCCGGGCCTCATTGAAGCCCATTCCTCCGGCCAGGCCCGGAGCACGTCGACCAGTGCTCTTCCCGGGCGGAAACGCCCGGGCCTCATTGAAGCAACGCGGCCCAGGTCGCCGGCCTGGACATCCGCCCGCTCTTCCCGGGCGGAAACGCCCGGGCCTCATTGAAGCGGCCCCCGCACCATGAGCCCACAGCCGGGCGGAATGGCCTCTTCCCGGGCGGAAACGCCCGGGCCTCATTGAAGCGGCTCAAGCCGGGTGGTGATCCACTCGGCGTGTGCCCGGCTCTTCCCGGGCGGAAACGCCCGGGCCTCATTGAAGCAGCGGGTCCGCGAGGCGCTGACCGAACTCCGCGAGGCCGTCTCTTCCCGGGCGGAAACGCCCGGGCCTCATTGAAGCGGCGTTTGCGGCGATCTCCTGGGGAATGGTGGCGAACTCTTCCCGGGCGGAAACGCCCGGGCCTCATTGAAGCATCACCAGCCCGTACGATCCGGAGATGGTCGAGGCGCCTCTTCCCGGGCGGAAACGCCCGGGCCTCATTGAAGCCGGTTGAAGTGCAACCGAAGTCTAGCGGCCGTTCCGCTCTTCCCGGGCGGAAACGCCCGGGCCTCATTGAAGCCGGTACGTCCTCGACGTCGACCTTGTAGATGAACACGCTCTTCCCGGGCGGAAACGCCCGGGCCTCATTGAAGCGCGTTGCCGCCGGATCGGCGAGCGGTGACCGTATCCCCTCTTCCCGGGCGGAAACGCCCGGGCCTCATTGAAGCCTGCCAGTAGCGGTGCCGCGCTTCGTCGTACGCGCCGCTCTTCCCGGGCGGAAACGCCCGGGCCTCATTGAAGCAAGCTCACACGCCGCGCCGAACGTCCACGTGTGCTTTCTTCCCGGGCGGAAACGCCCGGGCCTCATTGAAGCCGCACGAAAGCCGGCTGGGCGCGGTCTGGATCGGCCTCTTCCCGGGCGGAAACGCCCGGGCCTCATTGAAGCCGCCTTCTTGCGATAGTCTGTCATCGGTCAGTCCCCCTCTTCCCGGGCGGAAACGCCCGGGCCTCATTGAAGCCTCAGCCCGCCCATGCCGCCGCCGGCGGACCCGGCGGCACCTCTCTTCCCGGGCGGAAACGCCCGGGCCTCGTTGAAGCTCCGAAGATAGGTTTCCGGATGGAGCGGGTTCGCGCGACGCCGGCCGGAACAAGCGTTGCGTGTCCGCATTATCCACGCAGGGTTCCGTGCGCATTTCGCGCACGCTGTTTCCGTCAGCCCGGCCTTCGAGCCTTCGTTTGACCATCGCACCCAGTGCATCGGCGCATGAACCCGTCGGGCAAGGAGAAGACGCCATGGCTGTTCCCGTCGATCATAGACCGGCAAGGGCGATCCATCCCTTTCACGCGGTGCTGCTCGCCGCGACCGTGTCGCCGTTTCTGGGGGGCCTGCTCAGCGACGCCGCTTACGCTTCGACCTACGAAATCCAGTGGACCAACTTCGCCGCATGGCTGATTGCGGGCGGCATGGTTTTCACCGGGCTCGCGCTGCTGTGGGCGTTCGTCGACCTGTTCCGTGCCGGCCGGCGGCGCGGGCGGGGAGGCATATACTTTCTCCTGCTGCTCGCCACCTTCGCGCTCGGCCTCATCAACTCGTTCGTCCATGCGCGAGACGCGTGGGGGGCCATGCCGACCGGCCTCATCCTCTCGGCGGTCGTCACCGCGCTCGCCGTGTTGGCGACCTTGGCCGGCTTCTCCAGCCTTCGCGTGGGAGGGATGCCATGAACCGCTTCCGCCTGCCGGCCGCCGTCACGCTCCTGGCCCTGCTGACCGCCTGCGACAGCGAGCCGGCCCCGCCGGAATACGGCGCCAATCCACGGCTTCCCGAGCAGCAGCGCGGGCTGCTTCCCAGCATGAAGATCGCCGATCCCGCGCCGTGGGGGGACCGTCGGCCGACTGTGCCGGACGGCTACACCGTCACGGCCATCGCCACCGACCTCGGCATCCCGCGCCAGACCCTCGTCCTGCCCAACGGCGATATCCTCGTTGCCGAAGGCAGAGGCGGCGGGGAGTCGGCGCTGCGGCCGAAGGACTTCATCGCCGGCGTCATCAAGGCCAAGGGAACCACGTCGGTCAAGAGCGGCAACCGCCTGACCTTGCTGCGCGACGGCAACGGCGACGGCGTCTACGAGGAACGCACCGTCTTCGCCGACCATCTGAACGCCCCCTACGGGATGGCCTTGGTGAACGGCCAGCTCTACGTCGCGAACCAGGACGCCCTGGTGCGGTTTTCCTACCGCGACGGGCAGACCCACGCCGACGGGCCGCCGGTCAAGGTCACCGACCTGCCATCCTACATCAACCATCACTGGACCAAGTCGCTGGCCGCCAGCCCGGACGGACGCTTCCTCTACGTCGGCATCGGATCCAACAGCAACATCACGGAGCGCGGGATGCCCGCCGAGGCCGACCGCGCGATGGTGTGGGAAGTGGACGCCCAGACGGGAGCGCACCGGGCCTACGCCACGGGCATCCGCAACCCCACCGCCCTCGCCACCCAGCCGGGCTCGGGGAAGCTGTGGGCGGTGGCGAACGAGCGCGACGAGCTTGGGCCCAACCTGGTCCCCGATTACCTCACCACGGTCCGCGAAGGCGCCTTTTACGGCTGGCCCTACAGCTATTGGGGCCAGAATGTGGATCCGCGCGTCCAGCCGCAGGATCCGCAGAAGGTCGCTTCGGCAATCATGCCCGACTACAGCCTGGGCGCGCATGTCGCCGCGCTTGGCGTGTCCTTCTCCACGCCGGCGATGGGCGCCCGCTTCGCCGACGGGGTGTTCGTCGGTGAACACGGCAGTTGGAACCGAAGCGTTCCCAGCGGGTACAAGGTGGTCTTCGTCCCCTTCCGCGACGGTGCCCCCGCCGGTCCCCCGGTCGACGTCGTGACCGGGTTCCAAGGCGAGGACGGCAAGACCTACGGCCGGCCTGTCGGCGTCACGGTCGATCCGAAGGGTGCGCTGATCGTCGCCGATGACCTTTCAAACACGGTCTGGCGCGTGACCCCACCCCCCGAAGCCGGCACGCCGTCGCACTGACGCAAGGGGCGCACGTCAGACGGACTCCGCCTTGGCGGACTTGCCGCATAAAGCGGATTTCAATCCGCTTTGGACCGCGACCGCGGGCCCGGTCGCCCATGCGACCGAAGCCCGGCCGGCGAGTGAGGCCATTTGAAGCTAAAGCGAACGGAAGTTCGCTCAACTCCGGACGGAGGCCGGCGGCAGATCGCCGACCAGGCGTTGGAAGTCCCTGAGGAACGCCGCGCCGGTTGCCGCGTCGAGATTGAAGCGGACGTGCATGCGGTCCTCACGCGCATTCAGCACGGTGAAGTCCACCTGTGCGGTGAAGCCGTCGATGCGGACCACGCCGCGGCTGCCGGGCGGCATGACGGGGATGCCGACGATGCACGCCCCGCCTTCCGACAGGTCGCTCAGACGTGCCGCGATCTCGCCGCCCGGTCCGGCCACACGGCAGTGGCGCTCCACCGGATAGCGGGCGAACATGCGGCGGTCGACGTCCTGCGTGGCCGTGCGGACGGTGCGCACCAACACCGACTGCAACGCATCGATGCTGCCGGCCAGTTCACCGGCGACGGAGCGCACCTCGCCTGCCCGCTTGCCGTTGGCGCCGGCCTCGCCGGACACCTGGGCGATGCGCACCGAAACCTCATGCGCGGCACCCGAGGTTTCGACCATGCTGTGCGAGATCTCCTCGGTGGCCGCCCGCTGCTGGCCCATGGCCGCCGCGACCGAGCCGGACACCGCGTTCAGTTCGTGGATGGCCTGTCCGATGCCGCGCACCGCCTCCACCGCGTGGGCCGTGGAGGTCTGGACGGCGGCGATCTGGGTGGTGATCTCCTCGGTGGCCTTGGCGGTCTGGCCGGCGAGGTTCTTGACCTCGGTGGCGACGACGGCAAAACCCTTCCCGGCCTCGCCCGCGCGCGCCGCCTCGATGGTGGCGTTCAGCGCCAGAAGGTTGGTCTGCCCCGCGATGTCGGCGATCAGCTTGGCAACGTCGCCAATGCGCCCCACGGCCTCCGACAGGGTGCTGATGGTGTCCTGCGCCCGCCGCCCCGCCTCGACCGCCGATCCCGACACGGCGCGGGCCTGGGACAGCTGGTCGCTGATGGCGGCGATGGAGGCGGTCAACTCCTCCACCGCGGACGCGACGTTCTGGGCGTTGGCCTGTGCCTGCTCGGCCGCCGCCGCGACGCTTTGAGCGTTTGCCGACACCTCGTCCGCCGACGAGGCCATGACGGTGGCCGACTGGTCCAGGTGACGGGTCTGCACCGCCACCAGGTCGACCGCTCCGCGAAGCTCACTCTCGACGGTGTCGGCCATGTGGGCGAGGGCCGCGCGCTTCGCATTCTCCGCCTCCGCGCGCTGCCGCTCCTGGGCGGACCGCAGACGCTCGTTGTCGAGGCCGTGCTCCTTGAACACCTCGACCGCCTGCGCCATCTGGCCGATTTCGTCACGCCGGCCGAGCCCCGGAACGTCGACGTTGAACTCTCCGTCGGCGATGACGCCCATGACGCGCGTCATCGCCAGGATCGGCCGATTGACCTGGACGACGATGACCCACCCGGCCGCCAGCACCAGCGCCAGCACCACGCCCACCATGACCACCGCGACGGTCCGCGCGGTTGCGGCCGCCTCCGCCTCGCGCGCCACCAGCGCCGCGACTTCCTCCGAGGCGGTTCGCTGCGCCTCCAGGATGCGATCGATGCCCGCGGTGGCGGCGGCGAACCATTGCGCCCCGTTCACCGGATAGGCGGCCGCCGCGGCCGAGGCGTCGAACACCGACAGGCGCACCTTCTCGAAATCACGGAAAAACGCATCGTCGATTGCCCGGACGGCGTCCGCCATCCGCGGGCCGAAGCCGCCGGACAAGCGGCGGACCGCTGCCCAGCCCGTTTCCACATGGCCCCGAGCCCGAGCCACCGCCTCAAGCTGGGCCGGGGTGAAGGGCTTTGCGCCCGCCACCACGCCGCCGCCCATGCCGCGCTCGCGTCCCGCGAACTCGCTCATCTCCCACAGCGCGTTCTTCAGGTCGAAGGCGCGCAGAACGTGGGCCGGCATGGCCGGGCCGGCGTCCTCCACCGCGCCGCGCAGCCGCTGGCTCGCCATGATGAGCGTGCTGACGGCTGGGAACCAGTCGCGCCGCAGCTCGGCCGGCACGGGACCGCCGGCCAGCGCGGCGTCCACCTGACGGCGCAGCGCCTCAACCGCGGCCAGGGCCGACTTGGTGTCCCGTCGTGCCTGTTCGGCAGCCGGCGTGGACGCCAGCGATTCCGACAGGGTCAGCGCTTCGCTCAGGGCCTCGTCGGCTTGCCGGCGCTTGGTCGAGACGGCATCGCGCTGGGGCGCGGTGGCGGCCTTGATATCCGCCAGCATGGTGTTGGTGGTGCCGCGCTCGACCGCCCAGGCGCCGGCGACCGTCAGCAGGCGGTCGGACACCCTGTTGACGTTTCGCACATGCTCCGCTGCCCTCAGAGTGTCCAGGGCCTCCAGGGCGCGTTGCCCCGCCACCGTGGCCAACAGCACCCCCAGCACCGCCACCAGCGCCAGAAGCTTCACGCGGATCGACATGGCCACACCCTCCAAAACATTTTTCCAGGCCAAAGCAAATTTTCGGGCATTGCGTGCCGCACCGACCCGCAAGCCTCGGAGGGATCCGCCTCGTCCGCATCATGTGAATAGACCAGACGAGCCGCTGCCGGGATGCGACAGTGTGACCGCTCCCGCTTGGACCATGCCCAGTGGATCCGCCTCGCGCGCAGAGATGAGCCGGGACGCGGGGTTTCGACGCCCACGCGCCGGCACCGGCGCGAGGCCTGACGAAACCCCCTGAATATCTCGCCGCTACCTCCAAGAGGGTATGGCTTGTTCGGCGCACCCGCTACTTCTCTTGGGAAACCCCTGGAGAAACACCGACTGCCAAAAAGGGTCGGCGGCGTTCCTTGCGCATTGCTGGATGCCCGTCCGCCCAACAGGAGCCAGAAACTCGGGGAAAAACGCCATGAAGCCTGTCATCGGAGCCTTGGTCGCCGTGTTCGGCACCCTGGGACTGTCCCATGCCGCCCTTGCGGCCGACCCTGCCTGGCAGGCGGTCGACGAAGCGATGGGCCGGGCCGGAGCGACGCAGCCGGGCGACATCCACAAATATTCGCTTCCGCGTACGGACCTGACGGTGACCGTGGACGGCGTCGCCGTCAAACCGGCGCTCGCGCTCGGCTCCTGGGTCGCCTTCAAGGGCGATGCAAAGGAGGGGGACGGCGGGCGCGCGATGGCGATGGGCGATCTGGTGCTGACCGAAACCGAGATCGCGCCGGTGATGAAGAGCCTGGTCGCGGACGGTATCCAGGTCACCGCCGTCCACAACCACATCCTGCGGGCGTCCCCGGCGACGCTGTACATGCACATCGCCGGGACCGGCGATCCCGTGAAACTGGCGCGGGCCATTCACGGCGCTCTGGGCAAAAGCACGACGCCGATGGAGGCTGCCCCGGCCTCGGAGCAGGCGCTCGACCTCGACGTGGCGGCGCTGGAGGCGGCGCTCGGACAGAAGGGCAAGGCGGCGGGCGGAACCTACCAGTTCAGCATCCCGCGGGCCGAGGCGGTGCAGGACATGGGCATGGCGGTGCCGCCCGCCATGGGCACGGCCATCGCCATCAATTTCCAGTCGGCCGGGGCGAACAAGGCCGCGACGACGGGCGACTTCGTGCTCTCCGCCGAGGAGGTCAACCCGGTGGTCCAGGCCCTGGTGGCGAACGGCATCGAGGTGACGGCGCTGCACACCCACATGCTCGCCGAGGAGCCCAGGCTGTATTTCATGCACTTCTGGGGCGTCGACAACCCGGCGAAGCTCGGGTCCGGCTTGCGCGCCGCGCTCGACAGGGTAAACATCGCCCGCAGCCAGACGTCGGAACTGCCCGGCGCGGCAAAGCCGTAACGCCGGCGCGTGCGGCACTCCGCACATTCTGCTTGAATGAAGGAGCCGCACGCAATATATTAGACTTATCTAACATATTGGCCGTTCCGGAATGCCTTCCCTGTCCCCCGATCCATCGCTCGATCCCACCGAACTGGAGGCGCGCGCCACCGAGGCGGAAGCCTTTCTGCGCTCCATCGCCAGCCGCCATCGGCTGATGATCCTGTGCAGCCTGCTCGCCGGCGAAATGCAGGTGGGGGAACTGGTGCGGCGCCTCGGCCTGTCGCAATCCAACCTGTCGCAACACCTCGCCAAGCTGCGGCAGGAGGGGCTGGTCGCCACCCGCCGGGACGGGACGGCGATTCACTACCGCATCGGCTCGGACCGGGTGCGGCCCGTCCTTGTCGAACTGTACCGTTTGTTTTGCGCCGAGACGGGCTGCGCCGCCGAAACGTCTGGCTAACTGTTTGATGGCGGAACGTTGTTGGGACCCGGTCTGCCCTGAAAATGGTCTGTTGGGCCATTCAGGACGACAGCGGCTGGATCAAAGGGCGTCTGGCCGCGGTCCGGCCGTGAGGCGGGTCCCGGCACGGTGTCCCCCGTCGTCGTCCTGCCCGTGCTTGACACGGGCAGGACGGAAAAGGGAATTGGTCGATTGCACGGACACGGTATGGCTGCGCTCACAGGGGCGCTTCGGGTGTAAGAAAAAACCCTGCCGGACACTCGTGGATCAAGCCCGGCCATGACGGCAGAAAAAGTTGCGTCCACGACCGATGGAAATCCGCTTTAACAGGCAAAAGTCCCAGCTTTCGCGTCGCCGTTCTCGGCACTGGCCTCATCGGCGCGGCGGTCGCGCACAATCTTGCCCGCAAGGGCTTCACGGTTCGCGCTTGGAATCGCTCGGCTGAAAAGGCCCAGTCCCTGGCCTTTTGGATGCCGGCGGCATGACACGCCGCCGGCCGAGCATGCGCATCGCCAGGAGGAGCAGGAGCGCCGCTGCCAGCAGCACCAGCGCGCAGGCGACCGCGATCCCCGTCTCCCCGGTCGCGATGTTCAGGAACACGGCCATCGGCAGCGTCTCCGTGCGCAGGCGGGTGGCGCCGGCCACCATCAGGGTGGCGCCGAATTCCCCCAGCGCCCGCGCCCAGGCCAGCACCGCTCCGGCCGCGATACCGCGCGCCGCCAGCGGCAACTCCACACGCCAGAACACCGCCCAGGGGCCGGCGCCCAGCGTCTGCGCCGCCATGGCGCAGCTGCGGTCCACGGCCTGGAAGGCCGCCGTCGCGCTGCGCACCACGACGGTGGTCGAGACGAAGGCCAGCGCGAGCACCACGCCGGCCGGGGAGAACAGCAGGCCGACCCCGAGCGCCGGGAACGGGCCGTTCCGCCCGAACAGGAACAGCAGGCCCAGGCCGGCGACCAGCGGCGGCATGACCAACGGCACGTCCAGCAGCGTGTCCAGCACCGCCCGCCCCGGAAAACGCCACCGCGCCATCAGGTAGGCCGCCGGCAGCCCTAGCAGCAGGGCGATCCCCAGCGCCGCCAGCGACGTCAGCATCGACAGGCGCAACGCGAACAGCGTCTCCGCCGCCGTGACGGCCGCCCACAACTCCTCCGGCCGCAGCCGGCCGACGAGCGCCGCCAGCACGCCCCCGATCATCACGACGATGATGGCCAGCGGCACAGCCGGCAGCCACCCGCCCATGGTCAGGATGCCCCCTCCGAATGCCCCATCAGAACGCTGGGTCACGGTTTCGGGGCCGGCGGAAAGCCGAAGCGCTGGAAGGTGGCGAGGCCCTTGTCCGACGCCAGGAAGCCGGCGAAGCGCTTCGCAGCATCCGGCGCGGCGCTGGTCGTCAGAACGGCGACCGGCGCGTATTCGGCCTGGTACCACTCCGGCGGGATCGGCAGCACGGTCAGCTTTCCGGGATTCTGCGCCACGTCGGCGTTGCCGATGATCGCCGCGTCCACATTGCCGTCGAGAAGGTAGAGCGCGAGCTGCTTCACGGTCGCCGCGCGCACGGTGACGTTCCGGCGGATGGCCTCGCCCTGGCCGGACTTGTCGAGAATTTCCTCCGCCGTGCGACCCAGCGCCATCGCCTGCGGGTCGCCGAGCCCGACACGCACGTCCGGCTTGGCAAGGTCGGCGAAGGAGTGGATCGCCTCCGCCTTGCCCGGCGCCACGGCCAGCACCGGCCCGTGCACCACCAGCACCGTCAGGTCCGCGACCGCGCCCTGCTCCTTGAGCTTATCGGTGTAGAAGGTGGTGCCGGGAATGAACAGGTCGCCGCCCCTGGTCTCGTTGATGCGGGCCAGCAATTGACCGGAGCCGCCATACTCCGCGTGCACCACGATGCCGGTCTCGGCCTTGAACGCCTCGATCAGCGCCTCCACCGGCGGGCGGAGGCCCGCGCCGACATAGGCGTGCAACTCCTGCGCGGCGGCAGGCCGGCTCAGGACGAGAAGGACGGCCAACAAGGCCGCCGCGACGGGTTGGATCATGCGGGAATCTCCTTGGGATCGTTCATCGGATGGCAAAGGCCACCGGCACCTCGACGAGGGCCGGCTTCGGCGGGGGCGGAAAGGGAGCGGCGCGCGTCACCGCCGCCACGGCGGCCTGGGCCAGAACGGCGATGCCGCCGCCCGACAGGACGGTGATGGTCGCGGCATCGACGCCGCCATCGGCGCCGACAGCGAAACGCACCAGCACGGTGCCGCCCAGGCGCAGGCGCCGCGCCTCCTCCGGCACGGCGAGCTTGGCCTGGAGGCGCCGCCGTACCTCCTCCAGATAGGCCGGCATGGCGTCGGCGCCGTCGCCCGGCTGCGCTGGACCGCCAGCACGCTCCGCGCGATCCCGGTCGCCGGACCCGCCGCCGCCCGGTCCCGGCGCAGGCGCCACGGGCGCCGCATCGGAGGATTCGCCCAAAGCACGATGCGGCAAGGCGTTTTGCGGCACCTGCTGCGGCGGAACCACGGTGCGCTTCGGGGGCGGCTTTCGGCCCGGCACCGGCGTCGCGGGTGGCGATGGCAATGGTTCTGGCAATGGTTCTGGTGATGGAACGGGCGGTGAGTGTGCCGAGGATTCCGAATCCCGCGGATCGGGGTCCTCGGCCTGCTCTGGCACGACGGCCCGCTCGGACGGCGCCTGCTCGGCGTGCTGTTCCGGCTCCCCCGCCCCACCCTCTCCCGCCTCAGCGCCTCCGGGGATAAGATCGACACTGACCACCGGGAACGGCGGCAAGGCCGAGCGCTCCGCCGCGGCCAGCGCGGCAAGCACGACCAGCAGCGCGGCGTGGGCGAGGCCGGAGAGAGCAAGGGCCGCTGGCCCCTGCCCTTCCCGCGGGCCGGCCGGACGTCCCGCCCGACGATGCCCCGTCCGGCCGGCGTGCACCGCATCGATGGTCAGGTCAGAACTGATAGCGCGCCCCCACGAAGAAGCTGCGTCCCTCCTCGGGGTAGCCGTCCATCAGCTGGTAGTTGCGGTCGGTCAGGTTGTGGACGACGGCCTCCGCCTCCAGCCCCTTCACGACCTCGTAGGAGACCTTCAGGTTGGCGATCGCGTAGGCGCCCGTGCGGTAGTAGAGCGTCTGGGCGGAGTTGCTGGTCCAGCGGGTCGAGGCGACCTCGACCGACGGCACCACGTGCAGGGCCTCGATCGGCTGATAGTCGGCGTAGGCGAACAGCTTGTGGGTCGGCGTGCCGGTCGCCTTCGGCGCCGGGTTGCCCGGCCCGTCGAGCGTGCGGACCAGCAGCGTGTAGTTGCCGCCCAGCTCCAGGCCGGGCCGCAGCAGCGTGCGCGCCGCCAGCTCGAAGCCCCGGTCGAGCCCGGAGCCGACGTTGCGGCTCTGCGTCACCGACTGCCCGTTGTACAGGATGTTGACCTGCTGGATCGCATCGTCCAGGTCGTTCAGGAACACCGCACCGTCCAGGCGGGTGTTGCCGAAGACCTGCTCCGACGCGCCGATCTCGTAGTTGACCGCCCGTTCCGGCTTCAGCGCCGGGTTGGACACGGCCCCGCCGAAGCGCGAGCTGAAGCGTTCGAACAGCGTCGGGAAGCGGGTGCGGCGGGATACGCTGGCGTGGCTCTGCCCGGTGTCGCTGAAGCGCCAGATCACGGCACCCTGCCAGTTGAAGGCGTCCATGTCCTTCGTCGGGTAATTGACGAAGCGCCCGGTGTTGGTGCCGTCCCAGTCCTGCGCCTTGCGCAGGTCGCGCCAGTCGTAGCTCGCCCCCGTCACGACGTCGACCGCGCTCGTGGCGTGAAAGGTGTTCTCCAGCGCCACGGAATAGGTGTCCTCGACGCTGATCTGGTCGGGCTCGCGGAAGCGGACCGGGGCGTAGAGGTACTGGTACTCCTTGTGCTCGTCCCGGCGGATGTGAAGGGCCGCCTTCAGCGTGTCCTGCGGGATCAGGTTGGTGCCGGCCTCCACGCTGCCGCCGAAGGCGCGGTCGTCGTAGATGCTGCTGAAGGCGCGCGACGTCGCTTGCCGGATGTAGTTGCGGTCGTCGTAGGACTGCAGCTGGTTGTCGAAGGTGGTGTGGAACAGGCGGGTCTTGACGTAGGACGCCTCGCCGACCTGGGTGCGCGACGCGAAGGACAGATTCTGCACCGCCCATTCCGGCCAGCGCCAATAGCGGATGGTCTGGCTGGACGGGTCGTCGTAGACGTGCAGCGGCGCGCCCTTGGAGCCGTTCTGCTTCAGGACGTTGAAGGAGTATTCGTCGGTGTCGTTCGGGGTGAAGCCGGCCTTGGCGTTGACGCGCCAGTCGCGGGCGTCGGAGCCCTCGCGGCGCCCGCCGTTCTCGTTGCGCGACCGCGTGAAGTCGTCGGACAGTCGGAAGAATTCCTGGTCGATCAGGCTGGCCGAGCCCTGGACGTAGAAGCGCTCCTGCCGCGTGCCCACGCTGGCGCTCGTCAGGTAGCCGCTGAGCGCCCCGCTGCTGTCCAGGTACATGCCCGTGCGCGCCTCCCCTTCCAGCTCGCGCGTCGGCTTGCGGCTGACGAGGTTGATGGCGCCGCCGAGGCCGCCCGGCCCGTCGAGCACGGAGGCGTAGCCCTTGGCCACCTGCACCTCCGACAGGTCGGTGGTCAGGAAGCGGCCGAGGTCGAAGCGGTTGTCCGCCGGCAGATAGAGCTGCACGCCGTCGAGATACAGCGGCACCTGGAACCGGTCGTAGCCGCGCACGGTGACGTACCGCTCGTTGCGGGGTCCGCGCGTCGTGGCGATGCTGACGCCGGGCAGCAAGTCGAGCGCGCGGTCGAGCCGTTCGCGGTTGAAGCGGGCGATGTCCTCCGCCGGCAGGACGGAGCCGCCGACCGGCGTACCGCCGGCCGCCTGGGCCGTCGCGTTGATCTGGCCCAGCGTGTAGATCGGTTCATCAGCCAAGGCGGGGGCGTTCTGCGCGGCGGCCATCACGGCCGACGACGCAGCGGCAAGCAGCAGTCGTTTCATTGGGCTCCTAGGGGGCTCCTAAGGGATCGGCGTCAGGAGGAAAGGTCAGAGGGAGGCGAGAAAGGCCAAAAGCGCCTC
Organism: Azospirillum mesophilum; assembly: GCF_053470405.2. NCBI lineage: Bacteria > Pseudomonadati > Pseudomonadota > Alphaproteobacteria > Rhodospirillales > Azospirillaceae > Azospirillum > Azospirillum mesophilum. The sequence continues at coordinate 60,212 of NZ_JBPXMQ020000010.1, forward strand.
CCGGTCGGTGGTGGACAGGGCGCGCACGGCGGCGGCGCTGGACGCCGCCTCGCCGCCGTGCCACAGCACGGCCTCCAGCGGTGTGCGCGCCCGGCCGTCGTGCAGATAGGACGGCGCGTCGGCGATCAGCGGCACGAGGCCGAGCCCCCACAGCGGCGCCGTGCGCCACTGCCGCCCCGTGGCCTGGTAGTCCGGCCGTCCATCGGCCAGCCCCTCGCCCAGGTCGTGCAGCAGCAGGTCGGTGTAGGGGTGGATCGTCCGCCCGCCGAGGCCCGGCAGAATCGGATGCTCCGCCGTCGCCAGCGCGGGAACGTGGCAGCGGGCGCAGCCGGCATCCGTGAACAGCGCCTCGCCCCGCCGCACCGCCGGGTCGTCGGCGTTGCGCCGTTCCGGCGGCTGGAGCGCCAGCGTGTAGAGGTGGATGGTCTCGAACAGCGCGTCCGACAGCTCGGGCTGCGGACCCTCCTGCGCGACGACCGCAGCGGCGCAGGCGGCCTGGGCCTCCGGGCAGTTGGGCGCCGGGTAGAGGCTGGTGGTGATGCCCAGGTCGCCGACGAAGGCCCCGGCGATCTGCTGGCGCACCGTCGGCTGGTTGGCCTTCAGCCCGAAGCGGCCGAGCGCCGGCGCGCCCGCCCGACGGTCCCAGACGCGGTTGGGTTGGCCCGCGACGACGCCCTCCGCCGCCTGCGCCGCGGCCAGCGCGAGGATGTCGGCCTCCGGCACCGCCTCCAGCAGGCCGAGCCCGAAGACCGGCGGACCGACGCGCGGCGAGGTCATCACGTCATCGCCAAGCGGCCCGAAGGCGAGGTTGGCGAAGCGCAGCTCCGGCGCGCGCAGCGTCACCGGGGTGCCGTCTTCCAAATGTTCGCTGCGGTCACGCCACGCGAAGAAGGCGCGCCCTTCCGCCGGAACGCCGGGGATGGCGTTGTCGTTCAGCTGGTCGCCGTAGGCGGGGTGCGGCTTCGGCCCGCCATGGTCGTCCGTGCCGGGCACCGACAGGCGGACCAGCATCGCGCGCAGCGGATCCTCCGGCCCCTGCGGCGGCTCCCCGCGGCCGTTCTTGACGTGGCAGGCGGCGCAGGACAGCCGGTTGTAGGTGGGGCCGAGGCCATGGAATCCGCCCTCCCCGCCGAAACCGTTCTGCACCAGCGCCCGCCCCCCGGCCTGCGCGCGGCCCACGCCGGTCCCGGCTTCGGCGCTCGGGCCTCCTGGCGTCCAGACGTGGTTGAACAGCATGCGGCCGATGGTGAACTGGACGCGCTGATCCTCGTCGACCGGCGGCAACGGCTGGTCGAAAGCGGCGCGCGCCGGGTTGACCGGCGCCGCGGCCGGGACGGGCGCGGCCATGGCAACGGCGGCAAGCCCGAACGCGATGAGACCGGAAAGGCGACGCATGGCTCAGGGCTCCCCGGCCGCGGCCAGCACGGCGCGCGCGGTTTCCGCCGCCTGCGCGCGGGCCTGCCCGATGCGCTCGGCCCACTCCCGCTCCAGCGCGGGCTCCGCACGCAAACCGATCGCCTGCTGCTCGCTCACCGGCACGGCGGTGGCGAGCGCCAGCGCCTCCTGCACCCGCGCGACCAGCGACGGATCGCCCGTGCGCGACGCGGCGGCTTGCGCCCGCGCCAGGACGGCGAGGACGGCGCGAAGCTCGTCCTGCCGGCGGGTGATCAGCGCGTCGAACAGCGCCGCCACGGCCGGTTCGCGGCGCCCGCCCGTCTCCGCGTCGTAGGCGAAGCCACCCTCCGCCGCGAAGGGATTGCGGGTGCCGGCTGGCGCGTCCTTGTAAACCGCCGGACGCACGGGGTGGCGCCGGATGTCGGGGTGGAACAGCAGGCGCTGCCCCTCCTCCGACAGGGCGAAGGCGACGAAGGCGGCGGCGGCCCTGGGGTGCGGCGCGCTGGCGGTCACGGCGATGTGGGCGGGCAGCCAGGCGGTGCGCTCCGGATAGAGGATGTCCACCGGCTTGCCATCGGCCTGGGCGTTCAGCGCCTGGAAATCGATGGTCGGGCCGGCGCCGCGCCGGCCGGCCGCGACGCTGTCGCCGACGCCGGGTCCGCGCTCCGCCAGTTCGGCGTTCGCGCCGATCCTTTGCAGCAAAGTCCAGCCCGCCGCCCAGCCTTCCGCCTGGAGGATGATGTCCACCAGGGCCGGTGCGAAGCCGACCTTGGACGGCACGGGGAAGGCGACATGCCCGGCCAGCGCCGGATCGGCGAGGTCCGCCCAGCGGCGGGGCGTCGGCAGGCCGCGGGATGCCAGATAGGGCGTGTTGACGACGATCCCGTAGCCGGCGACCTCGAACGCCTCGAACCGGTCCTGGGAATCGGACAGGGGCTGCGCGCCGATCCGGCCGGGCAGAGCCCCCCGGTCGATCTCCAGCGGACGGAGGCGCCCCTCGTCCCGCAGGGCGGGGAAATTGCGCAGGGCGGGGGTCCAGTAGACGTCCACGCCCCCCTGGTCGGGGCGGCGCAGGATCGGCATGGCTTCGCGTCCCGTCTTCCACAGAACCTGGACGTCCGTGCCGGGGTTCGCGCGCTCGAAGGCCGCCTCGAAGCGCCCGACCAGTTCATCCGGGTAACTGGTCAGCACGAGAAGCGTCTCCTCCAACGCCTCCGCCCTGCCCAGGCCAGGAGTCACCACCGGGAAAATCCCCACAGCCAGCAGCAGAAGAGCGCGCAAGGTCATCTCGGGTCCTACGGTCAGAGATTGGCCGGGCAGGGTTTGGCCGCGTGCCCACGGCCGCGTGAGGTACTCTCTCGACAGTCCGCGCCTCCGAACCGGCGTCGCGCCGTTCGTCCGGGTGATGTCACGTTCCATCGAACCGACCTCGCCGAAGCCGTTATATACGATAGGTATATAACGAAAATCAGGACCGTGGAACCCCTTGTTTTCGGGAAAAAGAGCGCAGATCCGCTCACTGCATTCGGCCTGGGCCAATCCGTGGAATGATCGGCGTCGGCGTTCTTCAGTATAAATTAAAAAGATGTAGCACGCCTCTCGCAGCGCTATTATTGGATAACGGGCTAAATTCTACGCTTCGGCTATGCCTTCCGGAGATTTGTCGGGCGTATTGCGCGGCCCCATCACTCATTCTTATTGTCGAGCTTACCTATTCCAATAACTGCATTTTTATTATGGTTTTTCAGCGTACGAATTTTCAGCGGCGGCCCCGAACAGGAGAGTCGTTGCGCGGTGCGCCGCTCATCCCCGATCAAGTCGGGGACGGGCCGCTCCACATCAGGCGAACCGGATCAGGCAAACCCGATCAGGCGAACCAGCGAGAGACATCGCCGGTCTGACCAACGATGGTGACGCTCACGCCCGGACGCAGATCGATCACGGTGCTGCCGTTCACGACCCGTGCCGACGCGATCACGCTCTTGAGGTCGAGCGACGGGTCGAACAGCGCCAGCCGGTCGGTGCCGGCGGTGAAGTCCATCACCGCCGCTCCGCCGGAAGAGCCGCCCAGGGCGAAGATGTCCGCCCCTTCGCCGCCCCACACCGTGTCGGCTCCCTGGTCGAGGAACAGCAGGTCGTTCCCCGCCCCGCCGGACAGCACGTCGTCCCCGGCGCCGCCGAACAGCGTGTCGTTGCCGTCCTCGCCGAACAGCGTGTCGTTGCCCGCCCCGCCGTCGGCCAGATCGTTGCCCGTCCCCAGCGACAGGATGTCGGTGCCGGCCCCGCCGAACAGCGTGTCGTCCCCCTCCTGCCCGAACAGCGTGTCGTTGCCGTCGCCGCCGTCGGCGATGTCCGCACCGGCCCCCAGCGCCAGGATGTCGTCGCCCTCCTGCCCGAACAGGCTGTCGTTCCCGGTGCCGCCGAACAGGCTGTCGGTGCCGGTCCCGCCGAACAGCGCGTCGTCGCCGTCCTCGCCGATCAGGATGTCGTTGCCCGCACCGCCACCCATGGTATCCCGGCCGGCGCCGCCGCCCATCGTGTCGTTGTCGGTGCCGCCGTCCATCAGGTCGTCGCCGTCGCCGCCGTTCATCAGGTCGTCGCCGCCGTCGCCGTACAGCGTGTCGTTGCCGAGCGTGCTGGCCACCGTGTCGTTGCCGCCACCCCCCGACAGAAGATCATCGCCGGGGCCGAGGATCATCGACTGGCTGCTGGCGTCGCCATAGACCACCTGATTGCCCTCGCCGCCGGTCAGCGTCGCCGCGCCGATCACCGCAGCGAATTCCACCTTGTCGAGCTGGATGGTCAGCGGCCCTGCGGCCCCGGTCGTGTCGATGACCAGGGCTGTCGGCGTGGCAACCCCTGTGATGCTCGCTTGCGTGGTGCCGGTGACACGGACCGCCGTCCCCGGTGCGCCGCCGGATGTTGTGAAGCTGAGCGTGCGCAGCAGCAGGGACGCCTGCTGCGGCAGGGCGTTCAGGAAGCCGGTGCCCCCGCCTGCCAGGTCGGTGCGCGCCGCCGATCCGGCCGCCGTGCGCGCCTCGATCTCGCGGATCAGGTCAGCCCGCGTCTCGGACGGCGCCTCGCGGTTCGCCGGGCCGCTCGCCGTCACGCCGACACCGGTCGGCAGGCCGACCTGCAAGGTGGTCGCCACCACCGGCTGGCCGCTGGCCGGATCGGTCACCGTCTCCCGGACCAGCGGCACGTCGGCCAAGCCGGCGTTCGCGGTGCCGGGATCCTCCACGCGACCGGCGGTGGGCGCCTGGACCACCACCGTGCTGACGGTCTTTCCGTTCGCCTGCGCGGCGGATGTCAGGACCTGGGCGCCGTCCACCAGCGTGCCTGCGGCCTTCGCCACGGTCGCCGACGCGGCCGCCGAGGCGTTGCCCGCCGCGTCGGTCAGCGTAAGCGACAGCGACAGGGTGCCGTCGGCCAAACCGGAGACGTCGAGCCCGCCGAGCGTATCGCTGGCGCTGCGGACCGTCCCCGTCCCGGTCAGCGGCGTGCCGCCACCCGAGGAGGTGAGCGCCCAGCGGTAGGTCGTCCCGATCTCGCCGCCGGAGATGACGAAGCCGACGCTGGTCTGCCTGGCGCGGTCGATAACGCCGCCGGGGGCGCCGCCGCTGAAAGCGATCGAAGGGGCCGATGGAGCCACGGTGTCCACGACGACCGACAGGGCGCCGGAGGCCGGACCGGTGTTGCCCGCCGCGTCGGAGGCCTTTGCCGTGAAGGCGTGGGTGCCGTCGGCCAGCGGTGTCGCGCCAAGGTCGGCGATCCAGGCTCCCGAGGCATCGGCGGTGACCGTCGCCACCACCCTTCCGGTGTCGGACAGGGCGACGCGGCTGTTGGCCTCGGCGGTGCCGCGCACGAACAGTTGGTTGCGGTTGGTGGTGGTCACCGAAAGCATGCCGGCGGCGTCGGTGGTGGCCGCGGTGATCGTCGGGCTGCCCGGCGGCGTGCGGTCCACCATCGGCAGCGTCAGCGTGCCGGTCGCCGGCGTGGTGGCGCCATCGCTGACCGCCACCGCAATGGTCGCCGTGGGGAAGGCGCCACCGGTGATCCGCAGATTGGCCAGGGTCGCGTTCACGTCGGCGACCGAACCGGTGATGGTGACCGTGCCGTCGATGGCCGTCGCGACGCTCGCCTGCCCCGCCGCGGTGGCGCCCAGCGCCGCCCGGGTCGGAGCCAGGGTCACGGTCACCGCACCGCTGTCGGGATCGGCGATCTGGATGCCTCCCAAGGCCGTGGGCAGGCCCTGATCGACGGTGATCGGCTGCGGGAGGGTGAGCGTCGGGGCGATCAGCGTCGCCGGATCGGCAATCGTCACCGCGATGGTCGCGTCGGCGTCGGTCGTCAGCGTGCCGAGGTCGCTGGTGGTCACCCGGATCGTCCCGGACGTCTGCCCCGGCGTGCCCGTAAAGGTCAGCGTCGCCAGCGTGGCCGCGATGTCGGCCTGGGTGCCGAGCAGGCGCCAGACGCCCGCCGACGGCTGCGTCAGCGTCAGCCCACCCTGCGCCGTCAGCGCCAGCGTGCCGCCGGTCGGGGCCAGCGTGACCTGCAGCGTCGCGCTGTCGTAATCGCCGACCGAAAGGCCACTCACCTTGGCCGCGACACCGGCGACCGCCGACAGGGTGGCGGGCAAGGTCTGCTCCGGCGACGACAGCACGCCGATGACGAGAAGGCTGCCGGCGTCGGGGGTCAGGGGCTGGTCGTCGGCCGTGTCGAACCGGATCGACGCGCTGGTGACGTTGCGGGACGCGGTGAACTCCAGCTGCTGCAGCGTGCGGTTCACGTCGTCCAGCGTGCCCGCCAGCCGGATCGCGCCGTTGCCGAGGTCGCTCGCCGTGGCGCCGCCGTAGAGTGGCAGCCGGATGGCGCCGTTGGTCGGCGTCAGCACGACGGTCATGGTGCCGCCGTCGACGTCCGATATCTCCAGCCCGAGCACCTCGCTGGCGGTGCCGGCGACCAGGGTCGGGCTGCTCGGCAGCGTGTTGGTTGGCGGCGACTGGATGGCGACGGTCAACGTGCCGGAGGCGTCGGGGGTAGACGGGTCGTCGTCGGCCAGCACCACGGCGACGCTGCCCGCCGTCTGCCCCTTGGTTCCGGTGAAGACCAGTGAGGCCAGCGTCGTGTTGACGTCGGCCACGCTGCCGCTGACCGTGACGGTGCCATCAAGGGCCGTGCTGACGGTGGCCGGCCCGGCAAGAACCACGCTGCCGTTGCCCGGGGTCAGAGTCGCCGTCACGGTGGCGCTGTCGCCATCGGCCACCGACAGCCCGGCGATGGCCGCGGCCGTCCCCGCCACCACCGTCTGGGCGGCCGGCAGGGTCAGCCTCGGGTTGATCGGGTCGTCGTTGCGGATGGTGCCCGTCGCCGACGCCGTCTCGATCGCCGTCGCGGCGACGGACGGGTTGGACAGGGTGACGGTGAAGGTCTCGTCCGGTTCGATGCCCGTGTCGCCTGCGACCTGGATGGTGATGGCCTTCGTCGCCTCGCCGTCGGCGAAGGAGATGGTGCCCTTGGGCAGCGCCACGCCGAAATCCGCGGCGTCGAGCGTGCTCCCCCCGGATCCATTGCTGGCCGCGACCGCCCAGTCGACCGTCAGCGCGCCGCTTGTGTTGCCGGAACGGGTGACGGTGAAGGTGAAGGCCTTGGAGCTGGTGTCGCCTTCGCGCTTGTCGGCGTCGGTCGCGGCGATGGCGAGGCGCGACGGCACGACGACGGCCACCTGGGCGGTGCTGATCTGCTGCTGAAGGTTGGTGCCGGTGAAGGCGGTGACCACGCCGGTCACGTCGCCGGCGGCGGTGCCGCTGCGCAGCTGGTCGGCCGCCGCGCCCTGCGCCACCACCTGGGCCTGGGCCATCTGGGTCAGCCCGTCGATGCCGCCGCTGTTGGTCGTGCCGGCGGTGACCACCGCGCCGTTCGACGCGGCGATGACGTTCGCCGCACCACTGGTCGCCGCGGCCAGCTTGGCACTGTCCACAGCCCCGATCCGGGTGCCGGCGGCGGCCAGGATGGCGGCCAGGACGACAGGATCGGCAAAGTCGATCGTGCCGCCGGCCGGGACAGCCTTGACCGCGTCGGCGATGGCGCCAACCAGCGCCCGCCCGATCACGCCGCTGGCCCGCGGCGTGCCGATCACCGCCCCGGCGAGCACCGCGCTGCCCTGGACGATCACGTTGGCGACGCTGGCGGCCGCGGCCTGCGTCTTCAGCGCGGTTGCGACGGCCGCGGCGTCCGCCCCCGTTGCCGTCACGGCCACGATGGGATCGTAGGTCAGCAGGTCGAGGCCGGCGTCGAGGCCGAGCTTGCTCTTCAGCTCGGCCGCCGCCGCCGCGATCTGGGCGTCGGTGCCGGCGAGCCCCGCCATGCCCATGATGATGGTGGTCAGCGGCGTGATGACCGAGGCCGAGCCCGGCGCCTCGTAGACGCCGGTGAAGGCGAGGTTGGTCGAGATGTCGGTGCCGCCGACCATGACGATCGGGCCGGATCCGCCCTGGATCGACCAGCTTCCCACCGCGTTGGTGGTCCCCGACGCTTCCCCGCCGTCGAGCTGGCCGTTGGCGTTGGCGTCGGCGAACACCGTGGCGCCGGCGATGTAGCCGTCGATGGCGTGGCCGCCGCGGACGTTGACCAGCACATGGGCGGTGACCGGCGCCGCGCTGCCGAAGCCGAGGCTGGTGACGGTGTTGCCGGCGCTGTCGACGATTTGCGCGCCGTTCAGGTCGATCGTGCCGGCGACGGCGATGCCGTCGCTGTCCAGGTCGTCCGTGGCGACGGCGTAGCGGAACACCAGCGTGCCGGACTCGGCGCGAAGGAAGGTGGCGTAGCGGGTCTGCGTGCCGATGGTCAACGCCAGCCGCGGCGCGCCGGTGCCGGAGACGCTGACCGCGTCGCTGAAGGCGACGGTGAAGTCCAGCGTGTCGCCGCGCGCCGCCAGATAGCGGCCGGCGCCCGGCCCGGTCACCGTGCTGATGGTGGCGGCGCGGTCGTCGTTGAGGATGGTGCCGAGCGCCGACGCGCTTTCCACCGTGATCTTGGCGTCGGCCACCGTGGTCGAGGGGGAGAAGAGAAGGACCCGGAACTGCTCGTTGCCCTCGACCAGCCGGTCGCCGCTGACCGGAACGCTGACGGTCTTGCTGGTCTCGCCGGCGGCGAAGGTGACGGTGCCGCTTGGCAACGTGCCGCCGAAGTCGGCGGCGTCGGCAAGGCTGCCGGTCAGGCCACCGCTATCGACCTGCCATTTGACCGTGGTCGTCCCCGACGTGTCGCCGCGCCGGGTGATCGTGTAGGTCAGGTTTGTGGTGCCGCTGTTGCCCTCCGCGCCGGACAGGCTGGTCGGGCTGATGCCCAGCCACTGGACCGGGGTCAGGCTGATCGTCACCGCGCGGCCGATCAGGCTGGTCCCGTCGGAGACGGCGTAGCTGAAGGCCCCGGCGGCCCCGGTGGCGCCAAAGGGCGGCGTGTAGACCACCGCGGCCAGCTGGTCCGGCGTCAGCGTGTCGCCCACGGCGAGCGCCGTGCCGTCGTAGCGCTGGAGCAGCCCGACCGTCGGCAGCCCGGTGACCGTGATGGTCAGCGGGTCGCCTTCCGGATCGACCGGCTTGTCGATGGACAGGCCGACGCGGCTGGAGTTCTGGTCGATGGCGACCCGCTTGGCCTCCTGCACCGCCGGGGCGGAGTTGACGCCCCGGACGGTGATGGTCAGCGTGGCGGTGGAGGTCGCGCCGGCCCGGTCGGCGACGGTGTAGCCGACCGTCTCCTGCTTGGTCTGGCCGAAGTGCAGCGTGCCGTAGGCGCCGGCCGGGTCGAAGCTGTATCCGCCATCGGCGTTGACGGTCAGCTTGCCACCGCCGGACAAGGTGATGGCCCGGCCAACATTGGCGGCGTCGCCGGCCACCGCGCTGACCGTCAGGCGGTCGCCGGCATCGGGATCCTCGTCGTTGGCGAGCACGCCTCCAGCCGCCGCCACCGCGACGGGGGTGAGCCGGTCGGTGGCCCCCGCGTCGTTCCTGGCGACCGGCGTGTCGTTGACGTCGGCGACCTGGATGGTCAGCAGGCCGGAGACCGCCGCGCCGGACCTGTCGGTGGCGGTGATGCGCACCGTCCGGGTGCCGACGTCGGCGTTGCCCGGCGTGCCGGACAGCCGGCCGGTGGCCGCGTCGAAGCTGAGCCAGCCGGGCAGGGCCGACCCGTCACCGCTCGTCGCGCTCAAGGTGAGGCTGTCGCCGGTATCGGCGTCGGTGAAGGTGCCGGCCGCGACCGTGTAGGAAAAGGCCTGCCCCTGGTCCACGTTGCGGGTGCCGGGCGTCTGGGCCAGAACGGGACGATCGTTGACCGACAGGGCACTGATGCTGGTGACGGTGTCCGTCGCCGACGCGCCGTCCGCGTCGGTGACCGTCACGGTGAAGGCCGTGGCTTCCAGCCCGCCCGGTGCCATGCGGTTGGCCGCCGGCTGGAAATCGAGCAGCCGAAGGGCGGCCTGCGCCGCCGTGGCGGAGGTCGCGGACAGGCTGTAGGTGCCGCCAGCGGTCTTGGTGAAGCCGCTGGCCTCCAGGCTGGCCTGCGTGAAGGCGCCGGTGGCGTCGCCGACGGTGCCGGCCCCGACGCCAGCCGTGTCGCGCACCGTCACCACGACGGTCTGGGCCTGGGCGGCCTCGGCGTCCGAAACGGTCAGAGTGGAAAAGGGCCGACGGCTGGCGGTGTCGTCGACCGTCTGGCCGGCCACGGCGCCGCCGAGGACGGGGGCCGTGTTGCTGGGCGGACTCCGGGTGTCGATGGCGTAGCCGGCCGAGGCCGCCGCGGCCGTCGGGGCGTTGCCGGCGGCATCGCTCCAGCCCGTGGCGACGGTGATCCGGTTGTCGGAGGCGAGCGTCTCCACGGTCGGGGTCAGGGTGGCGGTGTAGACCAGCCCGTCGCTGCCGGGCAGGACGGACAGGTTCGACAGCGTGCCGTGCTGCACGGTGACGGCGGCGGTGGAGAAGCCCACCGGCGCCTCGCTGAAGGTGAAGGTGACGGTCGCCGTCTCCCCCGCCCCGAGCGTCGTCCTGCTCAGCGCGATGGCAACGGACGGCGCTCCAGTGTCGATGCTGACGGTCAGCGCGGTGGACGCTGCGGAGGTGTTGCCTGCCGCGTCAGCCACCGTGGCGGTCAGGCTGTGGGCGCCATCGCTCAGCGAGGCGGCGGTGATGGTCCAGGCACCAGGGGCGGCCATCGTCGCCGTACCCAGCACCGTCGCACCGTCGTACAGCACGACCGTGCCGGCCTCGGCCGCGGTGCCGGTGATCGCCGGGGCTGCGACGTTGGTCAGCGTGTCGGCTGTAGAGCCACTGTTCGACGAGACGGCCAGTGCCAGCCCCGTCGGGGCCAAAGCGCGGGTGTCCACGGTCACGGTCAGCGCGGCGGAGGCGGCGGAGGGGTTGCCCGCCGCGTCGGTCGCCTTGGCGATCAGGCTGTGCACGCCGTCGGCGAGGGACGCCGCGGCGATCGTCCAGGCGCCGGGCGCGGCGACGGTCGCCGTGCCCAAGGCTGTCGTCCCGTCGTACAGGACGACCGTGCCCGCCTCGGCCGTGCTGCCGGTGATCGTCGGTGTCGTGACGTTGGTCAGCGTGTCGGCCGTGGAGCCGCTGTTGGAAGCCGCCTCCAGCGCCAGTCCGCTCGGGGCAGCGGCGGCGGTATCCACCGTGACGGTCAGCGCGGCCAAAGGCGAAGAGGTGTTGCCCGCCGCATCAGCCACCGTGGCGGTCAGCGTGTGCACGCCGTCGGCGAGGGACGCCGCAGCAATCGTCCAGGCACCAGGGCCGGCCATCGTCGCCGTACCCAGCGCCTTTGCGCCCTCGTACAGCACGACCGTGCCGGCCTCGGCGACGCTGCCGGTGATCGCCGGGGCCGTGACGCTGGTCAGCGTGTCCGCGGTCGAGCCGCTGTTCGACGAAGCCGCCAACGCCAGCCCCGTTGGGGCCAAAGCGCCGGAATCGATGGTCACCGTCAGTTCGGTCGAGGCGGACGAGGTGTTGCCCGCTGCGTCGGTCGCCGTGGCGGTCAGGCTGTGGGTGCCGTCGCTCAGCGAGGCGGCGGTGATGGTCCAGGCTCCGGCCGTGGAGGCCGTCGCCGTGCCCACGGCCGTGTTGCCCTCGTACAGCACCACTGTACCAGCCTCGGCGACGCTGCCGGTGATCGCCGGGGCTGTGACGTTGGTCAGCGTGTCGGCTGTAGAGCCACTGTTCGACGAGACGGCCAGTGCCAGCCCCGTCGGGGCCAAAGCGCCGGTGTCCACGGTCACGGTCAGCGCGGTGGAGGCGGCGGAGGTGTTGCCTGCCGCGTCGGTCGCCTTGGCGGTCAGGCTGTGCGCGCCATCGCTCAGGGAGGCCGCGGCGATCGTCCAAGCGCCGGGCGCGGCGACGGTCGCCGTGCCCACGGCTGTCGTCCCGTCGTACAGGACGACCGTGCCCGCCTCGGCCGTGCTGCCGGTGATCGTCGGTGTCGTGACGTTGGTCAGCGTGTCGGCCGTGGAGCCGCTGTTGGAAGCCGCCTCCAGCGCCAGTCCGCTCGGGGCAGCGGCGGCGGTATCCACCGTCACCGTCAGCGCGGCCGAAGGCGAAGAGGTGTTGCCCGCCGCATCGAAGGATTTGGCCGTGAGGCTGTGCACGCCGTCGGCGAGGGACGCCGCAGTGACTGTCCAGGCTCCCGGAGCGGCGACGGTCGCGGTGCCCACGGCTGTCGTCCCGTCGTACAGGACGACCGTGCCCGCCTCGGCCATGCTGCCGGTGATCGTCGGTGCCGCGACGTTGGTCAGGGTGTCGGCTGTAGACCCGCTGTTCGAGCCGGCTTCCAGGCTCAGCGCACCCGGTGCCGGAACGCTGGTGTCGATCGTCACGGTCAGTGCGGCCGAACCTGGCGAGGTGTTGCCCGCCACGTCGGTCGCCCTGGCGGTCAGGCTGTGCACGCCGTCGGCGAGGGACGCCGCAGCGATCGTCCAGGCACCAGGGCCGGCCATCGTCGCCGTACCCAGCGCCGTTGCCCCCTCGTACAGCACAACCGTGCCGGCCTCGGCCACCGTGCCGGTGATCGCCGGGGCCGTGACGTTGGTCAGCGTGTCGGCGGTGGACCCGCTGTTCGACGCGGCGGCCAGGGCCAGCCCGGTCGGGGCCAACGCGCCGGTGTCGATGCTGACCGTCAGCGCGGTCGAGGCCGCGGAGGTGTTGCCGGCCGCGTCGCTTACCTTCGCGGTCAGGCTGTGAACGCCGTCACTCAGCGAGGCCGCGGTGATGGTCCAAGACCCAGCGGAGGCCACCGTGGCCGTGCCCAGGGCCGTTGCCCCCTCGTACAGCACCACCGTGCCCGCCTCGGCGACGCTGCCGGTGATCTCCGGGGCCGGGACGCTGGTCAGCGTGTCGGCGGTGGACCCGCTGTTCGACGCGGCGGCCAGGGCCAGCCCGGTCGGGGCCAACGCGCCGGTGTCGATGCTGACCGTCAGCGCGGTCGAAGCGGACGAGGTGTTGCCGGCCGCGTCGCTTACCTTCGCGGTCAGGCTGTGAACGCCGTCACTCAGCGAGGCCGCGGTGATGGTCCAAGACCCAGCGGAGGCCACCGTGGCCGTGCCCAGGGCCGTTGCCCCCTCGTACAGCACCACCGTGCCCGCCTCGGCGACGCTGCCGGTGATCTCCGGGGCCGGGACGCTGGTCAGCGTGTCCAACGTGGACCCGCTGTTCGACGCCACCGCCAGGGCCAAGCCCGTCGGCGCCGAAGCCTCCGTGTCGATGCTCACGGTCAGCGCCGTGGAGGCTGCGGAGGTGCCGGCGGCGTTGATCGCCTTGGCGGTCAGGCTGTGGGCGCCGTCGGACAGCGAAGCTGCGCTGACCGTCCACAGGCCGGATGCGTCGGCGGTCGCCGTGCCCAGCGCGGTTGTGCCGTCGCTGTCGTACAGCACCACCGTCGCGGAGGCCACAGACGTACCGGTGATGGCCGGGGTGGCAACGTTGGTCAGGGTGTTGGTGGTCGAGCCACCGTTCGACGCCGCGCTCAGACCCAAGCCGCCCGGCGTGGGCGGCGGCGGCATCTGTAGGTTTACCACAAGGGCGCCGTCGAAATTCCCGGTAATGACGTCGAGGTCGCCGTCGCCGTCGATGTCCACCACCGTCGGCCTGGAAGCATAGCCGCCGTTGCTCAGGCCGAAGAGGTTGGTGCCGACCAGCGTGAAGCTGGGCTCCGCCACCGTCCCGACATTGCGGTAGAACAGCAGGTTGCCGTTCCAATCGCCGGTGAGGAAGTCGAGGTCGCCGTCCCCGTCAAGGTCCACCAGCGTCGGGTTGGAGTCGCCGTCGTCGCTGCCGAGACCGAGGTTGAGGCCAAAGGGGTTGGTGCCCTCCAGCGTGAAGCTGGGCGCCGCCGTCGTTCCGATATTGCGGTAAAACAGCAGGTTGCCGTCGAGATTGCCGATGAGAATGTCGAGGTCACCGTCGCCGTCGATGTCCGCAAACGTCGAACTGGCGTTGTTGCCGACGTTGCCGAGGCCGAAGGGGTTGGTGCTCTCGAGTGTGAAGCTGGGCGCCGCCGTCGTTCCGACGTTGCGATAGAAGAGGTGGTCGCCTAGGCCGTCACCAATGAAGACATCGCGATCGCCGTCACCGTCGATGTCCACCAGCACCGGGCTGGCGACATCGCTCACTTTGTCCAGGCCGAAGGGGTCGGTGCCCTCCAGCGTGAAACTGGGCGCGGTGCTCGTCCCGACATTGCGGTAGAACACCGTGTCGCCGGCCCAGTTGCCGATGAGGACATCCAGGTCGCCGTCGCCGTCAAGGTCCGCAAACGTCGGATTGGCAAAATTGGCGACATTGGCGAAGCCGAAGGGGTTCGAGACCGGCAAGCCAAAATTGGGATCGCCCGGAGTGACGTTGCGGGTCGCCTGTCCACTGACGGCACCCGCCACGTTGGTAGCCACGTCCCGCGTCACCGCGCCCGTGCCCGGCGGGGTGTAGTCCACCGTTACCGTCTGGTATTTGCTCACCGCGCCGGCGAGCGTCAGCGTCACCGTCGAACCGCTGGCGTCGGCCGCCGTCACGCCGCGAACCACCCCGTCCACCGTCACCGCGAAGGCCGAGGCCACCGCGTCGGACGCCCCGTCCAGCGCTTCCGAATAGGTCAGCGTCAATAACGTCTCGTTGACCGAGGCCGCGACCAGCGACGGCGCGCTCCTGTCGATGGTCAGGAGCAAAGAGCCCGAGGCCCCGCTTTCGACTCCGGACGCGATCACCTTGGCGGTCAGCGTCCAGGCTCCATCCGCAAGCGCCGTGCCGGGGACCACCGACCAGGCGCCGGAGCCGTTGGCCGTCCCCGTCCCGATCTCGACACCGTTTCCGTACAGATGCACGACGCTGCCGGCGTCGGCGGTTCCCGTCAATGTGGGCTGCGACGCATTGGTCACCGCGTCGCCGGACGCGCCGCTGTCCGAACCCGGGTTGAGCACCGGAGTGGACGGGCTGCCTGGAATTACGATCAGTGTGTCGGTGCCGTTCAGCGCCAACGTCTGGAACGGCGTGTAGACGGTCTCGACGCCGGAAACGAAGAGGGTCCCGACGCTGCCGGGCGGGGAGAAGGTCACCACGTCCGTGCCGGTTCCGCCGACCAGCGTCTCCAGCGCGGACACCGTCACCGTGTTGCCGTCGCTGCCCAGCGTCACAACGTCGGTGCCACTGCCGCCGGTCAGCGTTTCGACGCCGCTCACCAGCAGCGTGTTGCCACCGGCGCCGAGCGTCACCACGTCCGTGCCGGCGCCGCCGGCCAGCGTCTCCAGCGCGGACACCGTCAGCGTGTTGCCGCCGCTGCCCAGCGTCACGAAATCCGTATTGGCGCCGCCGGCCAGCGTTTCGATGCCGCTCACCTGCAGCGTGTTGCCGCCGGTGTTGAGCGTCACCACGTCCGTGCCGGCGCCGCCGGTCAGCGTCTCCACCCGCCAGACCGTCAGCGTGTTGCCGCCGCTGCCCAGCGTCACGATATCCAGACCGCTGCCGCCGGTCAGAGTCTCGACGCCGCTGACCGTCATCTCGTTGCTGCCGGTGCTGAGCGTCACCCGGTCGGTGCCGGCGCCGCCGGTCAGCGTCTCCACCTGCCAGACCAGCAGCGTGTTGCCGCCGCCGCCCAGCGTCACCGCGTCGGTGCCGCTGCTGCCGGTCAGCGTGTCGATTCCGCTCACCTGCAGCGTGTTGCCGCCGGAGTCGGAGAGGGTCACGATTTCGATGGCGGAACTGCCGATCAGCGTTTCGATGGACGACACCAACATCGTGCTGCTGAAGGTGCCGCCGAGCGTCACCACGTCGGTGCCGGCGCTGCCGACCAGCGTGTCGAGCCGCGACACCGTCAGCGTGCTGCCGCCGCTGTCGCCGAGCGTCACGAAATCCTGAGCGGCGTTGCCGTTCAGCGTTTCGATGCCGGTCACCAGAGCGGTCAGGCCGCCCGCGGTGACGTTCAGCACATCGGTGCCGACGCCGCCGGTCAGAGTCTCCAGCGCCTGCACCGTCAGCGTGTTGCCGCCGCTGCCCAGCGTCACCACGTCGGTGCCGGAACCGCCGAACAGCGACTCCAGCAGCGACACGAACAGTGTGTTGCCGCCGGAGAGCAGCGTCACCGCGTCGGTGCCGGCACCCCCGGTCAACGTTTCGATGCCGCTCACCCGCAGCGTGTTGCCGCCGGTGTTGAGAGTCACCACGTCGGTGCCGGACCCGCCGATCAGCGTCTCCACCAGCCGGACCAGCAGCGTGTTGCCGCCGCTGCCCAGCGTCACGAAATCCACATTGGAGCCGCCGGTCAGCGTCTCGATCCCGATCACCAGCGTCGTGTTGCCGCCGCTGCCCAGCGTCACCACATCGGTGCCGATGCCGCCCGTCAGCGTTTCGACCTTCGACACCGTCAGCGTGTTGCCGTCGGTCGCGAGCGTCACCACGTCGGTGCCGATGCCGCCGGTCAGCGTTTCGATGCCGCTCACCGCCAGCGTGTTGCCAACGCTGTCGAGCGTCACCACGTCGGTGCCGGAACCGCCGACCAGCGTCTCGATCAACCGGACCAGCATCGCGTTGCCGCCGCTGCCCAGCGTCACCACGTCGGTGCCGGAGCCACCGGCCAGCGTCTCCACCAGCCGGACCAGCACCGTGTTGCCGCCGCTGCCCAGCGTCACGAAATCCGTATTGGCGCCACCGGTCAGCGTTTCGATGCCGTTCACCAGCACCGTGTTGCCGCCGGAGTTGAGCGTCACCACGTCGGTGCCGGCGCCGCCCGTCAGCGTTTCGACCTTCGCCACCGTCAGCGTGTTGCCGTCGGTGGCGAGCGTCACCGCGTCGGTGCCGATGCCGCCGGTCAGCGTTTCGACGCCGGTCACCCTCAACGTGTTGCCGCTGCTGGCCAGCGTCACCACGTCGGTGCCGGCGCCACCGGTCAGCGTTTCTAGGCCGCCCACCAGCAGCGTGTTGCCGCTGCTGCCCAGCGTCACCGTGTCGGTGCCGCTGCCGCCGATCAGCGTCTCGATCCGGCTCACCAGCAGCGTGTTGCCGCCGCTGCCCAGTGTCGCCACGTCGGTGCCGCTGCCGCCGGTCAGCGTTTCGACCCCGGTGACGATGAAGGTCGCCCCGATGGAACCGAGCGTCACCACGTCGGTGCCGGCGCCGCCGGTCAGGGTGTTGACCTGCGACAGCGTGATCGTGGTGCCGCCGTTGCCCAGCGTCACGGTGACCGGCGAGACGTTCCGGAAATACGTCTTGTCGCCGCCTTCGATGCCGAACAGCAGATCGAGGTCGCCGTCGCCGTCGAGATCGCCCAGGGCCGGTCGCGGGTACGCCCCCGGGTCGCCCGTCATGAAGGCGTTCGTCCCGGGCGGCGAAAAGGTCGGGGACGCCGTCGTCCCGGTGTTGATGTAGACGAGGTTCTTGTTGATGAGGTCGACGTCGCCGTCCCCATCGATGTCCTTCAGCACCGGCGCGGAGTATTCATCAGCGCGAAGCATGCCGAAGACGTTGGTGCCGACCAGCGAGAAGGTCGGCGCCAGCGACGTCCCGTCGTTGCGGTAGTACAGCAGATCGCCGACGGCGTTGCCGATCACGAGGTCGAGGTCATGGTCGCCGTCCAGGTCGGCGAAGCTCGGCGCTCCGTAACCGCCGCTGGATTGGATGCCGAAAAGGTTGGTGCCTTCCAGCGAGAAAGTCGGCGCCTGCGCCGACGTCCCGTTGTTGCGGAAGAACAGGGTGGTGCCGGCGTGGTTGCCGATGAACAGGTCGAGATCGCCGTCGCCGTCGATGTCCGCCAGGGCGGGAAGCGCGCCGCCCTGGCTCAGGTTGGCGATGCCGAAGAGATCGGTCCCCTCCAGCGAGAAGGTCGGCGCCAGCGACGTTCCGTTGTTACGGAAGAAGACCGTGTCTCCGCCCGAGTTGCCGACCAGGAGGTCGAGATCGCCGTCGCCATCGAGATCCGCCAGCGCCGGCGCGCCCTCGGTCCCACTGTTGGAGAGGCCGAAGCTGTTGGTGCCGATCACTGTGAAGGTTGGATTCGCCACGCTCGTTCAGCTCCCTACCTCACGCGGCCGGCACCGGCGCTGGCCTTAGACAAATCGATACGGCATCGAGACATGATTATCAGTATACGCGATACTTGCCAGCCAAATTATAGTATGTCCACATACAACTGCACGTGGGAGGATTTTCAGTCCGTTGATGGGCTCTTCCATTTCCCCACTAAGACCTCACCACCTGACGTGGCAAGGCACTCCATCCGAAACAATGCATAAATTGGGTTGAATTGTGACACCCTGCCGCGCGCAGGGCTTGGTGGACAGCCTGCCGGCACCGAATCAAAGCCGAGCGGGCCGGATGGCTTGGCGGCGGGACAACCGATACAATCGCAATCCTGGACCGGGCGCCGGATCGGTGTCCGACCCGATTCTTGATCACGCAAGCGTGGATGCATGCCGACAGACAGCCGCAGCAGCGAATCGGAACCCGACGACGACGGGCTCATGGCCAGGCTGGAGGCCGTCCTCGCGGCCAATCCCCGCGATGGCGGCGCCTGGAGCACGCTCGGCCTCCTGCTGCGCCGCGCCGGGAGGCTGGACGCCGCCATCGCCTGCCACCGGCGGGGCCTGGAGTTCGCGCCGGACAACCGCAGTATCTGGGCCAGCATCTGGAGCAATCTGGGCAACGCCTTGACGGAAGCCGGCCGATTCGACGAGGGGGTGGCCGCACAGGGCGAGGCGCTCCGGCTCGATCCGGACAACGCGACCGTCCTTCACAACGGCGTCATCGCGCTGCGCAAGGCGGGGCGCTTCCGGGAGGCGCTCGCCCTGATCGACCAGGCCTTCATCCGTCAGGCGGCGGAGGAGCGGGCCGCGACGCCTGAGCCGCGGTGGGCCAACCTGCTGTGGGCCAACCTGCTGTGGGAACGCGCGCTCGCCCGGCTTCAGGTCGGCGACTACGTCCACGGCTTCGCGGACTACGAGGCCCGCCGGGGGCTGTCCGCCTTCCACGGCAGGACGCCGTCGGGGCCGGTCTGGGACGGCGGCCCGCTGGACGGACGCAGCATCCTGCTGTCCGCCGAGCAGGGATTCGGCGACGCGCTCCTGATGGCGCGCTACGTGCCGCTGGTCAAGGCACGGGGCGGCCGGGTGCTGTACGAGTGCCATCCGGAACTGCGGCGGGTGCTGTCGGGGCTGGAGGTGGACGGCTTCGTCCCGCCGGGAGCAGCAGCGCCGCCCTTCGACGTGGAGGCGTCGCAGATGAGCCTGCCGGGGCTGTTCGGCACCACCCTGGCCTCGGTTCCGCCGCCGGCGCGCCTCGCCATCCCGCAGGACGCCCGCGACAAGGCCGCCCGTCGCCTCGGCGCGCGGGAGCCGGGCACCCTGCGCGTCGGCATCGTGTGGTCGGGCCGGGTGACCTTCGCCGACAACGGCCGGCGCGCCACCAGCCTCTCCCGCTTCCTGCGGTTCGCCGAGGTGCCGGGCGTGCGGCTCTACAGCCTTCAGAAGGGGCCGCCCGAGGCCGAACTGCCCGACCTCGGGGCGGGCGGCCGTCTGGTGACGCCGCTCGGCCCCGAGCTGGACGATTTCGCCGACACGGCCGCCGTCCTGGAACAGCTCGACCTCGTCATCATGACCGACAGCGCCGTCGCGCACCTCGCCGGTTCGCTCGGCACGCCGGTCTGGAACCTCGTGCAGCACGTCCCCTATTGGATTTACGGATGTTCCGGCGAGCACACGCCGTGGTACCCGACGATGCGCCTGTTCCGCCAGGGGCGCGACCTGGACTGGGGGCCGGTGTTCGCGGCGGCGGCGGAGGCCCTGCGCGACGAGGTCAGTCGGAGGACAGGGCGGTAGTGGATTCGGTCCCGGCCGGGCCGATCCAACCGTGCCACAGGCCGCGGTAGGCCTCCTCGACCGCCTCCGCGAAGCCCCGGTGGTCGAGGAGGGGGGAGCGCTCCAGCATGCCCCGCAAGCCCCGGCGCAACGCGGCGAGGCGCTGCGGATCGCGTGCCAGGGCGACGGCGGCCTCGACATAGCCGGCCTCGTCCGCGGCGACGAGGTCCGGCAGCCCGCATTGGGTCAGCAGGCTGGCGCCCACCCGCGACACATGGTGCCGGCCGGCCAGCGTGACGACCGGCACGCCCATCCACAGCGCCTCGCAGGTGGTGGTGGTGCCGTTGTAGGGGAACGGGTCGAGCGCGATGTCGATGCGGCCGTAGGCCAGCAGGTGATCGTCGGCCTCGGGCAGGGGGGGCAGCAGGTCGATCCGGGCGGGCGCTATGCCCCGGTCCGCGAAGTGCCGGGCATAGCGGGCGCGCGTCGGCGGGTCCGTGAAGGCGCCGCTCTTGAGGACCAGCCGGGCGGACGGCAGCCGCGCCAGGATGGCCGACCAGACCCGCACCACCTCCGGAGTCACCTTTGCGGCGTTGTTGAAGGAACCGAAGGTGACGATGCCGCCGGCCAGCGCCGGAGGGTCCAGCGGCGCGTCGATGCCCTGCGGCGGCCGGTAGGCGAGAAACCCCTTGGGCAGGCGGATCAGTTTCTCGGCGTGCCAGCCGTCGGCCGGGCCCGGCGGATCGGCGATGCCGTCGGTCAGGCGGGCGTCGACCACCGGCATGCCGGTGGTGTCGGGATAGCCCAGCCAGGCGACCTGCACCGGGGCCGGCTTGCGGGCGAAGAGCAGCGGCCGGCCCCCGGCGGTGTGGCCGGCCAGATCGACCAGGATGTCGACGCGGTCGCGCTCGATCAGCGCGGCGGCCGCCGCGTCGTCCAGGCTGGACAGCGACCGCCATCCGTCGGCCAGCGCCTTCAGCCGGTCGGTCACGGCGTCCTCGCGCCGCGACAGGGCATAGCCGATCACCTCCACCGCCGCGCGGTCGTGCCCCCGCAGCAGGGCTTCGATGAAATGGGCGCAGGCGTGGGCGCGGAAGTCGGGCGAGACATAACCCACCCGCAGCCGACGGCCGGGGCTGCGGTCGTTGGCGAAGCGCTTGGCCTCCGGCATGAGCGGCCGGGCGTGCCGCTCGTTCCAGAAGGCGTGGGCGCGCGCGATGACCTCGGGCGGCACCCAGGGCGTGTAATGCAGGGCGAACAGCAGGTTGGAATGCAGCAGGGCGAGACCGGGATGGCGCTCCAGCCCCCTTTGCAGGACCTGGATGGCCTCCTCGACCCTCCCCTGCCCCTTCAGGGCCTCGCCCAGGTTGACGACGGGCTGCGGCAGGTCCGGCCGCGCCGCGATGGCCGCCCGGTAAAGGTCGATGGCATGGCTCGACTCCCCCAACCGCTTGTGGACGTCGCCCAGGTTGCTGAGCGCCTCCCCCATGCCGGGCTTCAGCCGGAGCGCCCGGCGGTAGGCGGATGATGCCTCCCCA
Source organism: Azospirillum mesophilum (assembly GCF_053470405.2). Classification (NCBI taxonomy): domain Bacteria; kingdom Pseudomonadati; phylum Pseudomonadota; class Alphaproteobacteria; order Rhodospirillales; family Azospirillaceae; genus Azospirillum; species Azospirillum mesophilum. The sequence goes on from NZ_JBPXMQ020000010.1 coordinate 81,470, forward strand.
TCATCGCCGGCGGCTTGGCACAGGTTGCCGGCGTTGAACCAGGCGTCGGCGTAGTCCGGGCGCAGGGCCAGCGCCACGCGGACCGCCACGACCGCCTCGTCCACCCGCCCCAGATCGGCCAACGCGCAGGACAGGTTGCTGCGGACCGCCGCGTCTTCCGGAGAGGTCCGGACGGCTTGGCGGTAGCAGGCGACGGCATCGTCCCCCCTCCCCGTGGCGCGCAGCAGGATGGCGAGGTTGTTGTTGGCGTGGGCATGGCCGGGGTCGGCGCGCAGGACCGCGCGGTAACCGGCCTCCGCCGCGTCGAGCCGGCCGGCCCGATGATCGGCCATGGCAGTGGCGAAGGCTGCATCGGTTTGGTTTGCGTCGGTCCTGGCCGTCACCGCAGGCCCGCCTCGTCGAGAATGGCAAGCAGGCGGTCCGCCGCCCGGCCCCAGGAAAAATTTTGCAGCAGGTGGTCGCGCGCGGACGGACGGCCTGCGTCATCGCCGCGAAGAATGCCGGCCAGGATGGCCGCCGCGGCGTCCTCGTCCGGGTTCCACCAGTCGAGCCCGTGGAAGGGCGGAAAGGGCTGATCGCTGTAGGGCAGGAATGCGGGTGCGACCTTGGCCGGAATCAGGCGGGCGACCCGGTCGTCCAGGTAATCCACATAGGCCGAATGGCGCGGCGCGATCAGGCCCAGCCCCAAGGCTCCCGCCGTGACCATGGGGAGATCCCAGCCCTCACCGTGCGACATGCTCCAGTAGTGGGTCGCCGTGCGCACCAGCGCCGTCATGTCGGCGTCGGTCAGGGTGTGATCGACCAGCACCACCGGCGCCGCGTCCGCCAACCGCCGGCCCACCGCGGATTCCGACCGCCGGACCAGGGTGGCGAGTTCCGCGCGCAGGGCCGGGTTGCCGCCCTTGCCCAGCTTCAGAATAAGCACCGCGTCGTCGGCCCGCACCGTGCTCCGCAGCCAGACCCGCAGCAGCCCGTCGATGTTCTTGCGGGGAATGAAGTCCGAGATGTTGAGGAAGCGGTGCCGATAGCTGGACACCGGCCGTCCGCCCGGATCCACGAGGGTCAGCGGACCGTCGCCGCCCGGTTCGCCTTGCGGATCGACGCCCAGCGGGCAGACCCGCAGGCGATCCTCCGGATAGCCCGCCGCCATCCAGGCGATGCGGGACGATTCGCAGGGCACAACGATCAGGTCGCTGAGGTCGCTCTGCCGTCGCCACGCCGGGGGAAGCCTCGGTCCCTCGAACATGGTGAAGGTCACCGTGGCGAGGCCGGGCACCCGCTCGACCGCGGACGGGATGAGGAAATTCACCATGGCCCTGGCCGGCACCGGCCGGTCGAGGTTCTCGGCCGTCCAGGATTCCGGACCCTTGACCCCGATCGCCTGGAGCGGCACGCCCCGCGCGCGCAACGCCTGGATGAAGCGTCGGCAGGCATAGCCATAGCCCGAGCTGTTCGCGAAGGCGCCGCGGATGACCAGCCCGCGTTCCGCCGTCGCAAGGGGAGCGGCCGCCATGGCCGCTTGGTAGCGCTCGCAGCGCGCCATGCCGTCGAGCGCGCCCGAAGTGGTCGGGTTGAGCCGAAGCGCGCGGCGGAACGCGCCGGCGGCTTGCGTCACCCGGCCAAGCCCCAGCAGCGCTTCGCCGAGCCTGACATAGGCGAGGACGCCGTCGGGGGTGATTCCGATGGCGCGGCGCAGGTCGCCGACAGCGCCCGCGACATCGCCGTCGAGACTTCGCACCACGCCCAGGTTGAGCCAATGCACGCCCGCCCGTAGGTCGAGGCGGGCCGCCCGCCGGAAGAACCGCAGGGAACCCTCCAGATCCCCCGCTTCCATCGACACCGTGCTTAACCGGCTGCAAGCCTCCAGCGATTCGGGCCGACACGCCACCAGCCGGCGCAGCACCCGCCCGGCCGCCGCCCACTCCCGCCGGTGTTGCAGCACGACGGCGAGGTTGGTCAGCGCTGCGGTGTGGCCGGGGGCGATCCGGACCGCCTCGTTCAGGACCTCCACCGCCGCGCCGTCCTCGCCGGACGAGAACAGCGAGGCGCCCAGGAGGTTGAGCGCGTCGGCGTGCCGGGGCTCGTCCGCCAGGATGGCCCGGCAGGCGCCGATGGCGTCATCAAGCCGACCGGCGCGATAAAGCCGGGTTGCCGTCTCGATGCTGGCCGTCACGGCCGATCCTCCCCCCTGTAAATCGGCGACTGCGTATCGGCGACTGTATCGGCCTGCGCCTTCTGCTATCCTAGCGTCACCGGCGCCATGTGGCGAGGTTGGGGGCAAGGTTTGCAGGGCTATTGCACTTGGCCGTTTAGCCCTCTCCCCTCCGGGGAGAGGGTGGCCCGAAGGGCCGGTGAGGGGGTCGTGCATGGCGTTACGTCCGGCACAAGCCCACCCCCCTCACCCTAACCCTCTCCCCAGAGGGGAGAGGGGATTTCAAGCCTTGGGCGAGGCTGGGCGAGGTCGTGCGTGGAACAGACTCTGGCGTTGACCTGGCAGCTTTCCGAGATCCACGGCTGGGGATTGGTCGGCGTCCACACGGCGCTCCATCTCGTCGCGTTGGGCCGCCCTCCGCTCTTGCTGGAAAAGCCGCTGATGTCCACCCTGCGGCCGGAAAACCGGGACAGGCTGAAGGACCTGGAAGACGGCCACCGGCAGATCGCCGCCATCGCCGCCCGCTCCAACGGCCGGGTGCTCGGCCTTGACGGCTGCACGGTCCTGCACGCGCTCGGCAACGGCTTCGTGCCGGGTCCCGCCTCCGCCCGCTTCCGCGGCGACCGCAACGTCGGGGTCATCGCCTTCGAAGACACCCTGTTCAACCGGGACGCGCTGGAACGCGCGCGGCGCTACGACGGGCTGGTGGTGCATTCGACCTTCAACCGGGACCTGCTCGCCGAGCAGGGCGTGACCGGGGTTGCCTGCGCCTTCCAGGGGGTGGATGTCGACGAGATGCGGCCGGAGCCCCCGGCCAAGCGCTTCGGCGACCGCTTCGTCGTGTTCTCCGGCGGCAAGCTGGAATTCCGCAAGGGGCAGGACATCGCGCTCGCCGCTTTCCGCCGTTTCCACGAACGCCACCCTGACGCGCTGCTGATCACCGCGTGGCACAATCCCTGGCCGCACACCTCCATGGACATCGCGGAGTCGCCGCTGACGCCGTCCGCCCCCGCCGTGGGAGACAATGGCAAGCTGCGCATCGTGGAATGGGCGATGGCCAACGGCCTTCCCCCGGAAGCCTTCGTCGACACAGGCTTCCTGGAGCGCCGCCAGATCCCCGCCATCCTGGCGGAGTGCCACGCCGCCATTTTCCCGAACCGCTGCGAAGGCGCCACCAATCTCGTCGCCATGGAAGCCATGGCCTGCGGCGTGCCGGTCATCCTGTCGGCCAACACCGGCCATCTGGACCTGATCCGCGACGGCAACTGCCTGCCGCTCAGCCACCAGACCCCGGTGGCCGATCCCGCCGGCCGGCGCCGGTGCTGGGGTGAATCGTCCGTCGAGGAAGCGGTCGAACTGCTGGAGACCCTCTACACCGACCGGGCCGCTTCCCGCGCCTGCGCCGACAAGGCGCAGGCGTTCCTGCGCGGCGAGCGGACGTGGCGCGCCTTCGCCAAATCCTTCGTGGCGGCGGCCCAGCCATGATGGGGGAGACGGATCCGGCAACGCTGCTCGCGGCGGGACTGGCCCACCACGGTGCCGGCCGCAGGGTCGAGGCGGAAGCGGCCTACCGTCGGGTGCTGGCCGCCCGGCCCGACCAGCCCGACGCGCTGCACCTGCTGGGCGTGCTGGCGCTCCAGGACGGAAAGCCGGCGACGGCGGCCGACCTGATGGCGCAGTCCATCCGCCACCACCCCGGCAATCCGGCCTGCCTCTCCAACCTCGCCAGCGCGTTGCGAAGGCTCGGCCGGCACGGGGAGGCGCTGGCCTGCTGCCGGCGCGCCCTGGCGCTGGATCCCGGCTTCGGCGACGTCCTCAACAACCTCGCCAACGTCCTGACCGACCGGGGGGAGCACGCCCAGGCCGCAACCGCGCTGCGCCGGCTGCTCCGCCTCAAGCCGCTGCTGACCGAACCAAGGGTGCCGCTCGCCCAGGCGCTGATCCTGGACGGCCGCGCGGGGGACGCGGTGGAGGAGCTGATGACGCTCCTCGGCATGACTCCGCTGTCGGCCGCCGCCTACGCCACCCTGGGGCTGGCCTGCCGCCGGCTCGGCCGGCTGGAGGAGGCGGTCGGCCATTACCGCTGCGCGCTCGGCTTCGCGCCGGGCGACGCGGGCGTGCTCAACAACCTCGGCGTCACGCTTCAGGATCTCGGGCGGCTCGATGAGGCCGCCGCCTGCTTCCGCCAGTCCATCGCGGCCCAGCCGGACGGCGCCCACGCCTATCTCAACCTCGGCCTCGCGGCGCGCGACGCCATGCTGGTCGACGAGGCGGTCGGCGCGGCGCGGACCGCGGTCCGGCTGGCCCCCGCGCTCGCGGAGGCCCACACCGCCCTCGGCTTCGGGCTGCTGCTCAAGGGCGAGCTGGAAGAGGGGTTCGCGGAATACGAATGGCGCTCGCGCATGGCCGACTTCCCGTCGCCCCGGCGCAGCTTTCCCTCGCCCGCCTGGGACGGGCGCGACATCACCGGGCGGACGCTGCTGGTCCACGACGAGCAGGGCGTGGGCGACACCATCATGCTCGCCCGCTACGCCCCGCTGCTTCAGGCGAGCGGCATCCGCGTGTTCGTCGAATGCAACACGCAGCTTGTCCGCCTGCTCTCCGCCATGCCGGGCGTCGCCGGCGTGGTCGGCCGCTTCGACGCGCTGCCGCCGCACGACGTCCACGTCGCGCTGGCGAGTTTGCCGCACCGGCTCGGCACCATGCTCTACACCATCCCCGCCAACGTGCCCTACCTGCGCCCCGAGCCGGCGCTGGCCGCGGCGTGGGCGGAGCGCCTGTCGGGCACGCGCGACCTTAAAGTCGGGCTCGTGTGGGCGGGAAATCCCGAATTCAAGGCCGACCGCATCCGTTCGCCGCGCCTGAAAGGCTTTCTTCCGCTGCTGGAGACACCGGGCGTCACGTTTTTCGGGCTGCAAAAGGGGCCGGGCCGCAGGGATTTGGAAACAGTCGGACCGCTGCCGGCGTCCTTCATGGATGTCTTCACCGACCTGGGACCGGAGATCGCCGACTTCGCCGACACCGCGGCGATCATGGCCAACCTGGACCTCGTCATCAGTTCCTGCACGGCGCCGGCGCATCTGGCGGGAGCGCTCGGCCGTCCGGTGTGGACGGTGCTGCCCTTCGCCCCGGACTGGCGCTGGCTGGACGCCGGTCTCTGCACCCCCTGGTACCCGACCATGCGCCTGTTCCGCCAGGATCGGCGCGGCGACTGGACGCCGGTCATGGCCCGCGTCCGGAACGCGCTCCAGGCCATCGCCCGAACCCGCCCCTTCTGATATGCCCCTTCTGATACGGGCAGCGCCTGTGACGGTGTGGGGATGAGCGGCCGGTCGCCGAGCCTCACAGCTTGACGGCCCCCTGCCCTTTCACGCACCTTTCGCCCGAAGACGTCATCCAGCTCCGTCTCGGGAGCGGCAAAGGTGCCACCGGCGTGTCCGGCGAATCCGGCAGGGGTTGCAATGGGCCAGATCATCACTGTGGGCAGCAGCAAGGGCGGCGTCGGAAAGACGACGCTCGTCAACGCGCTTGCCGAATTCCTCAAACGCCGGGGGGCGTCGGTTTTCTGCATCGATGCCGACCCGAACAAGAACCTGAGCGGCTGGCTGTCCGCCACCGGGATGGTGGAGTTCCGGGTGGTTCAGGCCGACGACCTCGTGCAGGTGGCCAACGAGGTTTCGGCCAGCCACGATTTCCTGCTCATCGACGTGCCGGGCGCCAACAGCACGGCGCTGGTCAACGCGATCGACATTTCGTCGCTGGTCCTGATCCCGACCAAGGCCGACGCGAAAGACGTTGTGGAGGCGTTCCGGACCTACCAGCATGTGGTCAACGCCATCACCAAGGCCCGGCGGTTTTCCCCCAAGGCGTTCATCCCGGCTGCGGCGGTCCTGTCGCAGATCGACCGCCGCGCGACGGTCGACCAGGTCGCGCGCCGGCAGCTCGAAGGGCTGTCGATCCCGACGCTGAAGGCGGACCTCGGGCTGAAGGCATCGATCAACCACGCCAGCTTTGCGCAAAAGCCGGCGCCCTACTCCCCCATGGCCGATGATATCAACGCCATCGGCGCGGAGGCCCTTGCGCTGCTGGAGACCTTCCGTGGCTAGGCGCGGGGAAAAGATCGCCGGAAAGGACTTCGAGGTGGTGCGCAAGCCGCGCTCCCGAAAGCCGAAGGAGCCGCCGCCCTCCCTGGCGATGTCGGCCTATCTCGCCACGGTGATGGCCGAGGCCGCGCCACCGGTCGAACCGCCGCCGGAACCGGTGGCGCTGGACGGTGACCTGTTCCCGCCCCTTCCCGAAGGGCGCATCCCCCAGACCGTGGACGAGTTCCTGACCCGGATCTCGGAACTGTGGGAAGACGCGCAGCAGCGATTCCTGCGGATCGGGGAACTGCTGTCGATCGCGGAAACGCGTTTGAGCGAGGAGGAACGCGCCGCGCTGCACGAGGGGCTGAACCGGCGTTTCGGGAAATCGGCCCGATCCCAGCTCATGAGCGCGTACCGGGCCATTCGGGACAAGGTCGTTCCGCCCGAACTGGCGGCGGCCGGCTACGGCACCGTCTACATGCTGGCCCGGCTCACCGATGCCGAACGCCAGCAGGCGGCGGAGCGGGGCCTGGTGCGCCCGGACGTCCGGCAATCCGAAATTCGCGAATTCTGGAAGGCCGTCAGGACCCCGCCGCCTTCGACCGCCACGCGGCGCGCGGACCTGGAAGCGCGCCGGGCCAAGCTGCTTCTCGAAATCCGGAAGATCGACGACGAGCTGGCGCGTTTAATCGATTAAACCACCGCCGCCTTGCCGAAGGACTCTGGCCGGATTGGCTGGGGCCTTGCCGGCATCGTCACGTTCGCAGGCAGGGCTGAGTGAAAGCGCGTCGCGCTCCAGCGAACGACGCGGGTTGCCCTGTTCCGGTTCCGGTCGTCATCAACCGGACAGTCAGGTCCCACCACCCAGGACGGCGGCCGGGCGGCGCAGCACCGGGTCGAACGGGTTGATCTGGCGGCTCACGCCCGCGGCTTCGCGTTTCAGGATGTCCACCACGACCGGAAGGCGGTCGTCGTTCAGGCGCTCCGCGATGGTGCCGACGCTGATGGCGGCGACGGCGTGGCCTTGCAGGTCGAGGATCGGCACCGCCACCCCGGCCATCCCGGGAAGCAGCCCGGTGGACCGGCTGGCGTAGCCGAGGTCCCGCACCCGCGCGATTTCCGTGCGCAGATACACCTCGTCCAGAAAGCCCAACCCGTGCATGCGGGGCAGGTTGAAGCGGATCACCTCCTCCCTTTCATCGTCCGGCAGGAAGGCGAGGATGGAGAGGCTGCCCTGCCCGATGCCGAGCGCCACGCGCCCGCCGATGTCTCCGGTGAAGGAGCGGATGGGAACCGGCCCCTCGCTGCGGTCCAGGCACACGGCGTCGAAGCCGCTGCGGACGAGCAGGAACACCGTGTCCCGCAGGGTGGCCGACAGGCGCAGGATGATCGGCCGGCAGATGTCCCGCAGGTTGCCGGGGTTCCCCGCTTGCGCCGCCAGCGCGAAGAAGTCGATGCCCAGGCGATAGCGTTTGGTCAGCTTGTCGGCCTCGACCATGCCCTCGTCCGTCAGCGTTTTCAGGATGCGGTGGACGGTCGGCGGCGTCAGGGCCAGCGCGCGGGCGATGTCGGTCAGCCGCGCGCCGTTCTCGTTCGAGGCCGCCAGCACGCGCAGGATCGCCAGACCACGCTGCAAGCTCGTTTTCGCACCCGCATCATCGCTGGTCATTGTTCACCCCGTTGAAATGGGTTCGGCCACGCGGCCCCATGGAATTCCGGATATCGGAATGAATAGCAGATTCTTTTCCGCATATGGAAAAGTTTGTTGACCGACCCTGCAATGCGGGGAAACGATCATCGGCAGACGTGAAACGTCCGCTTCAGGGAGACCCACCCCGTGTCCTTCCTTACCCTGCGCAACGTCACCAAGCGCTACGGCTCGTTCGAGGCGGTCGGCGATGTGAGCCTCTCGGTGGAAAAGGGGGAGTTCGTCTCCCTGCTGGGGCCGTCGGGCTGCGGAAAGACGACGACGCTCCAGATGATCGCCGGCTTCGTGGAGGTGACGGGCGGCACCATCGAACTGGACGGGCGCGACATCACGCGGACCAAGCCGAACAGCCGCGGCCTGGGCATCGTGTTCCAGAGCTACGCGCTGTTCCCGCACATGACCGTGTCCGACAACGTCAGCTTCGGGCTGGAGATGCGCCGCGTCCCGAAGGCGGAGCGCGCGGCGCGGGTGGAGGAGGCGTTGGCGCTGGTCCATCTGGACAAGCACGCCGGCCGCTATCCCCGCGAACTGTCCGGCGGCCAGCGGCAGCGCGTGGCCCTGGCCCGCGCCATCGTCATCCGCCCGCCGGTCCTGCTGCTGGACGAGCCGCTGTCGAACCTGGACGCCAAACTGCGCGAGGCCATGCAGTTCGAATTGCGCGACATCCAGCGCAAGGTCGGCACCACCACCATCATGGTCACCCACGATCAGGCGGAGGCCTTCTCCATCAGCGACCGCGTGGTGGTGATGGAGGCGGGCCGGATCACGCAGATCGACCAGCCCTACCGCATCTACGAGCATCCGGAGACGGAGTTCATTTCCCGCTTCGTGGGCAAGACCAACATGCTGCCGGGCAGCGTGGCGGCGGTGGCGGACGGAAAGGCCGCCGTTTCTCTCGCCGCCATTCCGGTGGAGGTCCGGGCCGACGGCCTGTCGGCCGGGGACGCCGTCGTCCTGTGCATCCGTCCGGAAAAAATGCGCCTCACCGATCCGGGGCGGGGACGAATGGACGGGCGGGTAACCGACCGCTTCTTCCTGGGCAGCCAGTGGCTCTACCACCTGGACGGTCCCCTTGGCCCTCTGATGGCCGTGGCGTCGAACGACGGGGAGCCGCCGCTCGACCCCGGCACCCCGGTCGGAATCGACTGGCCGGCGTCCGTGGTGCGCGTGCATCGCGGCGCGCTGTCCGCCGCCCCGGCGCTGGAGGAGTTGGAATGAGCAGCGTCTCCACCGAACCCGCCCTCACCGATCCCGCTCCCGACTCCGCCCAGGCCGCGGCCCCCACGGTTTGGAAGCGGCTTGCCCCCGGCCTGATGGCCGGACCGGCGGCGCTGCTGTTCGCCACGCTGGTGCTGACGCCGCTGCTGCTGACCCTGCTGCTGTCCTTCAACGAGTACGAGCACGCGACGGGACGCACCCACGGCTTCACGCTCGCCCACTACGCCGAGGTGCTGAGCGACGGCTATTACCTGGACATCTTCCTGCGCACCTTCCGGGTGGCGGCCCTGGCGACGGCGATCTGCGCGGTCGTCGGGGTGCCGGAAGCGGTGATCCTCAGCCGGATGGGCAAGCCCTGGCGCTCCCTCTTCCTGCTGGTGGTGCTGGCGCCGCTGCTGGTGTCGGTGGTGGTGCGCGCCTTCGGGTGGAGCATGCTGCTGGGGCCGGAGGGCGTGGTGAACATGATCCTCCAGGCCGTCGGCATCGGGCGCACGCGCCTGCTCTACAGCGAGGGCACGGTGGTCGTGGCGCTGGTGCACATCATGCTTCCCTTCATGGTCATTCCCGTCTGGACCTCGCTGCAAAAGCTCGACCCGGCGGTGGAGCAGGCGGCCCTGTCCTTCGGGGCCTCGCGCGCCACGACCATGCTGCGCGTCGTGGCCCCGCAGATCCTTCCGGGCATCCTGTCCGGCAGCCTGATCGTCTTCGGGCTGAGCGCCAGCGCCTTCGCCATTCCCGGCCTGCTCGGCGGACGGCGGCTGAAGATGGTGGCGACCGTCGTCTACGACCAGTATCTGGGCGAACTGAACTGGCCGCTGGGCGCCGCCGTCGCGGTCATCCTGCTGCTCGCCAACCTGATCGTGATGCTGACCTACCATCATGTGGTGGACGGCCATTACCGCCGGCGGATGGGGTGAGGGCGCCATGACGAGGAACGGTCCGATCGCGCTTCTCTTCCACACGCTGGTCGTGGTGTTCATGCTGGCGCCGCTGGTCATCGTGTGCCTGGTCGCCTTCACGCCGGAAAACACGCTGACCCTGCCGACCGCCGGGCTGTCGGTGCGCTGGTTCAAGGCGGTGTTCGCCCACCCCGACTTCGTGCAGTCCTTCTGGAACAGCCTGTGGCTGGCCTTCCTGGCGGCGACCATCGCCGTGGCGGCGGCCGTGCCCGCGGCGCTGGCCATCACCCGGTGGGAGTTTCGCGGGCGGGCGTTCCTGAACGCGCTGTTCCTGTCGCCCCTGATCATCCCGCATCTGGTCCTGGGCGTGGCGATGCTGCGCCTGTTCGCGGTGGTCGGCGCCACGGGCAGCTTCGGCTGGCTGGTGGCGGCGCATGTGGTGATCGTCACGCCCTTTGTGATGCGCCTGCTGGTCGCCGCCATCAGCGGCTTCGACCGCAGCGTGGAGCAGGCGGCCTATTCGCTGGGAGCCAGCGAGGCGACGGTGTTCCGGCGCGTGACGCTGCCGATGATCCTGCCGGGCGTCACCGGCGGCTGGCTGCTGGCCTTCATCAACAGCTTCGACGAGCTGACCATGTCCATCTTCATCACCTCGCCGTCCACGGTGACGCTGCCGGTGCGGATGTACATGTACGCCACCGAATCCATCGACCCGATGATGGCCGCCGTGTCCGCCCTGATCATCGCAATCACCGCGGCGGCGGCGCTGCTGCTGGACCGCGTGTACGGCCTCGACCGGATCCTGGTCGGTCAACGCTGACCGGCCCATCATGGAGACGACCATCCCCATGCCCCTCCTCCTGCGCATCGCCGAGCGGAGCCGGCGCACGGTGCCCTTCTTCCTGGACGGACGCCCGTGCGAGGCCCTGGAGGGCGACACCGTGCTGACCGCCATGCTGATCAACGGCGACCGGCTGCGCGCGTCCGAGTTCAGCGGGCAGCCGCGCGCCGGATTCTGCCTGATGGGCGCCTGCCAGGATTGCTGGGTGCGCACCGAGGACGGCCGACGCCTGCGCGCCTGTTCCACCTTCATCGAGGACGGCATGCGCCTTGTCTCCGGGACGGATGCAATGTCCGGAACGGGGGTGCCGTCATGAGCGCGCCGTTGCGTCCCGTGATCGTCGGCGCCGGCCCGGCCGGCGTCCGCGCCGCCGAGGCGCTGGTCGCCGCCGGCCTGCGCCCGGTGGTCATCGACGAAGCCGCCCGCTGGGGCGGCCAGATCTACCGCCAGCCGCCGGAGGGCTTCCAACGGCCCAAGCGCGCGCTCTACGGGTTCGAGACCGGGAAGGCCGACGCCCTCCACCGGGCCATGGCGGCGATCCGGACGGAGGTCGACTACCGCCCGCGCAGCCTCGTGTGGAACGTCGAGGCGGGGGCGCTGGACGTCACCCGCGACGGGCGGTCGGACACCCTTCCCTTCACGCATCTGATCCTGGCGACCGGCGCGACCGACCGCGTTCTGCCCTTTCCGGGCTGGACGACGCCCGGCGTCTTCACGCTGGGCGCCGCGCAGGTGGCGCTGAAGTTCCAGGGCTGCGCGGTGGGCGAGCGCGTGACCTTCCTCGGCACCGGGCCGCTGCTGTATCTCGTCGCCTACCAGTATGCCAGGGCGGGGGCGACGGTCGCGGCGGTGCTCGACACCGCGACCACGCTGGACCAGACGCGGGCAGCACCCGGCCTCCTGCGCGACCCGGCGACCTTCGCCAAGGGTCTGTACTATGTCGGGTGGCTGCGCGCCCATGGCGTGCCGCTGCGCACCGGCGTGCGGCCCCTGCGGGTCGAGGGGGATCGGCGCGTGGCGGCGCTGGTCTGGCGCCAGGGCGGCCGGGAGAGGCGCACCGCCTGCGACGCCGTGGCCTTCGGGCTCGGCCTGCGCTCGGAAACCCAGCTTGCCGATCTGGCGGGCTGCCGCTTCCGCTTCGACGCCATGGACCGCGCCTGGCTGCCGGAACGGACGCCCGCCGGACGCAGTTCCGTCCCCGGTGTCTATGTGGCGGGCGACGGTGCAGGAATTGCCGGGGCGGACGCCGCGGAACTCGCCGGGGAACGGGCGGCGCTTGCCCTGCTGGAGGACGCCGGCCACGGGTTCGACACCGCGCGGGCGGCGCAGCTTGAGCAGCGTCTGACCGCCGCCGCGCGCTTCCGCCGGGCGCTGGCCGCCGCCTTCCCCTTTCCGGTGGACTGGGCCGCCACGGTGCCCGACGACACGGTGCTGTGCCGGTGCGAGGAGATCACCGCCGGCACACTGCGCCGCGCCGCCCGGGAGGACGGTGCCATGGAGATCAATCGGCTGAAGGCGCTGACCCGCATCGGCATGGGGCGTTGCCAGGGACGCATGTGCGGGGCCACGGCCACGGAGCTGCTGGCCCAGTCGCTCGGCACGGGGCCGGATGGCGTGGGACGCCTGCGCGCGCAGCCGCCGGTGAAGCCGCTTCCCTTCGCGGCCGGGCTGCGGGACGACGAGGTGGCGTCATGATCGAGCGTCTGGACACCGACGTCGCCGTGGTCGGCGGCGGCATCGTCGGCGGGTCGGCGGCGCTGTTCCTGCGCCGGATGGGATTCGGGGTCGTGCTGCTGGAGCGCGACTGGTGCGGGGCCAAGGCCAGCGGCGTGAACTACGGCGGCGTGCGCCGCCAGGGCCGCGCGCCGGAACAGCTGCCGCTGTCGCAGCGCGCCCATCGGATCTGGGGGCAACTGCCCGCCCTGATCGGGACGGACGGGGAGTATGTGCGCTCCGGCCACCTGAAGCTGGCCCGCAGCGAGGCCGACCTGGAATCCCTGATCGCCTACAACCGGCGCTTCGCCGATTTCGGGCTGGGGCTGGAAATCATCGCCGGAGACGCCTTCCGCGCGCGCTATCCGGAACTGGGCGACCGGGCGGTCGGAGGCTCCCTCTGCCCGGAAGACGGGCACGCCAACCCGCGCATCGTCTCGCCCGCCTTCGCCCGCGCGGCGGCGCGCGCCGGTGCCGTGGTGCGGGAGCAGACCCCGGTGGATGCCGTGGAGCGCGCGGGCGACCGTTTCGTCCTGCGCAGCGGCGACGGGCTGGAGGTGCGGTCCCGCATCCTGCTGAACTGTTCCGGCGCCTGGTCGGGGCGCCTTGCCGAAACCTTCGGGGAACCGGTGCCCCTGACCTCCGCCCACCCCTGCATGGCGGTCACCGAACCGGTTCCGCGCTTCCTCGACGTCAACATCGGGGTGGAGGGCGGTGGCGTCTACGGCCGGCAGGTGGAGCGTGGCAACATGGTGATCGGCGGGGGGCGCGGCTTCGCGCTGGACGCCGATCGCGCCCGGCCGCAACGCGACGCCGTGCTGACCCTGATGGGCGAGGCCGTGGATCTGTTCCCCCAGCTGCGCCACGCCCACGTCATCCGTTGCTGGACGGGCGTGGAGGGCTACACCCCCGACCGCAACCCCATCATCGGCCCCAGCGCCACCACGCCGGGCCTGTTCCACGCCTTCGGCTTCTCCGGCGCCGGGTTCCAGATCGGACCGGCGGTGGGTGAGGCGCTGGCCGAACTGGTCCGCGACGGCCGGTCGTCCGCGCCGCTGGACGCCTTCCGCATCACCCGTTTCGCAAGCGCCGACGCGGCTCCCGGCCTTGCCCACACGCCCGGTCACTGATCGCGAGCCCTCAAACAATCACCAACGAACAAGGAGACCACGTCATGACGCAGCCCCCCGCCCTTACATCCAACGCCCGCACATCCAACGCCCACCCGACCAGCGCCCTCCGCGCCGCCCTGCTGTGCACCGCGCTGGCCGCGGGGACCGCCGGCACCGCCGAGGCCCAGACCAAGACGCTGTACATCGGCATGAACGGCGGCACGATGGAGAAGACCTACACCGAGCACGTCTTCCCCGCCTTCGAAAAGGCGACGGGCGCCAAGGTCGTGGTGGTGCCGGGCACGTCGTCGGACATACTGGCCAAGCTGCAGGCCCAGAAGGACAACCCGCAGATGCATGTCGTCTTCCTGGACGACGGGCTGATGTACCGCGCCATGGGCATGGGGCTGTGCCAGAAGACCGCGCCGTCGCCGGTGCTGGACGAGGTCTATCCGACGGCCCGCCTGAAGGGGGACATGGCGGTCGGCGTCAACATGGGCATGACCGGCCTCGCCTACAACACCAAGATGTTCCAGGAGAAGGGCTGGGCGCCCCCGACCTCCTGGATGGATCTCGCCGACGCCAAGTACAAGGGAAAGGTCGTCGTGCAGTCGGCGGCCAGCAGCAGCTTCGGCCTGCACGCCTTCCTGATGTTCAACCGCATCCAGGGCGGCACCGAAGCCAATGTGGAGCCCGGCTTCAAGGCGTGGCGCGGCACCATCGGCCCGAACGTCCTGGAATACATCCCCAGCTCCGCGAAGATTTCGGAGATGGTCCAGACGGGCGAGGCGGCGCTTTTCCCGCTTACGCCGACCGCCGTGGGGGCCCTGAAGGACAAGGGCATTCCCGTGGAATACGCGCAGCCGAAGGAAGGCTCCGCCGTGCTGATGGTCGCCGAATGCGTGGTCGCCAACAACAGCGAACCGGACCTGTCCCAGAAGCTCGCCGCCTTCCTGCTGGCTGCCGACGCGCAGAGCAAGGCGCTGGAGCACGGCAGCCAGATCCCGTCCAACACCACGGTCAAGCCGACCGGCGAGACGGCCAAGCTGGTCGAAACCTTCCAGGGCTACATGAAGAACGCCGTTCTGGTCGACTGGGACGTCATCAACGAGAAGCGCCCGGAGTGGAACCAGCGTTGGAACAAGGAAATCGAACGCTGAAGCACCCGCCGCGCCGGTGTCCCGCGGAGCGACGTGGATGGCCGGGTCGAGCCCACGGGTGCTAACTTTAGCCGTTCGGAGTGGCCTGCCATGGGCAACCACCGTCCCATCCCGTCATCCCCGCGAAGGCGGGGATCCAGCCAAATCAGGTGCTTAAGCGCGAAGTTTTCTGGATCCCCGCCTTCGCGGGGATGACGATGGAAATGGCGTGGAAACCAGATTCAGTCACACAGCGGCTAAACTTAGCGCCTATGGGATCAAGTCCGGGCATGACGCAAACGGAAAGCTTCCAGGGTTTTTGGACACAGCATGGCTGTGCTCACAGGGTCGCTTCGGGTATGAGCAAAATCCCGCCGGACGCTCGATGCACCAGGGAGCCCCGGCTGTCCGGCGGGTGCGTCAGCGGGCTTCCCGCTCGGCCAGCCAGGCGATGGCGCTTTCCACCAGCGCCGGATCCATGGCGTTCACCTCGATTCCCCGGCCGATCCCCGCCAGCAGCGTGATGGTCAGGCGCCCGCCGAGATGTTCGCGGAACTCCTCCAGCCCGGCCAGCACCAGCGGCCGTCCGGCGGCGTCGCGGCGCGCCAGCGCCGGGTGCCACAGGCGGAAGCCCAGATGCTCCAGCAGGACCGCGACGCGCAGGTCCTCCCCCTCCGGCAGCAGGCCGGCCAGCACCGAATAGCGGGTGTCGAGCGCGATCCCGATGGCCACCGCCTCGCCGTGGCGCAGATGGTTGCGGCTCAGCGTCTCCAGCTTGTGGGCGGACCAGTGGCCGAAGTCCAGCGGGCGGGCGCTGCCCTGCTCGAACGGGTCGCCGCCCTCGGCGATCTGGCGCATGTGAAGCTCGGCGCAGCGGCGGATCGAATAGCCCACCGCGTCCGGCTCGAACAGGGTCAGCGCGTCGGCTGACCGCTCCAGCCATTCGAAGAAGGCGCCGTCGCGGATCAGCGCGACCTTCACCGCTTCCGCCATGCCGGCGACGCGGTCGCGCTCCGGCAGGCTGTCGAGGAAGGCGGCGTCGTTGACCACCGCCCAGGGCGGGGCGAAGGTGCCGATCTGGTTCTTGGCGCCGTTCAGGTTGATGGCGCTCTTCACGCCCACGCCGGAATCGTTCTGCGCCAGCACGGTGGTCGGCATCCGCACCAGCCGCACGCCGCGATGCGCGGTGGACGCGGCCAGCCCGACCGCGTCGAGGAAGGCGCCGCCGCCCACCGCCAGCACATAGGAATGCCGGTCGATGCCGTGCCCCAGAATGGCGTCGTGCATGCGGCCGATCAGCGTCGGGTCGTTCTTCACCGCCTCCCCACCGGGTAGAAGCTGCGGCGGCGCCACCAGCACCGGCAGGTCGCTTCGGGCGGCGAAATGGGCGGCGATGTCGTCGGCCAGATCCGGGTGCCCGGCGAGCACGCCCGCGTCCACGAAGGCGAGGCAGCGCGGGCGCGGGTCCGCCCCAGCCGTCCCCATGGCGTCGGCCAGGGTCGGGTTGCCGGGATCGAAGGCGTGCCGCGTGAAGGCGACCGCGTATTCGAAGGACACCGTGAAGCGCTGGCGGTGGATGTGGGTCCGAACGTCCGGGCAGGGCGGGTGGTGCATGAGGCCGGCCTTGGGTTTTGGGGGGTCTTCCGCACAAAGAAGCGATTTTCGCCGCAGAAGCGTACAGATGTATCCACAGAGGCGCAATGGATCTGTTCAATGGAAAATTTCTCTGATATCCGAATAACAACAAAAGTTGCCGCAGCATCCATATGCACTCATTGTTGATTTCATGACGAATACGAGAGCATGACTTCCATATAGGCCGAATTATCGTTATCGAAGCCGATAATTACGGGACCATGCCGGGCTTTGCACGATTCTTTTTGTGGGTTACTTGGGCTTTCGCGCCGCGCTCTGCGCACTGAAAGGGGGAGATCCGGATGTCGTATCTGACTGGACCGCGACTGAATTTCACGGGCAAATTCATCGCCGATGTTTCGACGGTCAACAATTACCCGAACAATTACGAGCGGAAACGCTACACCGCCGAAGACTACGCGGACTGGAACATCGGCTACTGGAACCCCTACGGCACGGGCGTGTGGCGGCTGACGGACTGCGTGGTGACCAACGCCGTCAACGCGGACGGCAGCAGCGCGGCCGGCGACCCCGTCCTCGGCATGGCGGTGACCGACGCCGACGACCAGCCGCCCGCCAAGCTGGTCGATCTGGACACCGAACAGCAGTCGGTCTCGGCCATCTGGGGCATGATCTTGCGGCTGGCCAGCCGTGACGGCAAGGAGGCGGTTCGCGGCAACTTCGCCGTCGCGTCCTTCACCGATCTGTGGACGCGGACGCTGGCGCAGGACCCGACGCTGGAGCATCCGCTGCACAGTCCGAGCCTGATGGGAGCCTGCTGGCAGTCGGTGCTGACCGATCTGGCCTGGGGCGACGTCGGCCCGTCGCCGTTCCTGGCGTCGCTGCGCGAGGCCGCCGAAAAGACCGGGCTGCTGTCGATCAAGTTCAACGTGGTCGGCTACAACGGCGGCTACGACATCGGCAGCGACGGCACGCGCTACCTGCCGAACCCGCCGGACTTCACGACCGGCCTGATCACCGGCACCATCGGCATCGCGACCGCCGACGAGCCGCGCTTCTTCACGCTCGGCCGCAAGCTCCAGCCGACCCAGTCGAACTCCACCTTCAACTACGCCACCGCCGTGGTGAACGAGGCGCGCAAGTCGCTGTCCATCGACCTCGGCAACTCCATCGCGTTCCAGACTTGGCGCGGGGCCATCGTCGGGGACACGCTCCAGGTCGGCTATTTCGAGAGCCCGCCGGTCTTCCGGACGCTGGGCGAGGTCAAGCCCGACAACGCGTGGTACGAGCGCACGGCGGGCATCTGCGAATTCGCCCTGACCGACGCGCAGCTCGCCGCCATCGCGTCCAGCCCGCTGGCCGTCTACGACCCGGCGGTCAAGACCGTGCTGGCGCAGGAACCCCCCGACGGCAAGATGGTGCGCGCGGACCAGTTCGTCTTCCGCATGAGCCCCGGCGAGACGGCGCCGGTGACGCTGTGGGCGACCCGGTTCGGCAAGCCGCTGGCCGGGGCCGCGGTCGCGTCCACCTACGATACCAGCGGCCTGACGCCGGGTGCCGGCGGGGTGCCGGCCGTCGGCACGCCGGAAAGCGCGTTGCAGTTCCCCTCGACCGTCACAACCGACGCGGCGGGCAAGGCCACCCTGACCCTGACCGCGCAGGATCCGGGCGAGCCGCGCAAGGCCGACGACATCGACGGGCAGGTCTACGGCGTGCGCCCGGCGCTGGCGGACGCCACCGCCACCAGCTACCACAACGCGTCGGATTTCGTCAGCGTGCTGGTGTGGAGCGGCTACGACGTTCCCGAGGAGCCGACCTGGGAAGCCGACATCAAGCCGATCCTCACGCAATACGCCAACCTCTACCCGGTGATGCTGCCGGTGCTCGACATGGGCGACTACGACAGCGTGTGCAAGCACCTGTACGCGCTCCAGTTCGCCATGTCGCTGCCGGAGGAGAACCCGAACTACATGCCGGCGGTGCGCGACCTGTCGCCGGCCAAGAAGACGGCGATCCTCAAATGGGCCACCAACCCCGTGCGGGGCGAGCCCACCGAGCCCGCGCCGAAAGCCAAGAAGGAATCGCCTGCGCTGGCGGCCGTCACGTCGGCCCTGCACTGGTAACGGGCCGCCCCTTCACCCCCACCATCCGGTCGATGGAGACCAGACATGACGACTGATACCCTGCTGGCCTTGGCGCCGACGGTCCCGGTGGCCGGCGCCAAGGCCGCCGACCTGCGCAAGCGCGGTCCCTCCCTTTATGTGAAAACGGCCCCGCTGAAGACGCTGGACGACGTGCGCAACGCGCTCCAGCTCGCCGTCGAGGTGGAGCACGCCACCCTGCCGGTCTATCTCCAGGCCGCCTACTCGCTCGACGAATCGAAGAACGGCATGATCGCCGGGATGATCGTCGGCGTGGCCATGCAGGAGATGGGACACTTCTGCCAGGCGGCCAACATCCTGGTCGCCATCGGCGGAAAGCCGTCCATCGCCGACCCGAAGTTCGTGCCGAAATACCCCGGCGGCCTGCCCGGGAACATCGGCACGCAGCCCGGCCAGCCGGAGTTCGTGGTGCATCTGAGGCCCTTCTCGAAGGATCAGGTCGAGAACTGCTTCATGATCATCGAGGAACCGGCCACCCCCATCGACGTCGAGGACGCCGCTCCGAAGGCGGCCCCGTCCGACCTTCGCGAAAACCACCGCACCATCGGCGAGTTCTACGAGGACATCGCGAAGACCCTGACCGCGCTCGGCGACGGGGTGTTCTCGCACACCGCCAAGGGGCAGGTCGTCGGCATGCTGGGCGTGACGCCGATCCTGTGCCTCGACGACGCGCTGGCCGCGATCGCGCGCATCATCCGCGAGGGGGAGGGCACCCCGTCCACGCCGGAGGAATCCGACGGCACGATGGCCCACTACTACACCTTCTACGAAATCTACAAAGGCCGCAAAATCGAGAAGGGACCCGACGGCTGGGTCTTCACGGACCAGGAGGTCCCCTTCGACCCGACCGGCGTGCAGGCCATCATCGACGATCCGGATCAGGCGGACTACCCGTCCGGTTCCGCCGCGGCGGTGCAGTCGCAGGCCTTCAACACCTACTACTCGAACCTGCTGAAGGCGCTCGACCAAAGCTTCAACGGCAACCCGGACAAGATCAACGACGCCATCGGCCTGATGTTCGACCTGAAGATCCAGGCCAAGCAGCTGATGGCGATCCCGATGCCGGGTCAGCCGGGCAAGTTCGCGGCGCCGACCTGGCAGTACATCCCCTGATGGCCGTTCACGGCGCGTCGTCCGGTCCGCCCCCCCCCCCCCCCCCCCCCGTGCCGGCGCTCTCCGGCATCAGCCGCACATGCCGCCGCAGCAGGAGCCGTTCCGGCGCGCCATCAGGCGGTCGAAGGGGATGCTCAGCACGCCGGCCGGCGGAACCACGCCCTGCATGAGGTCGAGCACGTCGTCCAGCGTCGCGTTCGGCGGGCAGTCCGTCACCTCGCAGACCAGCGCGCCGTTCTCCGCCGGTCCGAGCCGGTCGGACGCATCCGCACCCTGAATCCGGCCGGTCCGCTCGATCCGGATCCGGTGGCTGGTCGTGGCGGACGCGGCCTGTTCCGGCCTGGAAATGCGGACACGCCACACCTCCGGCCCCTGCTCCAGATACTCCCACGCGAAGGAATCGGCGAAGAGCGCCCGCAGCTGGTGGTGCAAGGGGCGCGGGTCGTGGTCGTTGACCAGGGTGAAGGCATCGCCGGGCGCCAGCCCCTGCACCGCCTCGATGATGACCTGATGGCGCAGGTAGGGCGGGATGGACTGAACGTCGATGTTCGGCGTGTTCTGGGCGGACGGCATGGCGGGAGGAGTCTCCGTAATCAGGGATCGAAAGGGCGGGGGTTACCGGTAGGCGCCCGCCAGGGCCATGTCCTGGTCCGGCGGCAGCACGGCGTCGATGGCGGCGAGCAGCGTGGTCTCCTCCTTCTGGATGTGCAGGACGAGACCCTCGCTCAACTGGCGGCTGAAATGCTGGAAGAGGGGCCAGCTTTCCTCGTCGAAGCCCCCGTCGGCGTCGTTGCGAAGAACCAGCGTGCACAGGCGCGCGAAGCGCCGGGCGACCGGGCGCAGGGCCTCGTGGTCGGCCGCCAGATCCGTGGTCAGTTCGTAGGCGCCCGCGGCGGCGATCGCTGGGAAGAGCGCGTCCTCCTCCAGCGCGAAATGCCGTTCCAGATCCTCGCCGAATTCCTTGGCCAGGGCGGCCAGAAGGGCGCGGTCCGCCGCCGATGCGACGGGAACCGCGCCATCGTCCGTCCGGCCCTCCAGCCACGCATCCAGGCAGGCGTCCAGGGCGTTCAGCAGGTCGATGACGCGGTGATGATCCTCGTGCAGAAGCTGGCCGGTCCGGCTGTCGGTGTGCATGGGGCGTCTCGGTTGTGGCGAGACGGAAAGTTGACCAAATCGGTCGGACTATCCTTGACGGCGGTCAAGCGGCCACGGGAAGCCACCGTCGCGCTGATCCGTTCCCCCAAACCCCCGATCGGAAACCCCGCCGGTCAGCGGAACCAGGCATCGGTCACGCCGGTGACGCCGACCACCGTGACCGTGCTCTTGTCCGACAGCGTGAAGACCGTGTTGTTGCCGACCGTCCGGGCGCCCGCCTTCAGGTCGGCGACGGTGATGCCCGGAACGGCGAAGCCCAGCAGGTCGTCGTCCGGGTTGAACCCGAACACCCAGTCGTTGCCGCCGCCAAGCGTGAAGCCGAACACGTCCGTCCCCGCCCCGCCGATCAGCCAGTCGTCGCCCTCGCCGCCCCACAGCGCGTCGTCGCCGGCCCCGCCGAACAGCGTGTCGTTGCCAGCGCCGCCGAACAGCGTGTCGTTTCCGTCGCCACCATCGGCCAGATCACCGTCGGCGCCGCCGTCGATCAGGTCGTTGCCCGCCCCGCCGAGGAGGGAATCGGCGCCGGCCCCGCCGAGCAGGGTGTCCGCCCCGTCGTCGCCGGTCAGCAGGTCCGCGCCATCCATGCCGAACAGCAGGTCGTTGCCGGTGCCGCCGATGGCGGTGTCGTTGCCGTCCTCGCCGAGCAGGGTGTCGTTGCCGCCGTCGCCGCTGATCAGGTCGTCGCCCGTTCCGCCGCCGGCCACGTCGTTGTCGGCGCCGCCCAGCAGCGTGTCGTTGTCCGCCCCGCCGTTGAGCGTGTCGTTGCCGTCGTCGCCGGCCAGCAGGTCGCGCCCGGTGGTGCTGGCGATCACGTCGTCGCCGCCGCCTCCGCGCGTGGTGTCGTCGTCGGGGCCGAGGTTCACGACCTGCGCGTCATCATCGCCGATGGTCAGGCTGCTGCCCTCCCCGCCGGTGAAGGTGCCCTTGCCGACGATCGCCAGGAAATCGACGTTGTTCAGCACGACCGAGCCGCCGGGGTTGCCGCGCATGTTGAGGATCAGCGCCTCGCGCGGCGCATCGGCGCTGGAGGATCCGGTGATGGTGACCGGCCCCGTGCCCGTCGGCGTCAGCGTCCGCACGGTCATCTGGCTGTTGGTGCCGGCCCCGGCCGCGAAGCCGCGCAGCGTGTCCCGGATCGCCGTCCCCCGGTCGTCGGGCAGAAGGGTCGCCAGCATGCCGTCGAAGACGGTGGCGAGGCGCCCGCCGTCCACCGTGGACTGCGGCCCGAAGGCGGTGATGCGGCCACCCGACGAGACGTTCGCCTGGAGCAGCGGCGCGTTCCCGCCGCCCCGCATCAGCGCGACCGTCACGCCGTCCCGGTCGTCCGCCGGCACGTCCTGGTCCATGGCGGTTTCGACGAAGGGCACATCGACCCCGGCGGGGGTCGTGCCCTGGCGGTTGCGGACCGCCACGCCGTCCACCTGCGTGTCGCCGAGCGGCAGCAGGCCGCCGCCGTCGCCGGCATCGTCGTTCAGGATCGTGCCGACCGCCGAGGCCGTGGCGAGGGTCGCCCCCACCGGGTTGGCGAGGGTGACCGCGAAGGCCTCGTCCGGCTCCGGGATGCCGTCGCCGGCGACGGCGACGGTGATGGTCCGCACGCCCTCCCCGGCGGCGAAGCGGACCGTTCCGGTGGGCAGCGCCCCCCCGAAGTCCGCCGCGTCGGCGGGGTTGCTGCCCGACCCGGTCACAGCGTAGTCCACCGAGCACGCCTTCTCAATGTCGCCCGTGCGCGTCACCGTGAAGGTGAGCCGGGTGGTACCGTCCCTCCCTTCGGTTTTGGCGGCGTCGGCTGCGGCGATGGAAAGGCTGGCGTCGTCGTTCCGGATCAAGCCGGTGATGGACGGGCCCGATGCTCCCAGCCTGATTTCGAAGTCTTCGTCCTGTTCGACCGCGCTGTCGCCGGAGATGCCGATCGTGAGCGTCTTCCTGGACTCCAACGGAGCGAAATCGATCGTGCCGCTGGGCAGGATTCCGCCGAAATCGGCGGCATCGACGGGGCTGCCGTGGCCGCCGACAACCGCGTACGGCACGGAGGAGGCCCGGGTGACGTCCCCCGTGCGGCTCACGACGAAGGTGAAGGGCACCACGCCCCCATCACCCTCCACCACCAGGAATTCGGCGCTGCTGATCCCGTACGACGGTGGCTTCCCGAACTCCTCGATGCCGAAGGGGTCCAGCGAACCGATCTGGAGGGCTTCCACGTTCCGAAGCGTGTCGATGCCGGCGCCGGTGTCGACACGCCACGATCCGTCGTTCTGCAAGGCCACCGACAGCGGAACCGACGGCAGCACCAGCATGTCGTAGCCGAGGCCGCCGTCGATCACATTGTCGCCGGCCCCGCCGTCCAGCCAGTCGCAGCCCTTGCCACCCAGCAGCGTGTCGTTGCCGTTTCCACCCTCCAGCGTGTCCGACGCGGCAACGATGTCGTCGCCGGAGTCTGCGGAGAGGACGTCGTCGCCGTCGTTGCCGACCAGCCGGTTGTTGGCCTGGTTGCCGGTCAGCGTGTCGTTGCCGGCGCCGCCGATGGCGTTCTCGATCAGCGACGCGGCGTTGCCGTCGTACAGATACGCGTTGGCCAAGTTGCCGACGGCGCGGATCGGGGCGCCGGGGTTCCCCCCGTCCGGATTTCCTTCACCCAGCTGCGCGCGCTGGCCCCGGAAATCGGACCAGCCGCCGGGCCGCAGGTCGAGCACCAGATCGGTGGCGTAGTTCGACAGGTCGTAGGTGTCGGTGCCGCCGCCGTCCCAGACCGTCTGGAAGACGACCGCGGTTTCCGGATCGAAGCGGTAGGTCGTGTCGCCGGCGTTGGTCGACCAGTTCGCGCCGTACAGATGCTGGATGGCCGCGATGTCGTTCATCATCGGCGCGGCCGGGTAGCTCCCCGGACCGTTCGTGTAGCCGCTGCCCTCAGCGTCCGCCCCCGGATAGGACCGGTAGCTCATCACCGAGACCTCAAGGGAATCGGCGGCCGGGTCGGCGGTGGGGAAGCCGTTGAGGGCGTCGTGCGGATGCTTCAGGCCGAGCGCGTGCCCAAGCTCGTGGATCAGGGACTGGTAGCCATAGCTGCCTGCGGCCCAGGCATTCTGGTCGACATCGTCGGCGACGGCGCTGCCGAGCTGGATGTCGCCGGCTTCGGGCTTGTCGGACGGGAAATCGACGACCTGCGCGGTGGACGCGAGGCCCGGATACCAGTAGAGCCGGAGGTCCCCGCGAAAGGAGTCGGGCGCCTCGGTGAAGGTGACGTTCGCGACGCCGCTCCAGGCGTTCAGGGCGGACCGGACGGCCGCCTGATCCTGCGTGTCCAGGGGCTTGAAGGCGGAATCGACGACAAAGTCCTCGGGCGACGTGTAGTCGGACAGGTCGTCGACCGTGGTGGGGAAGCTGTAGGTCAGCGTGGTGGTGTCCCACTTCGTGCCGTACAGCTCCGTGTCGATGGCCGGAACGCCGGTCGGCGTCCCGGGGATGGGAACGCCCTTCGCCCCGCCCGGCCGCGGCGTGTCGTCGTCCCGGATGGTGCCGGTCGCGCTGGCGGTGTCCAGCACCGCTCCGGTCGGGTCGGAAAGCGTGACGGTGAAGGTCTCGTCCGCTTCGGCCAGACCATCGCCGGACGCGTTGACCGTGATGGTCGCGAACGTCTCGCCGGCGGCGAAATGGATTGTCCCGGAAGGCAGCGTCCCCCCGAAATCGGCCGCGTCGGCGGCGTTCGCGCCCGATCCGGCCACCGTGTATCTCACCGTGGATTCGACGGTGATGTTGCCCGATCGGGTCACGGTGAAGGCAAGGGCGGTGTCGCCGCTATTGCCTTCCAGCCTCGCGGCGCCGGAGGCGGCGATGGAGAGGATCGGCTGCGCGTTGATGTCTTCGATGCGGATGGGGGCCATGTCCCCGATCGCGAGGAATTCGACGCTAAAAACCCTGTCGATGCCGTCGCCGGTGTCGATCACCCAGGACCCGTCGTCCTGCTGCTCCGCCGACACGGGCGCCCTGTCCAGCATCAGCATGTCGACACCGCCACCGCCATCGATGAGGTTGGCGCCGCTGCCGCCGCTCAGGCGGTCCGCGCCGTCGCCGCCCTGCAGGATGTCGTCGCCGTCGTTGCCGATGAGGTGGTTGTCGGCCTGGTTACCGAGCAGCGTGTCGTTGCCGGATCCGCCCGTGGCGTTCTCGATCAGCGAGTCGGTGTTGCCCTCGAAGAGATAGGCGTTGGCGATGTTGACCGTGGTGTGGATCGCGTCGGTGGGATTGCCATGTTCGTCCCAATCCGCCGGCCGAAGCTCCGCGAACTGGCCGCCGAAGCTGGACCAGCCGCCGGGGTCCAGGTTGATGAACAGGTCGGTGGTGTAGGCCGACAGGTCGTAGGTGTCGATGCCACCGCCGTCCCAGATGGCGTCGAACACCACCGGGGCGTCGGGGTCGAAGCGGTAGGTCGTGTCGCCGTCGTTGGTGGACCAGTTCGCGCCGTACAGGTGCTGGATGGCCGCGATGTCGTTCAGCATCGGGCCGGCCGGATAGCTTCCGGGCGCGATGACGTAGCCGCCGTCGGGGTCCGCCGCCGCGTAGGACCGGTAGCTCATCACCGAGAGCTCGACGGAATCCTGGTTCGGGTCGGCGGCGGGAAAGCCGTTCTCGGCCTCGTGCGGATGCTTCAGGCCGAGGGCGTGCCCGATCTCGTGCACGATGGTCATGTAGGAATAGTCGCCGGGGATCCAGGCCTCGTCCTGGTCCTCGGGCACGCCGTCGCCGATCTGGATGTCGCCGGCGTCCGGCTGCTCTCCGGCCAGATCGAAGGCACGGGCGGTCGGGTTCCCCGGATCCCGGTACCAGTAGACACGGATGTCCCCAAGGTCGGGTGCGGGCGCGAGGGTGAAGGTGATGTCGGCGACGCCGCTCCAGCGATCGAAGGCGGATTGGACGACGGCTTGCTCCTCCGCCGTCAGCGGCGTGAAGACGTCGGGGTCCACGACGTTGTCGGCCGGATAGTCGGACAGGTCGCCGATCACCCCGGGAAAGCTGTAGGTCAGCGTGGCCGTCGCCCACCTCACCCCGGTCAATTCGGTGTCGATCGCCGCGTCGCCGGTGAGCGTGTCGTCGATGGTGATGCCCGCTGCCATGTCCTCGTTCCCCCGCGCTTCTCCGATGCGCCGGATGGGCCTGCGTCCTCGGCCCCCCGTCCGGATCTTTCCCCCACCATGCCGCGACTCAGCCGATCCCATTCTCCCAGGGCAATATTCTGACGCCGCGACATTGCGATTAATACGAATGCAATCGGTTCAATTCAACCCATAGTTCGTGGCGAAGGACATATATGTCCTAATGGCTGCCGTCTTGCGTCAAAGCGGCGAACGCCCCTGCCGGCCCAAACGAAAAGGCCCCGCCGAATTGGCGGGGCCTTGTGCCGGGGAGCCGGGCGCGATGACGGCGCCAGACTGCCTTGAGATGCTCGCGGGGCGGGCGGCGGAAAACGTCGCGGTACCGTCCGGAAGGGTCGCAAGGGCGGCGTCTTGCGCCGCGACCGGGTGGAATCAGGCGCCGATCCGCTTCATGTAGTCGGGATCGGCCACCGCGCAGGCGGCGCAGAGGATGATCTGCTGGTTGCAGGCCAGCAGCCGGGTCGAACCGGCCGCCGTGTCCGGTTCCATGACGAAATGGACGCCCTGCTTCACCTGCAGCAGGCGGCACAGCCAGGGCGCCAGCCCGGCGGGGAGGAAGCTGGTGAAGGTGCGCTCGAACGGAAGCGGGATCTCTTGGGGCGTCATCGGGCGTCTCTCCGGCTATAGGTCGAGGGTCGTCTGATCCCTTCAAGAATGGCACCGCCGCGCCCCGAAGGCGAGATGATCCCAATGGGACTTCTGGGCGGGACTTCCGGGCAGGGCTTTCGGGCGGGGTGACCCTCGCGGCCCGGATGGAACGGCGGAACGGGAAAAAGGAGACCGCACCGCCGCTCCACGCACGAACCGATATGGGATCTCCCCAAATGACGGCCGCGACACCAAAGGAAAGGCCGGATTTCGGTGAGACTCAGGCCAATTTTCGAATAGGAGACCATACCGAATATTGAAATGATCCGAAGAATTTTGCCTTGCGGTTGCCGTGTGAAAGACCGACCTTTCCATAGTCCGCGCGGTGCACCACATTTCCAGTGCTCGGGTGCGCTGTGTCGGCATCTTCCCACCCGCCGTTCATCTCTGTCGAACGGGCTTCTCAACGGTGGGCAATGAAGAACAATCGGAGGGTTATGACATGGCACAACAACGACCGGACGACATGCCGGGTGGCGAGGCTGAATCGGCCGCCTCCCTTGCCAAGCGCATGAGCGAAGCGACACGGTCCGGCACACAGACCGAAGCGGAGGCGCTTCGCGACGGCGGACAGGTGATCGGACGCACCCTGCAGGAAAGCGCCCAGGCGGCACAGCGGAGCATGGAAGCGGGTGGGCAGACCGCTCGCCGCAGCCTGGAAAGCGTCGGGCAAGGGGCGCAGCACCTCGCGGAGGCGGGCGCCGACCAGTTCGAACGGCTGGGCGACATGATGGCCGACACGCTGCGCGACGCGGCCGAAAGCGCGCGCCTGATGGTGAGCTTCTCGACCTTCACCAACGAAGGGCTGCGCGGCATGCAGCAGGCGGCGAGCAGCCTGCTGGAACGCATCGTCCAGACCAACATCCGGGCCATGCAGGAGCTGGTGCAGCAGGCCAACATGGGCGGCATGGCGTCCTGGCAGCAACGCTTCATCCGCGAGTATCTGCAGGCGATGACCCAGGGCAGCGCCGAGATGGTCCGGGCGGCGCAGCAGCTGGCGAACGAGGCGGTGCGCCCGCTGGAACAGGCCCAGGCGAGCGAGGCCGAGCGCGGACGGCGCCGCCGCCCGCAGCGCGCCCCCAGAATCGGGGAGGTGATGACGCGCGAGGTCCGGAAGGTGCGCCCGGACGCCACCGTTCAGGAAGCCGCACAGCTGATGAGCCGCGAGAACACCGGGGTGTTGCCGGTGGCCGACAACGGCCGGGTGCTCGGCGTCATCACCGACCGGGACATCGCCATCCGGCTGGTCGGCGGCGCCAAGGATCCGGCCAAGACGCGCGTCCGCGACATCATGTCCGACGAGGTGGAGTACTGCTACGAGGACGAGGAGATCGAGCACGTTGCCGAACTCATGGCCGAACAGCAGCTCCGTCGCCTTCCGGTGATGGACCGCCGCCAGCATCTGGTCGGCATCGTCTCCATCGGCGATCTGGCCGAGCGGCAGTCGCCTGAAACCGCCGGGCAGACCCTGGCGGGCATCGCGCGCGACACCGGCCAGCATTCGCAGCGCCTTCGGGCTCGCCGGAGGTAGGCACTTACTGGCGCGGCGACGGTCCGTCGCGCCAGCGCTCTTTCCCGCCCCTTCCCGGTCAGGTCCCCGAACGCATGGAAAGGGACCGATAAAAAGGCCCCAATAGAAAGGGGTATGTGGCCGATACGATACAAGAAAAGCTTGCTCACCCTCCTTACCCGAAATCGAACCGGCGCAGGGTGGCGCATGCCATTACCATGCGTCCACCGGTACGAAAGGGGGAGGGACAAACATGCAAGCAAAGGACCGTCGGATCGGCATGACGGCTGCTTTGATGCTTCTCTTCATCGCGGCCGTTGCTTTTGCTCTCATTCTTTTATCGCATCGAAACACGGGCAATTCCGATCACGCCGGCGTGCTTTCCGGAACGTCACGCCCGTTGTTGCTTCCGCTGGTTCCCAAATGGTGACGGGGAACTATGACTTTTGATGAGGGACGCGCCAATCGTCGGCCCTTTGATCTGTTGCGCATACCAACATTTCGCGGTATGCAAATCACAGAAAAAACGCACGGATGAGCCCGCCAAGGGCCACGGCAAAGGACCACGGGGGAGGACGCCATGATCCAGAGAGACGTTCGGCTCAGCCCGACCTAGCGCACTTCCCTGAGCGGTCCGGCCCGAGTGGCCCGGCTCGCCGCCGACGGCCGGGCGGGCACACCCCCGCTCCGCGCGCTTTTCGACCCGATTTCCTGCGGCATCCCCAACCCGCAGCAGCCT
Organism: Azospirillum mesophilum; assembly: GCF_053470405.2. Classification (NCBI taxonomy): domain Bacteria; kingdom Pseudomonadati; phylum Pseudomonadota; class Alphaproteobacteria; order Rhodospirillales; family Azospirillaceae; genus Azospirillum; species Azospirillum mesophilum. The sequence goes on from NZ_JBPXMQ020000010.1 coordinate 110,410, forward strand.
CGCCGAGGCCCGCGCACGGATGCAGGACTGCCCGCATCCTGACAGGAGGCTGATTCCATGATCGTTTCCCGACGCACCGTCCTCGGCGGCATGATGGCGGCGCCGGCCATCGTCGCGGCGGCCCGGCTCGGCCAGGCGGGCGAGGCCCGGACGCTGAAGATCTCCCACCAGTTTCCCGGCGGCACGCTGGAGGAAGGCGATTTCCGCGACCGGCTGTGCCGGCGCTTCGCCGCCGAGGTGGAAAAGCGGACGAACGGCGCGCTGCGGTTCGACATCTACCCCAACTCGTCCCTGATGAAGACGGTGGCGCAGTTCAGCGCCATGCGCAAAGGGGCGCTGGACCTCAGCTTCTACCCCATGCCCTACGCCGGCGGCGAAGTGCCGGAGACCAACCTGGGCCTGATGCCCTGCCTGGTCACCAGCTACGACCAGGGCATGAAGTGGCGCAAGGCGGAGATCGGGCGCGAGCTGACCCGCATCCTCGACGGCAAGGGCATCAAGCTGCTGACCTGGATCTGGCAGGCCGGCGGCACCGCGTCGCGCGGCGGACCCATCGTCAACCCGGCGGACGTGAAGGGCATGAAGGTGCGCGGCGGCAGCCGCGAGATGGACATGATGCTGAAGGAGGCCGGCGCCGCGGTCAGCACCATCCCGTCGAACGAGCTGTACGCCGGCATGCAGACCGGCGCCGTGGACGCCGCCATCACCTCCTCCACCAGCCTGATCTCCTTCAAGCTGGAGGAGCTGTCCAAGAACCTGACCGCCCCGCGCCAGAAGAGCTACTGGTACATGCTGGAGCCGCTGATGATGTCGAAGCCCATCTTCGACAGCCTGCCGCCCGAGCAGCAGACGGTGCTGGAGGCCGTGGGCGAGGAGATGGAGGCCTTCGGCTACAAGGCCGCCCGCGAGGACGACGAGAAGGTCGCGCAGATCTACGCCAAGGCCGGCGTCCAGGTGCAGGACATGCCGGAGGAGGCCGTCCGGCGCTGGACCGACATCGCCCGCGCCACCGCCTGGAAGGACTTCGCCGACCGCACCAAGGACGGCGCCCGCCTGCTGAAGCTGGCGGAGCAGATCTGATGGAGCAGATCTGATGTCGGGGGCGGAGCGCGACCTGATCCTGGGAACGGCCGCGGCCCCGGTGGTGCGGGCTCCGGCGCTGCGCCTTGTCGGCGCGGCGCTGGACTTCATCAACCGGGTCGTCATGGTCTGTTCCGCCGTCGCCGTCGTGACGGCGGGGGCGGTGCTGACGCACGAGGCGTTCGTTCGCTACGTCTTCCATCACCCGGCGGACTGGCAGGACGAGCTGTCGGTGTTCCTGCTGGTCGGCGCCACCTTCCTGTCGGCGGGCTGGGTCCAGCAGCGGCGCGGCCACGTCGCCATCGACGCCGTGGCCGAGATCCTGCCGGCCGGCGTGGAGCGGGTCCGCCGCTTCCTCGCCGACGTCGTCTCCTTCGCCTTCTGCGCCTTCTTCGCCTGGAAGGCCTGGGTGCTGTTCGAGGAGGCGTGGGACGACGGCATGGTCACCAGCTCCAGCTGGGCACCGCCGCTGTGGATCCCCTACTCGGTCATGGCGGCGGGGATGACTCTGCTGGCCGCGCAGCTCTTCCTGCAAGTCCTCGACCGCCTGCTGTCTGGCCGGGAATTGTCCGGCCGGGAGGGGGCGTGATGGGCACGCTGGAAATCGGCCTGCTCTATGGTGCGGCGACCTTCGGTGTGCTGTTCGCCGGCGTTCCCATCGCCTTCGCGCTGGGCACCGTGGCGACGGTCTTCATGCTGTTCTTCATGCCGGCCGCCTCGCTCGACACCATCGCCCAGAACGTCTACGAGGAGATGGCGAGCATCACGCTGCTGACCATCCCGCTGTTCATCCTGAAGGGTGCCGCCATCGGCAAGTCGCGGGCCGGCGCCGACCTCTATTCGGCGCTGCACGCTTGGCTGCATAAGGTGCCGGGCGGGCTGGGCGTCGCCAACGTCTTCGCCTGCGGCCTGTTCGCCGCCATGGCGGGGTCGAGCCCGGCCACCTGCTCCGCCATCGGCAGCGCCGACATCCCGGAGATGCGCCAGCGCGGCTATTCCGGCGGCTTCGCGGCGGGCATCATCGCGGCCGGCGGCACGCTGGGCATCCTGCTGCCGCCCTCCATCACCATGATCCTCTACGCCGTGGCGGCGGAGCAGTCGCTGGGGCGCCTGTTCCTGGCCGGCATCGGGCCGGGCCTGCTGATGGTGGTGCTGTTCGCCGCCTACGCCGTCAACCGCTTCGCCCGCGAGAAGCGGAACGCCCTGGCCGAGGGCCGGCTGGACTCCCCGCTGCTGAAGGAGGAGCATTTCACCCGGCGGGAGAAGCTGGCGCTGCTGCCCCGCGTGCTGCCCTTCGTCGTGCTGCTGACCGGCGTCATGGTGGCGCTCTACGGCGGCTTCGCCACCCCGTCGGAGACGGCGGGCCTGGGCGGCGTGCTGGCCCTGCTGCTGGTCGGCGTGGTGTACGGGGCGTGGCGGCTCGACCAGCTCGGCCCCATGCTGACGGCGACGCTGCGGGAATCGACCATGCTGATGATGATCATCGGCATGTCGCTTCTGTACTCCTACGTCATGAGCTACCTGCACATCAGCCAGGGCGCGGCGGAGTGGATCGTGTCGCTGCACCTGTCCAAGTGGGTGCTGCTGGCCGCCGTGCTGGTGATGGTCGTGGTGCTGGGCTTCTTCCTGCCGCCGGTGTCGATCATCCTGATGACCGCCCCGATCATCCTGCCGCCGCTGCGCGCCGCCGGGTTCGACCTGATCTGGTTCGGCGTCATCATGATGGTGGTGATGGAGATGGGGCTGATCCACCCGCCGGTCGGGCTGAACCTTTTCGTCATCAAGAACATCGCACCGGACATCCCGCTGCGCGACGTGATCTGGGGCGTGATGCCCTTCGTCGGGCTGATAATCCTGTGCGTGCTGCTGCTGTGCCTGTTCCCCGGCATCGCAACCGCCCTGCCCGACTGGATCTACGGCACCTGAGCGAAGTCCCCTCGCCCTCCTCCGGCTCTCAGCGAAGCCGGAGGCATTCGCCTGACGCCGTCAGCGCAAGCTGAGTGCGAGGCGCACTCGAACACCATCCGAATTGCGCGCACTCGTACCCAGTCTCTCAGACAGTGGGTCCTCCGGGAAACCCAGCGCGGTTCACGCCAACATGACGAACCATGGGCAAGCCATGGGCGAACCATGAATGACGACGCGCGTGTCTGCCATTCCGTCGTCATAAAATGCTCTGGTCTATTATAACAAAATAGGCAAAACCTTGCTTTTGTTCCTTTTCAAAGGTGTGGATAAAAACAAGGAAATCCACATATTTCAACGTTGTGGGCTGTTGCTATTCCGGCGAGAAAGCAAAACCACTCGATTTTGAGTGGGGTTTTTACCTTTCGAAATCGACGTCTTTTCGTAATAACGCTAGCGACTGTTTTTGAAGACAATTTATCTTTGGATCGTGAAGTGTTAGGGCATGGCAACGGGTGCTTTGCGGCCGGGCAGAGATTTTCTGCGCGGCCAAACCGCCAGGCCTTCGCTGGACGATGGCTGACAGGTTGCATCCCCTTCAATTCACCGGAAAGCACATCCGTCACATGAGGAGGAAACGATGGCTGTTATTATCGGCACGCCGGGACCCGACGTTCGCAACGGCACAAACGGGGCCGACCAGATATCCGGGTTGGGCGGCAACGACCGGCTGTCGGGGCTTCAAGGAAACGACCTGATCAGCGGCGGGTCCGGTGCCGATACGCTGAACGGCGGCAACGGCAACGACACGCTCATCGGCGGGACCGGGGCCGACACGGTCAACGGCAACAACGGCAACGACACCTTCGTGTGGAACAACGGTGACGGCTCCGACCAGGTGAACGGCGGCAACGGCGGCGACACCCAGATCGTCAATGGCGCGGCCGCCGGCGACACCTTCACCGTGGGCGCCAGCGGCAAAACCGCCGTTTTCAACCGCACCAACCTCGTCCCCTTCCAACTGACCCTCAACAGCGTCGAGACGTTGCGGGTGAACGGCCTGGGCGGCAACGACCAGTTCACGGTCAACAGCCTGAGCGGCACGGCTCTGTCCTCCGTGCAGTTCAACGGCGGTGAAGGGGCCGACACGCTGAACGGCGCCGCGACCGGCGTGAGCCTCAAGGCCAGCGGCGGCAACGGCAACGACAGCCTCACCGGCGGGTCCGGTGCCGACACGCTGAACGGCGACGCCGGAGACGACACTCTGCTCGGCAACGCCGGCAACGACGTGCTGGACGGCGGGGCCGGCAATGATTCGCTGGTCGGCGGAACCGGCGCGGACACGTTAAGCGGCGGTGACGGCAACGACACCTTCGTCTGGAACAACGGCGACGGGTCCGATCAGGTGAATGGCGGCGGTGGCGACGACACCCAGGTCGTCAATGGCGCGGCCGCCGGCGACACCTTCACCGTCGGCGCGAGCGGCAACGCCGCGATCTTCAAGCGCACCAACCTCGGCAACTTCCAGCTCACCCTCAACGACGTCGAGACGTTGCGGGTGAACGGTCAGGGCGGCAACGACCAGCTCACCATCGACAACCTGAGCGGCACGACCCTGACGTCGGTGCAGTTCAACGGCGGCGACGGGGCTGACAGCCTGAACGGAGGGAATGCCGGCGTTCAACTCCAGGCCAACGGCGGCAACGGCAATGACACATTGAAGGGCGGTTCGGGCAACGACAGCCTCGCGGGGGGCAACGACAACGACAGCATCACCGGCGGGGCTGGAAACGACACGCTGTCCGGCGATGCCGGGAACGACACGCTCCTGGGCGGCGTCGGCAACGACACGCTGAACGGCGGCACAGGCAATGACACCCTGGTTGGTGGAACCGGGGCGGACACGCTGAACGGCGACGACGGCAACGACATCTTCGTCTGGAACAACGGCGACGGGTCCGATCAGGTGAATGGTGGCGTCGGCAACGACGCACAGGTCGTCAACGGCGCCGCAGCCGGCGACACCTTCACCGTCGGCGCGAGCGGCGGCGCCGCCGTCTTCAAGCGCACCAACCTCGGCAACTTCCAGCTCACCCTCAACGACGTCGAGACGCTGCAGGTGAACGGCCAGGGCGGCAACGACCAGTTCACGGTCAACAACCTGAGCGGCACGGGGGTGACCGCGGTGCTGTTCAACGGCGGCGACGGGGCCGACAGCCTGAACGGCGGCTCCGCGGGCGTGCAGGTCCGGGCCAGCGGCGGGGCCGGCAACGACACGTTGATCGGCGGTTCGGGCAACGACAGCCTGACCGGCGGCAACGACAACGACAGCATCGCCGGCGGAGCCGGCAACGACCGTCTGGCCGGCGATGCCGGGAACGACACCCTTCTCGGCGGACTCGGCAACGACACCCTGTTCGGAGGAGCCGGAGCCGATTCGCTGAGCGGCGGGGCGGGAAACGACTTCCTGCTCGGCGAGCAGGGCAACGACACGCTGACGGGGAACGCCGGCGCGGACACCTACCTCTTCCTCGGGAACAGCGGGTCCGACACCATCACCGACTTCAACTTCGGCGCGGGAGACCGCATCGGCCTGCTTGGCGGGACGACCTTCACGGTCAGCCAGAACGGGGCCGGAAACGCTGTCGTCACCTTCTCCAATTCGGGAAGCGTGATCCTGCAAGGCGTCACGGCCAATCAGGTGACGAACGCCTTCTTCACCTTCTTCTGACAGGGCCATGCCGGCGGTGCCGGAAGGCGCCGTCGGCATGAGGGGGGCGAACGCGTCGGCCTGCTGTCTCATCCTTACCGCTTGGGGGAGGCCGCCTGGGAGAGGCCGCCTGGGAAGGAATGCCCCTGTTCCGCCTTATCCTTACCGCTTGGGGGACAGGCCGGCGGCGGCGATCCTTACGTCTCGGGGGCGAGTCGCGGCGCGAGTCCTCTGCCCCGCCAGTTGGGCGGACCAACGCCGGTTCCGAGTCGCCATCCTTACCGCTTGGGGGCGGTGTTTCGACTGAAACGCCCCCAGGAGGTAAGGAACGGAGGCACCACTCGGCCGCAAGGTGGGCATCCGAACGGTGCCGTACCCCCAGGAGGTAAGGATCGACTGTCCCGAGTCGCGGCTCAGGCACCCAAAACGGCCCTCCCCTGCCCCCATCGATGTCCGATACGAGCGGCCAGAGTCCTCAACCTACAAACCCAAATCTGACTCTGTTCCGATTCAAAAGAGATTCATGTCCCTGAAAAGCAAGGGATTCCAACGAGTCGCCCGCCCTTATCCTTACCAGTTGGGGGCGTGACGCTTACCGGACGGGGGCTTTTCGCCCACGCCCCAGGGCGTAAGGGTGCGCCCCCCGGAGGTAAGGATGCCGTGACCTTGGCGCGAAAACCCTTTCCTTACTTGTTCAGGGCGTAAGGATTGGACTAACGTCCCGTGATGAGCGGGAGGATGGTCCATGCCGGGAGCGCGGCGCAAGAAGGGGCAGCAGGAGACGGAGAGCGCGCAGGCGGACTCCGTCGGCGGCGGCATGCTGACCGTGCCCCCGGGTGCGCTCAATGGCGCGCTTGACGGCGAGGTCGTCATCGAGGACGGCTCACCCTCCACCTTGCCCGCCACCCTGCGGTCCGCCATCGGATCTGACGAGACGGCGCTTGCGCTCGGCTCCACCGCGCGGGTGGCGAGCGCCACCTTCGAGCGCGACGGCTACAAGCACCTGATCAAGGCGGCGGAAGCGGTCTACAGCTACCCGGCCAACGGCGCCCGGCTGTCGCTGCCGGCGCAGAAGATGCTGAACTTCATGATCCATCTGGCCGGCAGCCAGAACTTCGCCAACAAGCTCTACCGGCTGCCCAAGCGCGTGGTGCGCGGCAATCACAAGGGCAACGAGCGCATCTTCGACGCGCTGAAGGAAATCTTCGATTCCAGCCTCGTGGTGATCGGCCCCTTCCGCGGGCGCCGGTCGCGGGCGGAACTGCGCATCCTCAGCAGCTATGTCCGGCCGGAGGAGGAAGAGGACAGCGACGCCGCCGACATCCATTTCCAGTTCACCGACGCCTTCCTGGAAATCCAGCGGACCTCTCAGCTCTGGGCCAAGCTGTCCGGCCCGGCGATGGTCAAGGTGACCAGCACCTATGCCCTGAAGCTGTACGAGATCGGGATGCAGCGCTACCAGATGGACTACCCGTCGCTGGAGCTGGACATCGACACGCTGCGCAAGCTGCTGAACGTGCCCGACGGGGCCTACAAGGATTTCGGCATCCTGCGCACCCGCACCATCGATCGGGCCATTGCGGAGGTCAACCAGCTCGCCCCCTTCCGCGTCAGCATGCCCGACGACAAGATGAAACGGCGCGGCCGCAAGATCGAGAAGGTGACGCTGGAGTTCGCGCCCAAGGACGAGGAGGAGGTCGTCGAGACCTTCCTGGAGCGCGAACGGCACAGCGCCGGCCGCCGCGCCCGCCGCACGGGCACGGTCGAAGCGCTCGCGACGCTGCCCGAGGTGGCGGATCCGGATCCGGGGCCGCTGCCCGACGCCGACGACGTGAACGCCCTGTGGGCCGCCGCCCTGCACGCGTTGAAGGGACGCGTCCCGGCCCCCCTGCTGAACGAGCTGGAGCCCTTGCGGGTGGAGGACGCGGCACCGGGCGTGCGCCGGCTGGTCCTGCGGGCGCGGACCGCGGCCACGGCGGACGCGGCGGGCATGAACCATTGGCCGACCGTCAAGTCGGCCCTGGCGTCGCTGACCGCCGGGCTGATCGCCGACGTGACCTTCGAAGGCCCCGCCCGCCGCGCCAAGCAGAGCGACGGTAAGTAAGGATAAAAGGGCCGGGGCAAGCCTCTTGACTTTATTCCTATAGCCGGGCATCGTCGGGCCGTTCAGGGGCGGAGTCCGCCCATCCTTACTTCACGCTCCCCCTCCCCTCCCCTTCTCTCTTCAATCGACCAGCCACCGGCGCGGCCCGAACAGGACCGCGCCCGAGGAGACGCGCGCCCATGCCCCACACCATGCCCCAACCCCTGTCCGACACCGGATCCGCCCTGCCCGGCACCGTCCTGGCGCTCGACGTGGGGCGCATCGACGCGCTGCCCGACCACCCGCGCCAACGGCTCGACCCCGCCACGCTCGACGCGCTCGCCCTGTCCATCGAGCGGCACGGACTGTTGCAGCCGATCCTGGTGCGGGCGCTGGGCGGCGGGCGCTATGGGCTGCTGGCCGGGATGCGGCGCCTGGAGGCGCATCGCTTCCTCGGCCGGCGCGCGATCGCGGCGGTTCTGGTGGATCCGGCCGACGCGGGCCGGGCCGGTGAACTGTCGCTGGCGGAGAACATGCAGCGCGAGGGGCTGGACGCGCTGGAACTGGCGGAGGCCCTGCAGCGGCTGGCGAAGGAGGAGGGCTATGGGCGCGACGATCTGGCCCGGCTGATCGGGCGCAGCCGCACCGTGGTCGGCGACATCCTCAGCCTGAACGCCCTGCCCGACAGCATCAAGGCGGAGTATCCGGCGGTGCGCCGGGCGGTGACGCGCTCGGTGCTGGTGGAGGTGGCGCGCACGCGGGATCCGGCGGCCCAGGCGGCGCTGTGGGAGACCGCCAAGGCCGGCGCGCTGACCGTGCGCGAGGCGCGCCGTCGCCGCCTTGCTGCTGCGGCCTCCGCACCCGTCACCCTGCCGCGCGTGCTGGGCGCGGCGCGCCGCTGCGTGCGCCAGTTCGAGCGGCTGGACACCGCCGTCACCGCCGATCCCAGACCCGCCCCGCTCTCTCCCGCCGACCGCGAGACGCTGCTGGCGTTGCGCCGACGCATCGACGGCTTGCTGGCGGGGGCCGACGGGCCGCCCCTTTCCGCCTCGGAAGAGCGGCTCCCGGAAGTGGTAGACAGCCGTTGCGGTGGTTGAGACGACTTGTTAGCTTCCTTCACGACCGAGGTGGTCCAGGAGGAAGCGGTGACCGGCGACGAATTGAAGGCCCTGCGCGAGCGGCGCGGGCTTACGCAGACTCAGATGGCCGCGGCCGTCAACGAACTGACGGGGCGGAAGTACGACAAGCAGCGGCTCAGCAAGTGGGAAACGGGCAAGGAGGCCCTGCCCCGCGACGTGCTCGGCCGGCTGTTGCTGCTGTCGCTGGAACAGCCGCCCACCACGGCGCCCCGGTCCGGCACCACCGTCGCCGTCGGCCTGCAGAAGGGCGGGACCGCGAAGACCGCCACCTCCATCAACGTCGCCTACATGCTGGCCCGGACCGGCAGCCGCGTGCTGCTGGTCGACGCCGACCCCCAGGGCAACGCCACGGTGCATGTCGGCGTGCCGCAGGCCGACGTCGTCGCGCTGACCGAGGCCGGCCGCGTTCTCTACCACGCGCTGATGGGCAAGGCGGCGCTCGCCGACGTGGTGCAGCGCACCGCGGTGGAGGGGTTGGACATCGTCCCGTCCAGCATCGCGCTGGCCAGCGCCGACACGGAGCTTCCGGGCAACCTGACCAACGCCCAGACCGCCATGGCCGAGATGCTGGACGCCGTGAAGTCCGACTACGACTTCGTGGTGATCGACTGCGCGCCGAACCTGGGTGCGGTCACCATCAACGCGCTGACGGCGGCCGACCATGTCCTGGTTCCCTGCCAGGCGGAACCGCACGCGATCCTGGGCGTGAGCGCCTTCCTCGACACGGTGGCGAAAATCCAGCGGCGCCTGAATCCGCGCCTCAGCCTGCTGGGCATCCTGCCGACCATGTACAACCCGCGCCAGACCCAGGACCGCTCCTCGCTGGAGGACATCGCCCGGCTGTGGGGGGATGAGCACCGCGTCTTCCCGCCGGTGCCGCGCGCGACGATCTACGCCCAGGCCGCCGGGGCCAACGTCATCACGCTCGACGCCGACATCGGCGCGCCGGGAGTGGAGAGCTACGCGGCCATCGCCGCCGCCCTGCTGAAGGCCGCGGGCCGGATCCGGGAGACCGCCGATGCCGCCTAAGAAGCTGACCCGGCAGACGGCCGCTACGGTGATCCAGGCCAAGGCCGCCGCCCCCGCCCCCGAGACCGACCGCCTGTTCGGCCTGAGCGGCGCCCTGCCCCGCCTTGTCGAGGCGGACGTGGCCGCCATCGAAACCAACCCCGACCAGCCGCGCACCGTCTTCGACGAAGGCGCCCTGCGGTCGCTGGCCGACTCGATCGAGCGCCACGGCCTCCAGCAGCCGATCCTGGTGCAGGAGACGGCGCAGAAGGGCCGTTACCGGCTGGTGGCCGGCGAAAGGCGCCTGCGCGCGCACCAGATGCTCGGCCGGCCGACCATCGCCGCCATCATCACCAAGGGCAAGCCCGAGGAAATCGCGCTGATCGAGAATGTCCAGCGCGTCGATTTGGACGCGGTGGACCTGGCGCGCGGGCTGACCCAGCTGATCGACGCGCACGGCTATACCCAGGCCGAGGTCGCGGTGGCCGTGGGCTGTTCCGAGGCCGAGGTCTCCAAGCGTCTGAAGGTGCTGGATCTGCCGTCCGACATCCTGGCGGAATACCGGGAGAATCCGGACGCGGTCTCGCGCTCCGCCCTGGTCGAGCTGGCCTTCGTCGGGGAGGAGGCCGAGGTGCGGCGCCTCTGGCAGTCGGCCCGCACGGGCGGCCTGACCGTCCAGTCCGTCCGCGAGGCGCGCGCGCGGAAGGAGCCGTCGGCGCCGGAACCTCTGCGCGTGCTGGGAAAAGCCATCAACCGGATCGACAAGGATCTGGCCGCGATCAGCGCCGTTGGCGATGCGCTGCGCGCCGAACACCGTGAACGGCTGCGCGAACTGCGGAACCGGATCGATGGGATGCTGGGCGAGTAGGGCAGGGGCTTTCGATCTCGAAAGCAACCAATGGTTTTATTGCTAAGAATGGTGGCAACCGAGGCGAAATCCCGTGCGACCCCCAGCCTTGCTGCCACAACGTCATGCCGTCCTGCTAGGACATCGAAAACCGGATCGGCGCGGACATGTCCAATCGGGTGTTCGGCGCCGCACCGGGAGGCGGGGGCAGGGGTGAGGCCCGATACACCAGGGCGCAGGCTTCCTCGTCGAGCAGTTCGTGGCCGGAACTGGCGGTCACGGCGCAGGCCGTTACCGTGCCGTCGGGAGCAACCGTGAAACGGACCTGCGCCGCCCCCTCTTCACGCCGCACACGGGCGAGCCGCGGGTAGATCTTGGATCGTTCGAGCCGCCCATTGATGGTGGCGGCATAATCGGTTGCGGCGTGGTCAGGTGGGGCGTGATCGGGCGGGGCGGCGGACGAAACGGGCGGGACCGCTGCCGGCGCGGTGCCCGGCGTTGCGGGGGAGGGCGCGCCCGTTGCCGCAGGTTTCGGAGGAACGACCGCCGCGGGCACCCGCGGCTTGCGCGACGGCGTCGGCATTGACGTCGGCATTGGCGCCGGCACTGGTGCCGGCATGGCGACCAGGGCCGGTGCTTCCGTGGCCGGCTCCTCCGGCGGCGGGAGTTCCGGTGCCGGAGGGGCCGGTGTTGCGGCTGGGGGCGTGGGCTCCTCTGAGGCATGCCCGGTGGCCGGTTCCGATGCCGTCGCCGGCTCCTCCAGGACGAGATCGACGGCGATGGTGTCGGGGACGGCCGCCGGCTCGGCCGTGGGGATCAGAAGCCATGCGGTCACGGCGGCGTGGAGGAGCATCGAGGCGGTCGCCGCCCCGACCACACGGTCCTCCACCCGAGGCCCGCTCCGGCCCGCGGTCAAGTTCGCCGCCGCGCCCACGGCTTAGAAGGTCACCCGGACGCCACCGTAGACGGCGCGCGGCGGGGCGGCGCTGATGAAGCGCGGGTCGGTGGCGCCCGGCGCCTCCGCGATGGGGATTTCGCGGACGCCGCCGAAGGTGCCGAAGGTTGCGTACTGGGCGTTGGTGACGTTCTTCACCAGCCCGAAGAGCTGCACGTTGCCGGTGACCTGATAGCTGGTGTTGACGTCCAGCGTGGCGTAGCCCTTGACCTTTCCCGCCGAACCCGACGGGTCGCCGGTGTAGGTCTGGCCGGAATAGGCGGTCAGCGCGCTGCCCACGACCCAGGCGTCCGTCACGTTGTAGCTGCCGCCGAGCTTGATGCGGTGGGCGGGCACGCCGGGCAGCGAGTCGCCGGGATGGGCGCGCACGGTGCCGGTCGTCCGGTCGCGGTTCGGGTTGTCCGGGCTGTTGAGCAGCAGCTCGCTCTCGTAGGTCGCCTCGACGTAGGCGTACTGGGCGTAGAACGCCCAGCCCTTGCCGGCCAGCTTCGTCCCCGCCTCGATCCCCTGGCGGCGGGTGTCGCCGGCGTTCAGGAAATAGCCGCGCCCGCGCACGCCCGAGGCCACGTTCAGGATGTCGTTGCTGAGGTCCGTGCGGAACAGCCCGGCGTTCCAGGTGAAGGTGACGCCCTCCAGGGCCGGCGCGCCGCTTCCGCGCACCCCGGTCTCCCACGTCCGGCCGACCACCTGTTTCAGCGGCGGGTCGGACAGGAAGAAGTTGGTCAGCGTGCAGGGCCGGCTCGGGTCGGCGCAGGACAGCTCGGCGGCCGTCGGCACGCGGTTGCTCTCCGAATAGCCGAGATAGCCGCTCAGCCCCTTGGCGAAGCTGTAGGTGGCGCCCGCCGCCGGGTTGAAGCGGGTGTAGGTGTTCGTGCCGTTCAGGGCGCTGCCCAGCTGGTCCTCGGTGGAAACACGCGCGACGTTCAGCCGGCCGCCGGCGGTCAAGGCCAGGGCGTCCGTGACGTTGACGGTGTCCGACAGGTAGGCGCCGGCATAGGTGTTGGTGGCGCGCAGGGACACCGGGGCGATCTCCCCGTCCGGCTGCGCGATGAGGAGGCCAACCGGAGCCACCGTGCGGTCCGCCGTCAGGGTGCCGAGTTCCGAACTGGCGTTAAAGCGTGTCACGCCGTAGTCCAGGCTGGCCCCGGCGACCAGGAAGTTCTGATGACCGAACACCGGCTGCTGGAACGTGCCCTGGAGCGTGCCGCCGCCCGACGTGGTGGTGGTGTTCGTCCGGTTCAGCACGCCGCCGCGCGCGTCGTTCAGGAAATCGGCGATCGGGCGACCTTGGCTGTCGTAGAGGATCGGGCCGGTGTCGTTCAGGCAGAGCCGCCCGCGGCGCCTTGCCGTCGGCTCCCCGGTGCGGTCGTCGATGCCGTCGCGGTTGCGGTCGGTCAGCGTGCAGCCTTCGGCGTCCACCGTGTCGCCGTTCAGGGTCTTGCGCTCGTAATGGCGCAGGTAGGCGGTGCCCTGGAGGGACAGCGTGTCGCTGACCTGATAGTCGGCGCGGACCGTCGGCATGACCAGCCGGTTGCGCGTCTCGTCCGGATGGGTGAAGACGTGCGAGCGCGCCGCCGCCACCAGCTGGACCGGCGCCGGGCCGTTGCCGGTCAGGTCGTTGTCGGCGGCGGTCAGGTTGAGGTTGAGCTGCCCGTGGCTGCCGCGCACCCCGATGTCGCCGTAGACCTGACGCAGGGTGGAGGGCGAATGCTCGCGCCAGCCGTCCTCGTGCAGCGCCTGCCCGGCGATGTAGCCGGCGACGTTGCCGACCTGCCGCCCATACTCGAAGGCGCCCTGGCGCCGGCCGAAGGAACCGCCTTGCAGGACGATCTGCCCGCCCTGGCTGGTGAAGCCGTCCTTCATCCGGATGTTCAGCGCGCCGCCCAGCGCGTTCAGCCCGAAGGCCGGGGTGTTGGACACCACGTCCATGTCGGCGATGGCGATGTCGGGGATCAGGTCGAGGTTGACGGTGTCGCCGAACAGCTCGTTGACGCGCACGCCGTTCTGGTAGGCCGCCAGCCCCTGCGCGTTGCCGACCAGGGGAGAGGCGGTGAAGCCGCGGAATTGCAGGTCCGGCTGGAACGGGTTGTTCTGCGCCTCGTTCAGGTTCACGCTCGGCACCCGGCGTTCCAGCGTGCCGGTCAGGTCGGGCACGCCGCGCTCCGACAGGTCGTCCTTGGTCAGGCTGGTCACGTTGGCCGGCACGGCGTCCGCCTCGATCCCCGGCCCGACCAGCGGCGTGGTGGTGACGTTTACGGGCGCCAATATCACCGGTGCTGGCGACACCGGCTCCGCCGCCAAGGCAATCCCAATCCCCATAGAGCAGGAGCCGATCACCCAGGCTCCCAACGCACGGCGTCGCATGTTTCCCCCATGGCCAAATTTTCCGTATTTGATCGGCGCCCCGCCCCAGCGGCCAGTTGCCCATTGGGCGCACGAAACATTGCCCGTGCACCGTCCAGGAATTCCCGGCCCTGAACCGGGAAAAATCGGCAATTCGTTGCGGTTGTTCGAGAAAATCACTTGGAAGCGGTTCCAAAGCATCATGGCCCGGCGACCGTCCGCGCTTTATCATGCCGGCCGCGGGAGGCTTGCATGACGCTGACACCATGTCCCTGAAGCGGCGGTTGATCGCCCTGTTCGCGCTGTTCCTGCTGCTGTTCGCCGGGGCCGGCAGCGGCGTCATCATCGCCGATGCGCGCGAGCGCGTTCACGCCGAGATGGAATCAGTCCTCGACCTTGCCGGCCTGCTGGTCGGCCCCTCCGGGCTCGCCGCCGCGTCGGACCTGCGCAACCGCCCGCCGGCGGAGCACGTCGCCGCCCTGTCCGCCCTTCTGGTCCCCGCCCGCAAGCTGCGCCATGTCCAGATCCGGCTGCTCGACCGCTCCGGCGCGGTGATCGGCGAGACGGGCGCCTCCGGCGCGCGCGACGACGTGCCGGGCTGGTTCGCCGCCCTGATCGGCGCCCAGCCGCAGACGCGCCGCATCGACCTGCCGCCGTCCAACGGGGAGGCGGCGGCTTATGCCGTGGTGGCCGAACCCTGGGACGAGGCGGCGGAGGTGTGGGAGACGGTGCGCGATCTCGGTGCCTGCGCCGCCGTGCTGTCGGCCGGGCTTCTGATTCTCCTGGCCTTGGCGGTGGGGCAGGCGTTGCGGCCGTTGCGCCTGTTCGAACGCGAACTGGCCCGCATGGAGCGCGGCGACTTCGGCGTCAAGCTCGCCCAGGTCGCCGTGCCGGAGCTGGCGCCGATCGCCGCCGGCATCCGCGCGCTGGGCGACAGCCTGGCCCGCACCCAGTCCGACAACCGGCGCCTCGCCGTCCAGCTCGTGGAAGTGGAGGACCGGGAACGGCGCGAGCTGGCCCGCGACATCCACGACGAGCTGGGGCCGTCCCTGTTCGCCCTGAAGATCGACGCGCGCGAGCTGCTCAAGCTGGCGCGCAGCCCGGAGGCGGTGCCGCCGGACCAGATCGACGAACGCGGCGAGGCGATGATGACCGCCATCGAAAGCATCCACCAGCTGAGCCGGCGCGTGCTCGGACGCCTGAGGCCGGCGGTGCTGGACCATCTTCCGCTGAGCGACGTCCTGCGCGACGAGGTCGACCGCTGGCGGCGCCAGAAGCCCGACATCGCGTGGCGTCTGGACCTGCACGGCCCGCTGGACGACCTCAGCGATCCGGTCCGCCTGACGGTCTACCGCGTGATCCAGGAGGCCATCATGAACGCCGTCCGGCATGCCGGTCCGCAGGAAATCGCCGTGTCGGCGGAGCGCCGGGCCGAGGCCGGCGGGGAATGCGTCGTGGTGTCGGTGCGCGATGACGGGCGTAGCGAGCATGGCGGGCAGGGAAGCGCCGGGCCTTCCGCACTCGGCGGCTTCGGAATCCCGGGGATGACGGAGCGTGTGCACGCCCTGGCGGGCAGCCTGACCGTCCGCCCGTCCGAAGGCGGCGGCACGGTGGTCCGCGCCGTCATTCCCACCGGCGCCCCCATCACCGGCATACAGTCCAGCGCGATGCGGTTCGAGACCGCCTGTGGGGAGCGGTGACGCCATGAGATCGGTTCTCATCGTCGACGATCACCGGATCGTCATCGCCGGCTGCCGGCGCCTGCTGTCCAGGGGCGGCGACTACGATGTGCTCGACGCCACCACGGCCGAGGAGGCGTTCGCCCGATACGGCGAGCGGCGCCCGGACGTGGTCGTCCTCGATCTCGGCCTGCCGGGGATGGGCGGGCTGGAGGTCCTGCGCGGGCTCCTGGAGCGGGATCCCGGCTGCCGGGTGCTGATCTTCAGCATGCACGACGACCCGATCCTCGTGGCGCGGGCGCTTCAGGCCGGGGCGAAAGGCTACCTGACCAAGAACGACGCGCCCGAAGAGCTGATCGTGGCGATCGAGGCGGTGCTGGCCGGCGAGGTCTATCTCAGCCATTCCATGGCGCGGGAATTGGCGGTGATGAACCATGGGCCGGGCCGTCGCCCCGCGCTGACTCCGCGCGAACTGGACGTGCTGCGCCTGCTGGGGCAGGGGCTGGTTCTGGGTGACATCGCCGAGCGCCTGGGGATCAGCTACAAGACCGTGGCGAACACCTGCACCCAGATGAAGGACAAGCTCGCCCTGAAGAACACGCGCGAGCTGATCCGCTTTGCCGTCGAGCAGCGCTTCGATCTGTGATGCCGGCAAGCTCCGTTCCGTTGCCGTCCGGACCACCCGTCCGTCGTCAGCGCGAAGGCGCGCCGATCCTGTCCAGATACTCCTGCGCTTCCTTCAGATTTTCCGAAGCGGCCTGGCGCAGCCAGCGCAGCCCGGCCGCGCTGTCCTTGTCCACCCCATGCCCCTCGTACAAGGCGACCCCGTAATGGAAGCGGGCGAGGGTGGAATAGCCCGCCTCATCGTGCAGTTCGGCGCCGCGACGCATCAGGTCTGTGGCGTACTGCGAATCCTTCGGCACGCCTAAGCCGGATTCATACAGATCCGCCAGCCAGATCATCGAATAGACGTCGTTCCAGCGCCGGATGCAGTCCTCGAAGATCCGCGCCGCCGCCACATGGTCCCCGGTCTTGGAGGCCGCGTACCCGTAGAGGCACTTAAACCTCTTGTCGGACTCGATGTAGGATTCGTAGCTGAGATCGCTGGTGGCACGTTCGGTGGTTTGGACGTCAGGGCTGGTCTGGGCATTGATCACCCCCGGCCAGACGGCGAGCGTGGCGAGGACGGGCAAAATCCGCTTCATGGCGCTCCCTTTCGCTTATCCGTTCAGCACCGCGTCGACGCCGTCGGCCAGCGGCTAAAGCGTCAGCGAGGGAGCCGGGTAGAACCAGGTGTTCAGCAGCAGCAGAACCGCCCAAAGCCCGATCTCCAGCGTTTCGGTGATGGGCTGGATGCGACGGATCGCGCCGTGGATGTGGATGATCAGCATGAAGCCGTAGACGCAGAACAGGACGTCGAACACGTAGCTGAGACCAGTCCCCGTCGTCACCGCCCGCAGCATCAGAAGCTCGACGATCAGGATGAAAGCGCCGAGGCACCGGCCGAAGTACACGGCAAGGTCACGGTCGTCCGGAACACGCCACATCATCAACCGCGCCCACGTCAGGGGTGCCACGAAGATCGGCAGGGCAAACAAGGACGTGGTGATGACCATTAGAAAAAGGAGATAATCCGCCGCGTGCTGAGAAAAATTGCCAAGCATCTTGGGCTCCTCCGCCGATGACGGCGATGCGTTCAGCTATGCCGCCAGTATTCCGAAAAAATTTCACAGGCTTTTCAGTCGCGGTCAGGAACTGCTGATCCGGACCACCAGAATACGAGCCGCAATGTACTCGCCTTCAGCGGCGTGCTGGCGGTTGTGCATTGATATCGTGTTTGACCGACGCGCTTCCCGCTGTCAACGGGATTGCAGTCCGGTCGTTCGAAAGTATCAAACGTGGTGGTGAGGCTCACCCGCACATCATAATCGTGTATGCGGGGGCGTCGGCGCGGTGGACGGAGGCGGCCTGACGGTGTCGGCTGGGGATTCTTCCGTTCCGATCGCCCACGCACGGAGGGGCACGGTCAGGGGTTGCTCTACCATGGCGCATGCCGCGCAACGGTTGCTTTCGAGATCGAAAGGGTGCCGCCCCGGCAGGCCGAAAAACAAAGAAGGGCCGCCGTTTCCGGCAGCCCTTCCATTGTCAATCCGCAATCCATCGGACCACGGTGCGTCCTTGTCATACCGACGGCACCTGAAGATGCCGTCGGTATGCCCCTCTCGATCAATGCTAAAGCATTGATCTGCCGGGTTTCACGGTCGGAAAATGATGGAAGTGATCATTTTCCGGCCGTATCAGACGAGGGAACCCTTCGCAACGAAGGAGAACCCGGTCACGGCGTCCGACGGCAGCAGAGAAAGACAATGAGACACGGGATCACCTCCTTTCGGTTGTTGACGACTGAACGGGCATATGGCCATCGTCGGGAAGGGCTGCAAGTCCTTTTCCGGAAAGCACCGCTGTGACCTTTTCGGGGCGTTGGGAGAACCGCAGGCACGCACCTTCGGCCTAGGCCCAAGAATCCTTTTGACCGGGATTTTCTTCTCGGCAATGCTCGTCATGCTGGTGTGACGCGTGGCGGGATGCCGGATTTGGCGACTCGTTTCGGCGTAAAACCCTTGGGCGTAAAACCCTTGGCGGAGGAACGGCGATGGCGGGTTTCGGAAAGGGCGGGGGGACAACCGGTCCGGCGCGGAGCGTTCCGGTCCTGCTGGCCGCCGCCGGGGTTGCGGGCTGCGTCCTGATGCCGCCGTCCGGCAGCGCGGTCCGGGAGGACGCCGGCCTGACCTGCGCGCCCCTGCCGGTGGCCGGCGGCGGCGGCTCCCCAGGCGGCTCCCCTGGTGCGGAGGACGTGGCGGTGCTGCCCGCGGCGGACGGACGCGCTGCCATGGCCTACGTGTCCTCGACGGACCGCTGGGCCAAGAGCCACCGGCGGGAGCCTGCGGCCGGAGACCGGCGCATCGGCCATCTGTACCGCGTCGATCTGGCCAAAGAGCCGCCGGAACTGGTGGACGTGACGCCCGCGCCCTTCTCCACGGCCGATTTCGAACCGCACGGCATCAGCGTCCACGGCACCGGCGCGGAGCGCCGCCTGTTCGTCATCAACCACCGGCCGCTGCCCGCCGAACTCGCCCGCACCGGCCAGCCGGCGGGCGCCAGCGCGGTCGAGGTGTTCCGGATCGCCGAGGATGGCACGCTGTCGCGCGACGGCGATTCCATCATCGACGCCGAGCGCATGCCCAGCCCGAACGACCTCGTGGCGACCGGGCCGCGCAGCTTCTACGTCACCAACCTGGCCGGCAGCCCGTCAACCGCCGGCCAGTTGGCGGAGGCCCTCTTCGGGCTTCGCGGCTTCGTCGCCCGTTACGACGGGGGGCAATTCACCCCGCTCACCGAACGCGTCCCGCTGGCGAATGGGATCGCGCTGGATTCCCGCAGCGGCATCCTCTTCGTCAGCTCGTCGGCGGACGGGCTGCTGCGCCGTTACCGCGTCGATCCCGCGACCCCCGACCGGCTGGAGCCGCTGCCCCCCGTGGCCACGGGCACGAGGCTCGACAACATCGAGATCGCTGCGGGGGACGAGCTGCTGGTGGCCGGCCATCCGAGCGCGACCGGCTTCCTTCTCCACGCCTTTTTCCCGGGCTGGAGCGCGCCGGGGCAGATCCTGCGCGTCGCCGGTGCCTCGACCGCCGATCCCAAGGTCACCGAAATCCACCGCGACGACACCGGCGCGGCCCCGGCCATCAGCGTCGCCGCACCCTACCGGGACGGGCGCGGCGGGCGCGAGGCGCTGCTGGTGGGCACCGTGTTCGGACCCAACGCGCTGCGCTGCCGGTACCCGTCGCCGGCCTCGTGACGCCGAACCACGACGGAAGGGGGGAAGAATATGAAGCATGCAGCCTGGGGCGCCGCCCTCGCGGCCGGCC
Source organism: Azospirillum mesophilum (assembly GCF_053470405.2). Lineage (NCBI taxonomy): Bacteria > Pseudomonadati > Pseudomonadota > Alphaproteobacteria > Rhodospirillales > Azospirillaceae > Azospirillum > Azospirillum mesophilum. The sequence continues at coordinate 130,088 of NZ_JBPXMQ020000010.1, forward strand.
TCCTGCTGGCGGGGTGCGCCAGCAAGGAACGCAACGTCCCCATCACCGACCAGAATTTCCGGCCGGCGCAGGACTACCGGCCCTGGTCGCGCGACGGCGAGGCGCTTCCCGACCGCCACATCATCCTGACCTTCTCCGGCGGCGGAACGCGCGCCGCGGCGCTGGCGCAGGGGGTGCTGCGGGAACTGGCGGCGACGGAATTCACCGACAGGGCCGGGCGCCCGCGCCGGCTGACGGACGAGGTGGATCTCGTCTCCTCCGTGTCGGGCGGCAGCGTCACGGCGGCCAACTTCGCGCTGCACGGCCCGACGGGATTCGACGCGTTCGAGCGCGGCTTCCTGCGCCACAACGGCATGGGCGAGATCGTCCTGGGCGTGCTGAACCCGGTGAACGAGGCCGGCTACATCCTGCTGGATGGGCAGCGCACCGACCTGCTGGTGGACATGCTGGACCGCGAGGTCCTGCACGGCGCCCGCTACGCCGACCTGCTCGCCGCCGGGGACCGCGACCGCCGGCCCTATCTGGTGCTGAACGCCGCAGACATGAGCAGCGGCCTGTCCTTCCCCTTCACCCAGAGCCAGTTCGACCTGCTCTGCTCCGACCTGTCGCAGTTCCGGCTGGCCGACGCGGTCGCCGCCTCGGCCGCATTCCCGGTCGGCATGACCCCGATCATGCTGCGCAACTACAACACGGACCCCTCGGGCTGCAAGGCCCGCGGCGGCGCGGAATGGACCGACCGGATCTCCCACGTCGTGGAGGACGTGGGCGACGACCTCCATTCGTTCCCCGACGCCGGCGACGGCGTGCGCCGGCAGGCGTCCGACGCGCTGTTCGTCGGGATGAGCGGGCTGGAACTGGCGCGCCGCGGCCCGGCGCTGCGCCGGAAGGAGATGATCGCCCCGGCGAGCGGCAAGCGCTACGTGCACCTGCTGGACGGCGGCATCGCCGACAATCTCGGGCTGGGCGAGCCGTTGCGGATGGTGAGCGCCGCGGGCGTGGACGGCTTCGGCGGCCGCATCAACAACGGCCCGATCCGGGAACTGGTCTTCATCGTCGTCAACAGCCGCTCGCAATCCTACAGCGACCGCGACTCCCACACCGCGACGCCGGGGGTGGTCTCGATGCTGACCACGTCCATCGACGCGGCGATCGACGGGCGGACCGGGGGGCTTCAGGCCCAGCTCGACCTGCTCCCGCAGGTGGCCGCCAGCCTCGCGGGTCGGGAAAAGCCGGTGAAGGTCACCGTCGTCACGGTGGATTTCGACCTGATCCGCGACGACCGCTGCCGCCGCGACTTCCAGAGCATCGGAACGAACTGGCACCTGGAGGATCCGGTGGTGGACAGCCTTCTGGACATGGGGTCGGCCATGCTGCGCGCCTCGGCCCAGTATCAGGATCTCGTCCGGCAGCTCAACGGCCGGGGGCCGGAAGGCCCGGCGGCTTCGGGAAGCGGGCCGTGGCCGGGGCAGGCGCTGGCGCAGGGCGCCTGCGACCGCCTTGGGGCCTGGGCCGAGGCGCAGAAGCGCGCCAAGGCGAGCTGAGCGGCGAACGGGTACGGCGCCGGCCGCGCCGTACCCGCGCCGGCCCCGGCGTCAGGTGTTGGCCAGCATCTTGACCAGATTGGGCATTCCGGCGCCCTGGAAATAGCTCTCCCGGTTGAGGCTGGTGCAGTTGTCGAGCAGGATGCGCTTCACCCGGTCGGGATAGCCGATGAACTCCCGCCGGACCGAGAGGAAGGCGGCGATCACGCCGGAGACGTGCGGCGCCGCCATGCTGGTCCCGCTCATCTGCACGTAGAGATCATCCGCCCTGGGCTGCCACGTTCCACGGGGATAGTCGTGCCACGCCGACAGGATCTGCTCGCCCGGCGCCACGAGATCCGGCTTCGGACGGCCGTCGGCGGTCGGGCCGCGCGACGAGAAATAGGACACGCCGTAGGTGTGCGGGTTGGTCTTGTGCACCGAGCCCACGGCGATGGCCTCCTCCAGGTTCGCCGGGTCGCCGATGGACAGGTCGAGATTGGCCTGGATCAGCCCGGATTCCCCCTGGAGCAGCGCGTATCCCTCGTTGCCCGCCGCGAGGCAGACCACCACGCCCTGGCCCCACAGCCGGCGCAGCTCCTGGCACAGCGGGGTGTGGCCGACGCCGTAGACGCTGGGGTCGAAGTTGCCGCCCAGGCTGAGGTTGACGCCGTGGATGACCGGGCGGCTGGACCGCTCGTTGATCTCGGCGATCTGGTCGAGCGCCTTGATGATCCAGGAATCCTGGCCGAAGCCCTGGTCGTCCAGCACCTTGAAGCCGTACAGCCGGGTGCGCGGGGCGATGCCGTGGAACTGCTCCGCGCGGCCGTTCAGGGCCACGCCGTCCATGCCGCCCGCGATGATGCCGGCGACGTGCGTGCCGTGGCCGTTGCCGTCCAGCCGGTCGAAATGGGGCGTGCCCGGGTTGATGGCGATGGGCTGGCCGGGCACCGTGCAGTCCCATTGCTGAACGACGTTGCGGTGCGTCTGGAAATGCGGGTGGTCGCCCGCAATGCCGGTGTCCACCACCGCCCAGCCGATGTCCTGGCCCAGCGCCTGATAGCCCATGTTGGCGGTGCGGGCCTGCACGGTGCTGGCCGAGGCGTGCAGCAGCGCCCGCTTCTGCGCGTTGCGCCAGATCCGCTGGATGTCCAGGTCGGCGAAACGGGTGCGCAGCCGCTCGATCTCCGCACGGGTCAGTTCGGCGGAGACGTAGCGCCGCAGCGCGTCGACGGGCGGGTCCTTGGGCAGGCCGTTCGACCGGCTCCTGGCCATGTCCCGGATTTCCTCGACCAGTTGGCGGCTGGTCTCCCCGAGGTCGCGCGGCGCCCCGGTGGACCACGCGTCCTCGGACAGCTGGATGAGGACGCGGTGCGGGGCGTCCGGCAGGGAATCCTCCATCCCTTCCACCAGATCGCGGGCGATCACCGCGCGCGCCACCGGCTGGGCGAAGCCGCCGCCCACCGCCGCGCGCACGGCGTCCTGGACCGCGCGGGTGCGCAGATAGCCGGTGCCGGAATGCGGATGGCGCGGCGAATCCTCGTTCAGGCCCCAGCCCGCCACATTCTCGACCGCCGGCCCGCCGGCCCGCGCCGTCACGTCGTCGGAAAGGTCGCTGTCGAAGGCCACGGGGTCCAGCCGGTCGGCGACGTTGACCCAGCGGTCCACGCAGGCCGGCACGCGCAGACCTTGCGGGTCCCATTGCCGGAAGACGTCCTGCACCTCCTGAAGCCCGAGCGGCGAGCCGATGGTGACGAACAGGCGGACGTCGCAATCGCTTTTCTTCAGCTGGCGCAGCACCTCGTAGGCGATCATCGAGCCCTGGCTGTGGGCGATCACCACGAAGGGGCCGCCGCCGGCGTTCAACCGGTCCACGAGGCTCTGCGTCATGACCGCGCGCCGTTCCGGGACATAGAAGAACTCGTGCACGTCGCGCAGGAAGGCGCGCGTGATGCGCGACGTGACGAGCCGCCGCATGAAGGCGGGAAGCGGCAGCACCCGGCTGGAATAGCCCTGCGCGATCCGCTCCATGTCGCGTGCGGCGAGGGCGGCGGCGTATCGGTCCTCCGGAGCGCGGAGCGCTTGCGGGATGTGGGACATCAGCAGGTCCCGATGGGTGCGGATCGCCTCCTCGTCCACGTCGGCCGCCTGCCGCATGCGGCGGGCGAGGCTGCCGAGCCAGGCGCGTTCGTCCTCGTTCCGGGTCAGGCTACCGATCTCGCGGGCCAGCGCTTCATGCTCACGCTCATCAAGGGCCTGCGGCCCCTCGCGGCCCGCCAGCGCCATGATGGCGGCGGAGCTGGCCTCGTCGTCCTCGATGGCGACGCTGTCCTTGTCCTCGCAGCCGGCGTCCTCCGGCACGGGGTAGAAATCGCGATTGACCCAATAGGCCATGCGGCTGCGGTCGCCCAGCCGGGTGCCGAACAGCGCCATGTCCCACTGGCACTTCAGCACCGAAGCCGGCGGCTTGTTGCCGATGCCGTGGATGTAGACGATGGTCTCCGCCTCGGGCCGGGCGCCGTGCGACACCGAGAAGGACGTTTCCGACTGGGGACGCAGCGACCGCACCTTCGGCGTGACGCCCGTCGGCGCCAGCGGCGCCGGCTCGGCCGGCAGCCACGCCTGGGAAAGGTCGATGGGGAAAGGATCGTCCAGCGTGCGCCCCGGCGGGCAGGGACGCCGGGCGCTGCGGCGGACGTCGCCGTCGCTGACCGCGAAGCGGTGCATGCCCACCTCGACGATCCCCGGCCGTCCCACGGCCAGGAAGCCCGGCTCGCCATCGACCGAGACCGGGGTTCCGGCGCGCACGCCGGGGCCGGCCGTGACCACGACGGCGGTGGTCGGCATGAGATTGCGGGTCCCGTACCCGCCCGCCGGCTGGGCGCCCGGCGCGGCTGACTTCTTCTTCGGCATGCATCCTCCCCACGCTGCTGTTCATGGCGACGTGCCGATTGCGAGGATCGCAAGCAATCGGTTTTTCGTCAAATAGACGAAACGGCAGGGATGAATACCTCTTTCGCGCGAGACGGCGCGCCATCGCGCGCCGTTTCCGTGTCGCTCACTCCGCCGGGTGAGCAGCGGCGTGCGGGAGCGCCCCGGCCGTCTGCCGGCCGGCGCCCGCCAGACGGCGCAGCAGCACGTAGAACACCGGCGTCAGCACCAGCCCGAACAGCGTCACGCCGATCATGCCGGAGAACACCGCCACGCCCATGGCGTGACGCATCTCCGACCCCGCACCGGTGGAGGTCACCAGCGGCACCACGCCCATGATGAAGGCGATGGAGGTCATCAGGATGGGGCGCAGGCGCAGCCGGCTCGCCTCGATGGCGGCCTGCACGGCGGTGCGGCCCTGCTGCTCCAGCTCGCGGGCGAACTCGACGATCAGGATGGCGTTCTTCGCCGACAGGCCGACCAGCACCATGAAGCCGATCTGCGTGAAGATGTTGTTGTCGCCGCCGGTCAGCCACACGCCGGCCAGCGCCGACAGCACGCTCATCGGCACGATCAGCAGGATGGCCAGCGGCAGCGTCAGGCTTTCGTACTGCGCGGCCAGCACCAGGAAGACCAGCAGCACGCTGATCGGGAACACCCACAGCCCCGCGTTGCCGACCAGGATCTTCTGGTAGGTCAGGTCGGTCCATTCCAGCTTCACGCCGCGCGGCAGCACCTCCGCCGCGATGCGCTCCGCCGCCGCCTCGGCCTGACCGGAGGAATAGCCGGGCGCCGGGCCGCCGTTGATGTCGGCGGCGGTGTAGCCGTTGTAGCGCACGACCATCTCCGGCCCGTAGCTCGGGTTGACGGTCACCAGCGAGGACAGCGGCACCATGGTGCCCTGCGCGTTGCGGGTCTTCAGCAGGCCGATGTCGTCGGCCTGGGCGCGGAACGGCGCGTCGGCCTGCACCCGCACCTGATAGACACGGCCGAAGGCGTTGAAGTCGTTCACATACAGGGAGCCGAGATAGATCTGCATGGTGTCGAACACGTCGTTCACCGACACGCCCAGCTGCTTGGCCTTCACCCGGTCGAGGTCGACGTCGAGCTGCGGCACGTTGATCTGATAGGCGGAGAAGCTCGGCCCCAGCTCCGGCGTCTGCGCGGCGCGCTTGGTGAAGGCGGCCACGGCGTCGCTCAGCGCCTCGTAGCCGAGATTGCCGCGGTCCTCCAGCTGCATCTTGAAGCCGCCGAGCTGGCCCAGCCCCATCACGGGCGGCGGCGGGAAGACGGCGACGAAGGCCTCCTTGATGCCGGCGTAGCGCTTTTGCAGGTCCATGGCGATGGCGTTGGCCGTCAGGCCGCTGTCCCCGCGCTCCGCATAAGGCTTCAGCGTCACGAACACGATGCCGGCGCTGGAGCTGTTGGTGAAGCCGTTGACCGACAGGCCGGGGAAGGCCACCGCGCTCTGCACGCCGGGGCGGCTCAGCGCCATGTCGGTCATCTCGCGGATCACCGCCTCGGTCCGGTCGAGCGAGGCGCCGTTGGGAAGCTGCGCGAAGCTGATCAGGTATTCCTTATCCTGCATGGGTACGAAGCCCGTGGGCACGGCGCGGCCCAGCAGCACCGCCGCCCCAATCAGCAGGGCGTAGACCGCCAGAATGGCCCCCTTGTGCCGCACCACCCCGGCCACGCCGCGGCCATAGCCCTCTCCGGACCGCTGGAAGGCCCGGTTGAACAGCCGGAAGAAGCCGCCGAACAGCCGGTTCATGGCGCGGGTCAGCCAGTCCTGCGGCTCGTCGTGACCGCGCAGCAGCACCGCCGACAGGGCCGGCGACAGCGTCAGCGAATTGAAGGCGGAGATGACCGTGGAGATCGCGATGGTCATCGCGAACTGCTTGTAGAACTCGCCCGTCAGGCCGGTCATGGCGGCCAGCGGCACGAAGACGGCGACCAGCGTCAGCGCGATGGCGATGATCGGGCCGCTGACCTCCTGCATGGCGCGCACGGTGGCGTCGCGCGCCGACAGGCCGGCGGCGATGTTGCGCTCCACATTCTCCACCACGACGATGGCGTCGTCCACGACGATGCCGATCGCCAGCACCATGCCGAACAGCGACAGCGCGTTGATGGAGAAGCCGAAGGCCAGCATCAGCGAGAAGGTGCCGACGATGGAGATCGGCACCGCCAGCAGCGGAATGACCGAGGCGCGCCAGGTCTGCAAAAAGACGATCACCACCAGCACGACCAGCGCCACGGCTTCCAGAAGCGTGTGCACCACCGCCTCGATGCTGGAGCGGACGAACTGCGTCGGGTCGTAGACGATGGAGTAGTCGACGCCGTCGGGCATGTCGGCCTTCAGCTCCGCCATCACCTTGCGCACCTCGTCGGAGATGGCGAGCGCGTTGGCGTCCGGCGTCTGGTTGATGCCCAGCGCCACCGCCGGCTTGTTGTCGAGCAGCGAGCGCAGCCCGTACTGCGCCGCCGCCAGCTCCACCCGCGCCACGTCGCGCAGGCGCGTGACGCCGCCGTCGGCGCCGGTCTTCAGCACGATGTCGCCGAACTCCTCCGCCGTCTTCAGCCGGCCGCGCGCGTTGATGGACAGCTGGAGCGGCACGTCGGGCAGGGTGGGGGAGGCGCCGATGACGCCCGCCGCCACCTGCACGTTCTGCTCGCGGATGGCCGTCACCACGTCGGTGGCGGTCAGCCCGCGCTGCGCCACTTTGGACGGATCGAGCCAGACCCGCATGGCGTAGTCGCCGGCACCCCACACCTGCACCTCGCCCACCCCCGCGATGCGGGTCAGCCGGTCCTTGACGTTCAGGATGGCGTAGTTGCGCAGGTACGTCATGTCGTAGCGGTCGCTGGGCGACAGGACGTGCACCACCATGGTCAGGGTGGGGGAGCTTTTCACCGTCGTCACACCCAGGCGCTGCACGTCGGCCGGCAGGCGCGGCATGGCCTGCGCCACGCGGTTCTGCACCAGCTGCTGCGCCTTGTCCGGGTCGGTGCCCAGCCGGAAGGTGACGGTCAGCGCCATGTTGCCGTCGCTGTTCGCCTGCGACTGCATGTACAGCATGTTCTCCACGCCGTTGATCTGCTCCTCCAGCGGGGAGGCGACGGTCTCCGCGATGACCTTGGGGTTGGCGCCGGGGAACTGGGCGCGCACGACGACGGAGGGCGGCACGACTTCCGGGTATTCGGAAATCGGCAGGCGGAACAGCGCGATCGCCCCCGCCAGGAACAGCGCCACCGACAGCACGCCCGCGAAGATCGGCCGGTCGATGAAGAATTTGGAGATGTTCATGAGGGCTCTCCGAAGGGATGCCCCCTCCCTAGCCCTCCCCCGCTGTGCGGTGGAGGGGACTGCCGCCGAACGCCGGCAAGGGTCCTGCCCCCTCCACCGCCAACGGCGGGGGAGGGATGGGGAGGGGGCACGCTGTTAGGGTTTTAACGCTGCGCCGTCTGGGTCTTTTCGTCCCGGAACTCACCGGGGGCCATGGCGACCGTCTTCGGGGCGACCGTCATGCCCGGCCGGGCGCGCTGGAGGCCGTTGACCACCACGCGCTCGCCCGCCGACAGGCCCGCCGTCACCACCCGCAGCCCGTTCTGGAGCGCGCCGAGCTTCACCGGCCGGTACTCCACCACGTTCTCCGGCGTCACGGCGAGAACGAACTTCTTGTCCTGGTCGGTGCCGATGGCGCGGTCGTCCACCAGCAGCGCGTCGTAGGGCGTGGTGCCGCCGACCCGGATGCGGGCGTACAGGCCGGGGACCAGCAGGCCGTCCGGGTTGTCGAACTTGGCGCGCACGCGGATGGTGCCGGACACGCTGTCCAGCCGGTTGTCCACATGCTCCACCGTGCCGGCGCGCGGGTGCCCGTCCTCGTTGGCGAGACCGAGGCGGACGGGGATGTCGCCGGAATCCTTCACCGGCGCGATGTGGCGCAGGTAGGTCTGCTCGTCCACGTCGAAGGACGCGTAGATCGGCGACACCGAAACCAGCGTGGTCAGCGGCTCCGCCGCCGCACCGGCGGCCACCACGTTGCCGACCGTCCGCTCCGCCCGCGACACGCGGCCGGACACCGGGGCGGTGACGCGGGTGTAGCCCAGGTTCAGCCGCGCCAGTTCCAGCGCCGCCTGCGCCGCCTTCAGGTTGGCGGCGGCCTCGCGGGCGGCGTTGTCCTTCTGGTCCATGGCGCTGCGCGAGATGGTGTCGTCGCGCACCAGCTTCTGCGCGCGGTCGAGGTCGGACGCCGTGAGGCGCACGCGCGCCTGCGCGGCGGCCACCTGCGCCTCGGCGCGCGCCACCTCGGCCTCGTAGGGGCGCGGGTCGATGGTGAACAGCACGTCGCCCTGGCGGACCAGGGCGCCGTTGCGGAAATGGACGGCGACGATGGTCCCGGGGACCTGCGGGCGGATGTCCACGCGGTCCACCGCCTCCAGCCGGCCGGAGTAGGACTGCCAGTCGACGACCGGGCGGGCGAGCACGGTGGCGACGTCCACCTCGGCCGGCGGCGGCGCGGCGGCGGCGGTCTGAGCCTGGGCCGTCTGGGCCTCGGCCGGGCTGCGCGTGGTGACGACGCCGGCAACGGCGGCCACCGACACGCCGGCCGCGAGAAGAAGAGCGAGTGTCTTGCGGGACCTGGACATGACTTTACCTGTGGCTCGGATGGAGGGAGCGGGCGCCGGACAAGCGGCGCCGGAAGAAGTCGGAGACGGCCGCGAGGGCCGGCGGGTGGCGGGCAAGCGCCGCGTGGGAAACGCCGGCGAAGCGCGTGACCTCGGTCGGCACCCCGGCGTCGATCAACCGGGCGGCGTAGTTCTCGGCCTCGGGCCGCAGCACGTCTTTCTGCGCCGTGGCGATGAGGATCGGCGGCAGCCGGCCGAGCCGGCGCGATTCCAGCGGGGCGGCGTAGGGATGCAGGCGCAACGCCGCCTCGGGCAGGTAGGCGCGGTAGCACCGGGCGCACTCCGCCACCGTGACGTCGGAGCCGAGCGCCCGTTCATCCCCCGCCCGCGTCAGGCTGGGATCCAGCATCGGGCCGAGCAGCGCCTGCGCGGCGATGTCCGGCCCGCCGCGGTCGCGGGCGAGAAAGGTGAGGGAGGCGGCGACGTGCCCGCCGGCATCGTGACCGGCGACGCCCAGCGCGCTGACCTGATCCGCCAACCACCGCGCGGCGGCGTGCGCGTCCTCGACGGCGGCGGGGAAGGGGTGGGTGGGGGCGAGCGCGTAGCCCACGGCCACCACCAGCGCCGGAATGCCCTCGGCCAGCGCCGCGGCCGGCACCTCCGCCTCGTCGAGCGAGCCGGTGGTGAAGCCGCCGCCGTGGAAGTACAGCACGCCGGGCAGGGGACCATCCACCGCCGGCCGGAAGAGCCGCAGCCGGACCTCGCGGTCCTCAACCTTCAGTGATGCGTGCGAACGATCCATCCCAGGCCGGCGCCAAGCGCCCCTCCCGCAGTGCGATGCTGGGGATGGTGACCGAGCGCCGTGTTGGGATAAATACGCCCCTTTCGGGAACAGAATTCATCTGGAATGAACAATCGGGATCCGGAGGGGCCTCACACCACACAGTCGCAGGTCGTCTCGCGCTCGGCGGGGGCAGCACTTTCCGTGCACACGTCGCCGGGGATGTCCTCGCCCTGAAGCAGGGGGCAGCGTTCGAACAGTTCGGCGACCCAGTCCACGAACACGCGGACCTTGGGCGACAGGTGGCGGTTGTGCGGGTAGACGGCGGAAATCGGGATGCGCGGCGGCCGCCAGTCCCGCAGGATTTCGCGCAGGGCGCCACTGCGCAGGTGCGGCAGCACCATGAAGCGGCCGGGCTGGAGAATGCCCAGACCTTCCAGGCCGCAGGTCACGTAGGCGTCGGCGTCGTTGACGGAGATCACGCCTTTCATGGCGACCTCCTCCACGTCGCCGTCGCGCTGGAAGCACATCTCGACGCTGCGGCCGGAGCGGCTGCCGAAGTAGTTCACCGCCACATGCCGATCGAGATCCTCGATGGACGCGGGCTCGCCGTGCTTGGCGAGGTAGGCCGGGCTGGCGCAGGTGGTCGGCTGCATGGCGCCGATGCGGCGCGCCACCAGGCTGGAATCCGCCAGCACGCCGACGCGGATGACGCAGTCCACCCCCTCCTGCACCAGGTCGATGGGCCGGTCGCTCAGCCCGATCATGATGTCGATGTCCGGGTATTTGGCGTGGAATTCGTGGATCGAGGGGATGATGACCAGCCGCCCGATGGAGCCGGGCATGTCCACCCGCAGCCGGCCGCGCGGCGTCTTGCGGGCGCTGGTGAAGGTGGATTCGATCTCGTCGATGTCCGACAGGATGCGGGTGGCGCCCTCCAGGTAGGCGGCACCATCCAATGTCAGGTTGAGCCGCCGCGTGGTCCGTTGCAGCAGCCGCACGCCCAGCGACGCCTCCAGGTTCTGGATCGTCGTGGTGACCGAGGCGCGCGGCAGGCCGAGCGTCTCGGCGGCCTTCGAGAAGCTGTTCGCCTCGACGACGCGGACGAAGACGCGCATCGCGTGAAGCTTGTCCATCGCGGACTCCACCTTCCTGTGACGGGCCTGTAGCGGGAACACGCCCGAACCAAGCCCGAACCAAGTCATGCAAATCGCGCCACAGGCTAACCATTCGCGGCGTCGAAGGGAATGCTTCGTGTGCGGTACACCGCGGTCGGAACGCGGAGGCCGGCAGGCGGAGCGTTCGGCGCTTTTCGGATCGCTCGCGCTTGCCTACAGTGGCGGCGTTCGGATCACATGGGTTTTCGAGGGGAAGAGTATGGCGCAGATTGGGCTGGTGCTCGGACGGTTCCACCGGGAAGAAGCCGAGGCGATGCTGGCGGAGGCGCGCGATGCGGCGGCCCGTGCCAAGCTCCAGATCGTTGCCGAAATTTGGGTGCCGGGCTCGATGGAAACGCCGCTGGCGGTGAAGCGCCTGCTGCAGCGGAACGACATCGCCGGCGTGGCGGCCCTCGGCATCATCGAGCGCGGCGAGACCTCCCACGGGCTGGTCATGGGTCAGGCGGTGATCAAAAGCCTGATCGACCTTCAGCTGGAGTTCATGAAGCCGGTCGGCGTCGGCATTCTTGGGCCGGACATTCATCCGTCGCAGATTCCCAGCCGGGTCCGCCCCTACGCCGCGGCGGCCGTGGACGCGGTCGCGACGATGCTGGCCGAATAGGCATCGCCGCATCGCGGGAAAGGCGACCGCTGCCGCAACGGCGGCGGTCGCCCGGTCCTCCAGGTCAAAACTCCGTCAGTTCACGAATTCATCGTTCAACGTCACGCCGTCGATGGCGTTGGCCTCCGGCTTCCATTTCCGGACGATCGGCTGGTGGGTGCCGTTGGCGAACACGGCGACGGCGGATGTGCGGCATCCGCCCCGAGGATCGAGAGGATCCGCCGGTACGTCTGGTTGAGGTCCGTGATTTTTCCGATCTATAGTATTAAAAGCCGGATTTATAACGGAAAAACTCCAAAAGCAACTATGGAAGCCCGGAAGGTTTGCCGCTAAGCTTGTTTTGCCACGCACGGAAAGACGCCAGAAGGTATCGGTGCGGAAGAGCTTTCAAGAAACAAGTCGAGCGGTAGGGAAAGTGACGATCTATACCGGGCCTGTGTTCGAAATGTGTCGGCAGCAGTTCGCGAAGATCGCGGACCATCTCGACATTCCGGAAGATGAGCGCGACCGTATACTTTATCCGAAGCGTTCGGTTACGGTATCCTGCCCGATCCACCGCGACGACGGGTCGATCGCCGTCTTCCAGGGCTACCGGGTGCAGCACCACCTGACGCTGGGTCCGACCAAGGGCGGCACGCGCTTTTCCAAGAGCGTGGACATCGGCGAGGTCGCGGCTCTGGCCGTGTGGATGAGCTGGAAATGCGCGCTCGCCGGGTTGCCCTACGGCGGCGCCAAGGGCGGCGTGACGGTGGACCCGGCGTCGCTCTCCCGGCGCGAGCTGGAAAGCCTGTCGCGCCGCTACATGCAGGAGATGATCCCCTTCGTCGGCTCCCACACCGACGTGATGGCGCCGGATATGGGCACCAACGAGCAGGTCATGGCCTGGTTCATGGACACCTATTCCATGAAGCAGGGCCGCACGGTGACCGAGATCGTCACCGGCAAGCCGGTCGCGGTCGGCGGCACCGAGGGGCGGCGCGAGGCGACGGGTCTGGGCGTGGTGCATCTGGTCGGCCGGGCGCTCGAACAAATCGGCCTTCCGGCGGCGCGGGCCACGGCCATCGTGCAGGGCTTCGGCAACGTCGGCGGCGTCGCGGCCGAGGCGCTGTACGAGCGCGGCGTCCGCGTGCTGGGCGTCAGCGACCACACCGCCGCCTATTTCGATCCCAAGGGCCTGAACATTCCGGCCCTGCTGCGCCACACCGCGCAGCACGGGGTGCTGGCCGGCTTCTCGACCGAACTCGCCACCGATCCGGACGAGCTGCTGTTCCAGCCCTGCGACATCCTCGTGCCGGCGGCCATGGAGCAGGTCATCACCGGCGAGAACGCGCATCGCCTGCAATGCCGCATCCTGGCCGAGGGCGCCAACGGCCCGACCACGCCGGAAGCCGACAAGGTGCTGGCCGAGCGTCGCGATGACCTGATCGTGATCCCCGACATCCTGTGCAATTCGGGCGGCGTGATCGTCAGCTACTTCGAGTGGGTTCAGGACCTCCAGCAGTTCTTCTGGGGCCGGGACGAGGTGATCGACCGCCTCTACACCCACCTCGACCGCGTCTTCCAGCAGGTGACGGAGCGCGCCGCCCGCCAGCGCATTTCGAACCGCGACGCGGCGATGGCCATCGGCGTGGCCAAGGTGCGCGACGCCAAACGGACGCGCGGCCTCTTCCCGTAATCGAACCGGTGGGGCGCGCTGCGGGCGCGCCCCTTTCCCTCAGCGCTTTTGTCCCCCCAACGATTTTGTCCCCCCAACGATTTTGTCGAGGTGTGCGATGGCCAGCACGATGTCCGCGGGGGCGACGCCCCGCCGTCACGCAATCCTCCTTCTCGGCGCCGGGCGCATGGGCTTGGCCCTGCTGCGCGGCTGGCTGTCCACCGGGGTGTCGGCCGACGAGATCACCGTCGTCGACCCGCACCCATCGCCCGAGCTTCTGAGCGTGGCGGCTGAGACGGGTGTGCGCCTCGATACGGCCGCGACCGGGCCGGTGGCAAACGGGGCGGTGGATGTGCTCGTCGTCGCGGTGAAGCCGCAGATGGTGGAGGCGGCGGCGCGGGGCATCCAAGCGCGTCTTTCGCGGGACAGCCTAGTCGTGTCGATCATGGCGGGCAAGACGCTGGCCGATCTGCGCGCGCTGTTTCCAAAGGCCGGCTCCTTCGTTCGCGCCATGCCGAATCTGGCGGCGGCGGTCGGCCGGGGCGCCACGGTCGCCATCCCGGACCCGAACTGCCCGCCTCCGCAGCTGGAACAGGCGATCCAACTGCTGACCGGAATCGGCAGCCTTGAGTGGCTGACCGATGAGGCGCAGGTGGATGCGGCAACCGCCCTGTCCGGCTCCGGACCGGCTTACGTCTTCTACCTCGTGGAATGCCTCACCCGCGCCGGGCTTGAGGTGGGGCTGCCGCCGGACGTGGCGGAGCGTCTGGCGCGCGCCACCGTCGAGGGCGCGGGGGAGCTGCTGCGGGTGACCGGGCAATCCGCCGCGGACCTGCGCGCCGGCGTCACGTCGCCGGGAGGAACGACCCAGGCGGGGCTTTCGACGCTGATGGCGGACGGACACCTGCAATCGCTGCTGAACGCCACACTGCGGGCGGCCGCGCTGCGCGCGCGCGAACTGGGCGGCCTGCAAGCCACCACCGTTTCTCGGAACGCGCCGGAAGCCTCCGCCGCCTTCATCGGCGCGGCCTGCGGCGCCGGGGCCGGCGGGGCGATCCTTTGGCAGGATCTCCCGCCTGCGCCGTCGATCATTCCCCGCCTCGCCGCCGAGTGACGGCGGGACAAGGCAGCACCGAGGGAGGCGGGTGATGACGGACGTCCATCTGGCGGGCAGCAATTCCGCCGCCAACGCCGCCGGGGAGCAGAGCCACCCCCTGCGCGGGCTCCTGAACCAGGAACTGCACGCCCGCCCGTTCCTGTCGGTGGAGGCCCCCGCGCGGGTGCTCCACATCGCCCTGCTGGAGACCGCGGACGGGGAGCCCACCGGCCACACGATGCTGGTCGAGCTGTGCCGCCTGTGGAACGTCCCGATGCCGCCCGCCGACAGCGCCCATTTCAGCGCCCAGGCGGACGGGGTCCGGCTGAAGTGGGAACGCCACACCGAGTTCACGACCTTCACCCTGTCCTGCGAGGGGCCGTTCGACACGCCCTTCGACAACAGGCTGCTTCAGCGGGTGCCGATGCCGTGGTGGAAGCGGCTGCGCGGGCGGGTGCTGGTGGCGGCGCAGGTCGCCATCGGGACGGGACCGGTGGAGGGTGACCCGGTCGCGGCGATGTCCCGTCACTTCTCCGGCGTTCCCGTGGCGGGCTCGCGCGTGCTGGGCGACGGGGCCATGGCCTGGAGCGACTTCCGCATCTATCCCGACGGCTTTTCCCGCTATCTGCTGTGGGACACGAACCTGCGCGAGCAGCAGGCCGGGCGGCTGGTGCAGCGGATTCTGGAGATCGAGGCCTACAGCATGATGGCGCTGCTGGCCCTGCCGATGGCGCGGCGCGCCGTGGCCGACGTGGCGGCGGCGGAAGCGGGCACGGCGCAGGTGACGGAGCGGATGCTCCACGCCCCGCACGGGGAGATCGAGCACGAACTGCTGCCGAACCTCACCGAACTGGCCGCCCGCGTCGAGCGGCTGATCGCCGCCGGCAGCTACCGCTTCAACGCCACGCGCGCCTACCACGCCATCGTCGAGAGCCGGATCGCCGAACTGCGCGAGTCCCGCATCGAGGGCGTGCCCACCATCGGCGAGTTCATGGAACGCCGGCTGGCCCCGGCCATGCAGTTCTGCCGGTCCATCGCCGCGCAGCAATCCGACCTGTCGCAGCGCGTCATGCGCGCGACGGAGCTGCTGCGCACGCGGGTGGACGTGTCGCTGGAGCGGCAAAACCGCGACCTGCTGCATTCGATGGACAGGCGCACGCAGCTGCAACTGCGCTTGCAGGAGACCGTCGAGGGGCTCTCGACCATCGTTCTCTCCTACTACCTCGTCGGCCTGCTCGGCCAGTTCGCGGAATGGCTGGGGGACGCGGTGCTGCACCGGGACCTGCATTCGGCGAAGGGCATGCTCGTCCTGCCCACGGTGCTGGTGGTGTGGGTCGCGGGGCGGTCGCTCCGCCGGAAGCTTATGCGACGGGAGGCCGGCCACCCGCATCCCGCGTGATCGACCCCACCCCCGCTAATCCCGGAAGTTTCGTTTGAGGAGAGAGCCCCCGCGATGACCGCGCCCACCCTGTCCATGCTGACCGCCGACCAGACGGCCGAGTGTCTTCCTTTCAGCCCGCTCTGCGACGCGGTGGCGAGCGCCGCCCGTGACTACGCCGTCGGGCGCATCACCAGCCCGGAACGGCAGGTGCTGCCGCTGGCCGGGGACGGGGTGCTGCTGTCGATGCCGGCCACGGCGCCGGACATCGGGATTCACAAGCTGGTCAACGTCTGCCCGGACAACGCGGCGCGTGGACTGCCGACCATCCATGGCGTGGTCGCCGCCTACGACGCCGCAACCGGCGTGCCGCTGGCGATCCTCGACGGCCCGACCGTCACCGGCCGCCGCACCGCCGCCGTCTCCATGCTGGCCATCCGCACGCTCGCCCGTCCGGCGCCGCGCCACGTCGCGCTGATCGGTGCGGGCAAGCAGGCCTCCGAACACGCCAAGGCGCTGGCCGCGCTCTATCCCGGCGTCCGCGTGGACATTCACGCCCTGAACCGCGAGGAGGCGGAGGCCTTCTGCCGCGCGCATGAGGGGGTGGGGCTGGACCTGCGTCCGGCGCCCGGTGCGGTCGATCCGGCGGCCACCGTCGTCATCACCCTGACCACCAGCAAGCGGCCGGTGTACGACGAATCCCCCCGCCCGGACCGCCTGCTGATCGGCGTTGGCGCCTTCAAGCCGGAGATGGCGGAATACGGCCCGACCTCCGTCCTTGGCAGCGAGGTGTTCCTGGACGACCCGGCCGGCGCGCGGCACGAGGCCGGCGACCTGATCCAGGCCGGCTTCGACTGGGCCAAGGGCCGCTCCCTGGCCGACGCGCTGGAGGGCCGCGCGTCCATGGACACGCCCCGCCTGTTCAAGAGCGTCGGCTGCGCGGCCTGGGACCTCGCCGCCGCCCGCTGCGCGCTGGCGACCCTCGGCTTGGGTGCCCAGCCATGACCCACATTTCCATGAGTCAGGAGGCGACGGGCAACGACGCCATCGTCGTCGGCGCCGGGGTGGTGGGCATCGCCACCGCCCTGCACTTGAGGCTGGCCGGGCTGGATGTGCTTCTGCTCGACCCGGACCCGCCGGCCGCCGGCGCGTCCTCCGGCAACGCCGGGGCCTTCGCGGTCAGCGAGGTGCTTCCGCTCGCCGAACCGGGCGTGCTGATGAAGGTGCCCGGCTGGATGCTGGATCCGCTGGGGCCGCTGGCGGTGCGGTGGCGGCATCTGCCGACGCTTCTGCCCTGGCTGACCCGCTTCGTCGCGGCCAGCCGCCCCTCGCGGGTTAAGGCGCTGTCGCGGCAACTGGCGGAGCTGCTGGGCCGCGTCAACCGCGACGTCGAAACCCTGCTGGGGGACGCCGCCCCGGCGTCGATGTGGCGTCGCCGGGGTGCGCTGGCCGTCTATCCCAGCGGCGAGGCCCTGACGCGCGACCTGCCCCGCTGGCGGGAGCGGGGCGAACTCGGCGTGCGCTGGGAGGCCTGCGATCCCGCCCGCGTGGCGACGGAGGAGCCGGCGCTGCGCGCCCCGTGGCAGCACGCGGTCGCCATTCCCGACTGGTCCCACGTGGACGACCCGTACCTCTTCAGCCTCGGCCTGTTCGAGCGGTTCGTCGCCGCCGGCGGGCGGTTCCGGCGGGACGCCGTGGCCGAACTGACCGGGCCGGGCGACGCGGTGGACGGTGTGCGCCTGACCTCGGGCGATCGGGTGAAGGCCGGCGCCGTCATCGTCACCGCCGGCGTGTGGAGCGATCTTTACGCCCGTCAGGTCCGGCAGCCCCTGCCGCTGGAAAGCGAGCGCGGCTACCACCTGACCCTGCCCAAGGCCGGTCTGACGCTTCGCCGCTATCTGCTGAACGCGACCGAGAGCTTCGTGATCCTGCCCATGGCCGACGGCGGCCTGCGGCTGGCCGGGACCGTGGAGCTGGCGACCCGCGACGCCGCACCCGACTACCGGCGGTCGCACATCCTTCTGGACAAGGCGCAGGCCATGCTGGGTCCGCTCGACACCTCCGGCATGACGGCCTGGATGGGCAACCGGCCGTCGGTGCCGGACACGGTCCCGGTGATCGGCCCCTCGGCCCGCCGCCGCAACCTGTTCTTCGCCACCGGCCACGGACACCTCGGCCTGACGCTGGCGGCGACCACCGGCGCGCTGCTGCGCGACCACCTCACCGGCGTGGCGGACATACCGGAGGCGCTTCGTCCCTCGCGCTACTGACCGGTCAACAAAAGCAAGAAAACAGTCAGAGGAATCTTCACGGCAATCACCCGCCCTCGCGGGCGGCATTCACGGGTTGTGCGTCTCGGGAGCACGGGAAAGGGTAGTATGGAGTATTTCGCTCAGCAGCTCATAAACGGGCTATCGCTTGGGGCCATCTACGGCCTCATCGCGATCGGCTACACGATGGTGTACGGCATCATCGGCATGATCAACTTCGCCCACGGCGAGATTTACATGATCGGCTCCTTCGTGGCGCTGATCACCTTCCTGGCCATCGGGGCGCTGGGGATCACCTGGGTGCCGCTGGCCCTGGTCATCATGCTGGCCGCGTCGATGCTGTTCACCAGCGTCTACGGCTGGACGGTGGAGCGCGTTGCCTACCGGCCGCTGCGCAGCTCGCCCAAGCTGGCGCCGCTGATCTCGGCCATCGGCATCTCGATCTTCCTGCAGAACTACGTGCAGATCCTTCAGGGCGCCCGCAGCAAGCCGCTGCAACCGATTCTGCCGGGCAACCTGACGCTGCTGGATGGGGCGGTGTCGGTCAGCTACGTCCGCATCGCGACCATCGTCATCACGCTGCTGCTGATGGTGGGCTTCACCATGATCATCAACCGCACCTCGCTCGGCCGTGCCCAGCGCGCGTGCGAGCAGGACAAGACCATGGCGGGCCTGCTGGGCGTGAACGTCGACCGCGTGATCTCCCTGACCTTCGTCATGGGTGCCGCGCTGGCCGCCGTGGCCGGCATGATGGTGCTGCTGATCTACGGCGTGATCGACTTCTACATCGGCTTCCTGGCCGGGGTGAAGGCCTTCACCGCGGCCGTGCTGGGCGGCATCGGCTCGCTGCCGGGCGCCATGCTCGGCGGTGTGGTGATCGGGCTGATCGAGTCCTTCTGGTCGGGCTACATGGGCAGCGAATGGAAGGACGTCGCCACCTTCTCCATCCTCGTCCTCGTCCTGATCTTCCGCCCCACCGGCCTGCTCGGCCGTCCGGAAATCGAGAAGGTGTGAGCCCATGAGCAACTCGTCCGTTCTCGCCTCGGCGCGCCCCGCCGGGATGCGGCCCGCCACGGTCGATTGGCCGGCCCTGGTGAAGGAAGCGGCGCTGGCCGCCTTCGTGGCGCTGCTGCTGACCGTGCCGATGGTCGGCCTGCGCACCGTGGACCGTCCGACCGGCCTCGGCCTGGAGACCCGCTGGAGCGAGGTGCTGGCCGCCGTGGGGCTGGTCTTCCTCGGCCGCCTCGGCCTGGGCATGATCGCCGCCGGGCTCGCCCTGCCGGTTCTGGCGCTGAGCCTCGCCGCCGTAGCGGCCGGCGTCCTGGTGCCGCTGCCGACGCCGATGCTGGGCATCGTGCTGATGACCGGCGGCGGCGTCCTCGCCTTGCGCGCGCTGATCGCCGCGACCACCCACCGCTCCAAGCTGACGCAGGCCGAGCGTGACCAGCGCATGGACCGCATCGGCGCCAAGGTGCAGCACGCGTCCCGCTGGCTGGGTCCGATCGCGGTGGTGGTGGCGCTGGGCTTCCCGCTGACGCCCTTGGCCGACCGCCAGATGCTGGACATCGGCATTCTGCTGCTGACCTACATCATGCTGGGCTGGGGGCTGAACATCGTGGTCGGCCTCGCCGGCCTGCTCGACCTCGGCTACGTGGCCTTCTACGCGGTGGGCGCCTACAGCTACGCGCTGCTGGCCCACTATTTCGGCCTCAGCTTCTGGCTTTGCCTGCCGCTGGCCGGCTTGCTGGCGGCTTGCTCCGGCGTGCTGCTGGGCTTCCCGGTGCTGCGCCTGCGCGGCGACTATTTCGCCATCGTGACGCTGGGCTTCGGCGAGATCATCCGCATCATCCTGGTCAACTGGTACCAGTTCACCGGCGGCCCCAACGGCATCTCCGGCATCCCGCGCCCCAGCTTCTTCGGCATCGCCGACTTCGTGCGCACCCCGCCGGAGGGCACGCTGGCCTTCCATGAGCTGTTCGGGCTGGAGTTCAGCGGGCTGCACCGGATCGTCTTCCTCTACTACCTGATCCTGGCGCTGGCGCTGGTCGTGAACCTGTTCACGCTGCGTATCCGCAAGCTGCCGCTGGGCCGGGCCTGGGAGGCGTTGCGCGAGGACGACATCGCCTGCGCGTCGCTGGGCATCAACCGCACCAACATGAAGCTGGCCGCCTTCGCCATCGCGGCGATGTTCGGCGGCTTCGCCGGCTCCTTCTTCGCCACGCGCCAGGGCTTCATCAGCCCGGAGAGCTTCACCTTCATCGAGTCGGCGATCATCCTCGCCATCGTCGTGCTGGGCGGCATGGGCAGCCAGATCGGCGTGGTCGTGGCGACCCTGCTGGTCATCGGCCTGCCGGAGGCGTTCCGAGAACTGGCCGACTACCGCATGCTGGCCTTCGGGCTCGGCATGGTGGTCATCATGCTCTGGCGTCCGCGCGGCCTGCTCGCCCACCGCGACCCGACGATCCTGCTCCACGGCAAGAAGACCGCCGCGGCGGGAGCTTCCCGATGAGTGCCAAGACGATGAACGACAAGAAGCCCCTGCTGACGGTCGAACACCTGACCATGCGCTTCGGCGGTCTGGTGGCGAACAACGACGTGTCCTTCACCGCGCGGGCGGGGGAGATCACCGCCCTGATCGGCCCGAACGGCGCCGGCAAGACGACGCTGTTCAACTGCGTGACCGGCTTCTATTCCCCCACCGAGGGGCGGCTGACCCTGCGCCACCCCGACGGCAAGGAATTCCTGCTGGAGCGGATGCCGGGCTACCGCATCTCGCAGAAGGCCCGCGTCGCGCGCACCTTCCAGAACATCCGCCTGTTCGGCGGCATGAGCGTGCTGGAGAACCTCGTCGTCGCCCAGCACAACAAGCTGATCGCGGCGTCGGGCTTTTCCATCGCCGGCCTGTTCGGCCTGCCCAGCTACACCAGGGCGGAAGGGCAGGCGATCGATCTGGCGAAATACTGGCTCGACCGCGTCGGCCTGACCGAACTGGCCGACTGGCAGGCCGGCAACCTGCCCTATGGCGCCCAGCGCCGGCTGGAGATCGCGCGGGCCATGTGCACCGAACCGGTGCTGCTCTGCCTGGACGAGCCGGCCGCCGGCCTGAACCCGCGCGAGTCCGCCGAACTGGCCGAACTGCTGAGCTTCATCCGCGACGAACACCGCATCGGCCTGCTGCTGATCGAGCACGACATGGGCGTGGTCATGCGCATCTCCGACCATGTCGTGGTGCTCGACTACGGGCGCAAGATCTCTGACGGCGTTCCGGAGTTCGTGAAGAACGACCCGGCGGTGATCCGCGCCTACCTGGGCGAGGAGGAGGACGAGGACCTGCCGCCGGAGGTCGCCGCCGATCTGCGCAAACACAACGATCCCGCCGGGGCGGCGCGCGCAAGGGAAGGGGCCTGAACCCATGCTGACCGTATCGGGTGTCCACACCTTCTACGGCGCCATCGAGGCGCTGAAGGGCATCGACATCACCATCGACGCGGGCGAGATCGTCTCGCTGATCGGCGCCAACGGCGCCGGCAAGTCCACGCTGCTGATGACCATCTGCGGGGGCCTGCGCGCCCGCATGGGCCGCATCCTCTTCGACGGGGAGGACATCACGCAGATGCCGACGCACGAGATCGTGCGGCTGGGCATCGCGCAGTCTCCGGAAGGGCGGCGCATCTTCCCGCGCATGAGCGTGCTGGAGAACCTGCAAATGGGCTCCATCACCGCCAAGCCGGGCAGCTTCGCCCACGAGCTGGAACGGGTGCTGACGCTGTTCCCCCGCCTGAAGGAGCGCATCGGCCAGCGCGCCGGCACCATGTCCGGCGGTGAGCAGCAGATGCTCGCCATCGGCCGCGCGCTGATGAGCCAGCCGCGCCTGCTGCTGCTGGACGAGCCGTCGCTCGGCCTCGCGCCCCTGGTGGTCAAGCAGATCTTCCAGGCGATCCGGGAGATCAACCGGGAACAGGGCATGACCGTCTTCATGGTGGAGCAGAACGCCTACCACGCGCTGAAGCTGGCGCACCGAGGCTATGTGATGGTGAACGGCAAGGTGACCATGTCCGGCACCGGCGCGGACCTGCTGGCCGACGAGGAAGTGCGCGCGGCCTATCTGGAGGGAGGTCACTGATGGACGGCGTTCTCGGGTCCTCGCTGCCCGTCTTCCTGGGGCTGACGGTGCTGGTGTTCGGCGGCTGCGGCGTGCTGACCGGCCAGACGCTGGCGGAGGGGTGGAAGCCGCTGCCGATGGCGCTGGCCTACACGCTGCTGCTGGGGCTGGGCGACCGGTTCCTGGTCTGGGGCCTGTTCGGCGGGCAGCTTCTGTCGCTCCACGGGTTCCTGGTGCACACGGTCGTGATCGGCGCGATCACCCTGACCGCCTACCGCATGGCCGTGGTCCGCGGGATGGTCACCCAGTACCCGTGGCTCTACGAACGCTCCGGCCCCTTCGGCTGGCGGGAGCGCGTGGGGGCGGCTCGAGCTTCATAAAACAGCATCGGTAACAACGGAATCGCTCGTCCACGAAGGACGGCCGATCAGGGAAGACCGCCGCGCAACGCGGCGGTCCAAGGCCAACATCACGCAAAATTGGGAGAAAAAAGGCATCATGACGCACAAGTTGACCCTTCTGGCCGCCGTTGCGGCGACCGCCCTGTCCGCCACGGCCGCCAAGGCCGACATTTCGGTGGCCGTCGCCGGTCCGATGACCGGCCAGTACGCCGCCTTCGGCGAGCAGATGAGGAAGGGCATGGAGCAGGCGGTGGCGGACATCAACGCCGCCGGCGGTGTGCTGGGCCAGAAGCTGAAGCTGGAGGTGGGCGACGACGCCTGCGATCCGAAGCAGGCCGTGGCGGTCGCCAACGACCTCGCCAGGAAGGGCGTGAAGTTCGTCAACGGCCACTACTGCTCGGGCTCGTCGATCCCGGCTTCGGCGGTCTATGCCGAGGAAGGCATCCTGAACATCACCCCGGCGGCGACCAACCCGAAGTTGACCGAGCAGGGCCTGAAGAACATCTTCCGCATCTGCGGCCGTGACGACCAGCAAGGCAAGTTCGCCGGCAAGTACCTGCTGGACACCTACAAGGGCAAGAACATCGCCATCCTGCACGACAAGTCGGCCTACGGTAAGGGCCTGGCCGACGAGACGCAGAAGGCGCTGAACGCCGGCGGCCAGAAGGAGAAGATCTACGAGGCCTACACCGCGGGCGAGAAGGACTACTCGGCGCTGGTGTCGAAGCTGAAGCAGGAAGCGGTCGACGTCGTCTATGTCGGCGGCTACCACACCGAGGCCGGCCTGCTGGCCCGCCAGATGAAGGACCAGGGCCTGAACGCCCCGATCGTGTCCGGCGACGCGCTGGTCACCAACGAGTACTGGGCCATCACCGGTCAGGCCGGCGAAGGCACCCTGATGACCTTCGGCCCGGATCCGCGCGAAGTGCCGGACGCCAAGGAAACCGTGGAAAAGTTCCGCAAGGCCGGCTACGAGCCGGAGGGCTACACCCTCTACACCTACGCCGCCCTGCAGGTCTGGGCCGAGGCGGTCAAGGACGCCGGGTCGACCGATACGGCCAAGGTCGCCGCGGCGCTGCACAAGGGCGGCGCCCACAAGACCGTGATCGGCTCGATCGGCTTCGACGCCAAGGGCGACGTGACCACCCCGGCCTATGTCTGGTACCGCTGGAGCAACGGCCAGTACGCCCAGGTGAAGTAGGACGCACCGGTTCGTTCGACGATGAGAAGGACCCGGTGGTCGACCACCGGGCTCCTTTCCAGTCCCCCCACCGGTCCCACAAAGCCGCGCCAACTTTGTTTCCGTCAGGACTTCGCAACTGATCCGCGCGTCAGGTGAAGCGCAAAGCCGGTCGCGCCCGGATCTTCGACGCCGGGCCGAAGCTGCATGCTCGGGATCCGGTAATCGCCGCCATTCTGACGCCGATAGGGGAGGGGCGGTGTCGCCATGAGCGTCCGCATCCGCCCGCGCAGGCGCTCCGCGACCGGTTCGAAGCCGGCCTCATCAAGGCGGTCCGCACGGTAGACCACGAACGGCGGAAGGACGTCGTAGCCGGGGTAATAGAGGATCCCGTGGTTGATCGGGAACAGCAGGTCGTCGATCGGCCCGTTGATCCCACGCGGTGCGTAATGGTCCTCCCACCCACCGGCGGTCAAGATCAGCATGGCACGCCGGCCGGCCAGGATGCCCTCGCCATAGCGGTCGCCCCAGCGCTGTTCGCTGTGTTCACCGACGCCGTAGGCAAAGCCGTTGGCGAAGACCCGGTCGACCCAGCCCTTGAGGATCGCGGGCATGGAGAACCACCAGAGCGGAAACTGGAGGATCAGCGCGTCGGCCCAGAGCAGCTTCTCGATCTCGGCCTTGACGTCCTGGGTCAATGCGGCGGCTTCGAAGGCGTCGCGGGACGCGCCGGGCACTTTCAACGGTGCATCGGCCGGGAGCGGCGGGAAGTCGGCGCGATCGACCTCGGATTTCCAGCCCATGGCATAGAGGTCGGACACCCGCACCTCGTGGCCCTGCGATTCGAGTTCCCGGACGGCGACATCGCGCAGCGATGCGCTGAGCGAGCGCGGTTCGGGATGAGCGAAGACGATCAAGACTCTCATGGCTGGCAGGACTTTCATGGTTTGCTCCCACTGGTCGGCGATTCCGTCCAGCAGGTAGCACCCGGAGCCGTCATCCGCTACATGTAGGGAATGAATAGGATTATGCCGGGAAACGGATAAATTGGACGTCACGATCGAGCGCATGCGGACTTTCGTGCGCGTCGCGGAACGGGGAAACCTGTCGGCGGTCGCGCGCGAACTCGGGGTCGGCCAATCGACCGTGACGCGCCATCTGCGGAAGCTGGAGACCGCCGTCGGCGTGCCGCTGCTGAGCCGGACGACGCGGCGGGTGACGATGACGGACGAGGGCAGCCGGTACTACGCACACTGCGTGCAGATCCTGCGGCTGGTGGATTTGGCGGGCGAGGAAGCGCGCAGCACCCGCGGCGCGCCGGCCGGCATGATCCGCCTTTCCTGCACGGCCGCGCTCGGTGTGCTGCACGTCTGCCGGCTGATCTTCGAATTCCAGAATCTCTACCCGGACGTCGCGATCGATCTCAGCCTCAGTGACGAGCGCATCGACCTTGTCCGCGACGGTGTCGATATCGCGCTGCGTCTGGGACCGCTCACCGACAGCTCGATGAAGCTGAGGCCGCTTGGGCAATCGAGGCGCCTGCTGGCGGCGGCGCCGCAGTACCTCGCCGTGGGCGGAACGCCGGCGCACCCGCGGGATCTGATCGCCCGTGAAGGCATCCGAATGACAAACATCGCGGGAAGCGACATGCTCGTGCTCGAAGGCCGGGGCGAGCGCCACGTCGTGCCCTTCGGCGGGCGGTTGCAGACCGACCATGGACTTGCCGCGCGCGAGGCGCTCGCCGCCGGCCGCGGCATCGCTCCCGCGCACCTCTGGCTCGTGGAGGATCTTCTCGCCGCCGGCCGGCTCGTGGCGGTGTTGCCGGACTATGCGCCGCCCCCGGTCCCGCTCAACATGCTGATCGTGCCGGAACGGTCGGGCATCGCGCGCGTCCGGCTGCTGGCGGACTTTCTCACCGAAAGGATCGGCCAAATACCGGGAATCGAGAAAGGCGCGGCCCGCGGCGAGGGCTGAATGGGGGCCGTCGCGCGCGCGCCAGTTGATCCTCGCGCCGGCTCGGCACACAAGAACACCGCACTTTCGGAGGTGGAGGATGCACCTGCCGAACGTGGATCAGCCCCGCTCGACGCAGAGGGCTGCGGCGCTTGCGGCCGGTCGATGCGCCTGCGGTCAGGCGAAGGCTTGACCGGGCGGAACGCCGAGGCGCTTGAGGATGATCGCCAGCGGGCAGAACCCGGTGAAGGCGGCCTGGAGCATGTTCGCCCCGACAAAGGCCGTCAGCCAGAGCCAGGCCGGATTGTGGAGATGCGCCAGCGCGAGGCTCGCCAGAACGACGGTTCCGGCAAAGGCGAGCACGACACGATCAAGGGTCATTGGGGACGTCCTCCGGCAGGTGTGTGGGGGCTGAATTGGCAAGGGCGGCGCGGCCAGCGCATTTCCGGCCGGCATCTTTTCGCGGCCTATAAATTAGCTTATTCTTATATATTGGTCAAGGAATGGCGGGCGCCACGCGGGACGCGCTCACCGGTTCCGGCGGTCTTAAAGCGAATTTTCGTTCGCTTTAGATTCACATGGCCTCACTTGCCGGCTTCCGGAGAAAGCTCTCCCGGCACCGACACCCCGTCCGGTGGTCACACCCGCTCGTTCCTTGTCGCGAAGAACAGCCCGCCCAGGCGGGACAGGATGCGGCTGCGGATCGTCACCGCCGCGCCCGCGTCCGCGGCCGACGCTGCCTCGACCTCCTGCGCGGCCAACTGGTTGCGGGTCATCAGCTCGCTGACGCAGTCCATCAGCTCCGGGTGGGGTTCCAGCGTGTGCGCGGCGGAATCGCGCGCCAGCGCGTACACGACGGCGCGGCCCAGCGCGCTGACGGTGGTCAGGCGCCGCTCGCCCTCCAGCAGGGCCTCGATGCCGACCAGCGCCCCCGGCCCGAAGCGGCCGACCTCCCGCTCCCCGCCCGCCCCGCGGTGCACGGCGACCAGAACGCCGGAGGCCACCAGGAACAGCGCGTCCGCCGCGTCCCCCTCGCGGAACAGCGTGGTGCCGGCGGCGACGGTGCGCCGCTGTGCCGCCGCCGCCAGCCGCTGGCGTTCCTCGGACCGCAGCGTGGCGAAGGGCTCCATCTCGGCCAGCAGTGCGTCGGCGGGCACCTCCAGCACCGCCGGCGCCGGCTGCCGCAACGGCTGTGCGATCTCCGGTTCGGCCGCGGGGATCATCTGGGGCATCATCGGAATGCCGGCGCGCGCCAGCGCGCGGTGGACGCTCAACAGCACCGCCTGCTCCTGCGAGCCGGCCTTGCTGCGGTCGGTGCAGTCGAACTTGAGCAGGTAGCGCGCGCCCATCGCGTCCACGCCGGTGTACATGACCCGGGTCACGTCCAGGTGGCGGCGGCCGTCCACCGGGCGGGCGAGGCGCAGCGCGTCGGTCAGCAGCTCGATCACCCGGGCGGGGTCGAGGTCGGCGGGGACGTACTGCGCGCGCTCGATCAGGAAATGCGGCTCGGGATAGGAGAAGTTCTCCAGCCGCGCCCCGGTCACGACCGAGTTCGGGATGTTCAGCATGGTGTTGGCGAAGGTGCGCACCTTCGTCGCGCGCCAGGAGATGTCGACCACCTGGGCCACCGGGTTGTCGCCGATCTTGATCCAGTCGCCCGGCCGGATCGGCCGCTCGATGTTCAGTGCGATGCCGGAGAAGACGTTGGACAGGTTGCTCTGCACCGCCAGGCCGACGATCATCGCGACCAGGCCGGAGCCGGCCATCAGCCCGGTGACGTCGCGGGCGAAGACGTTGCTGACGATGCCGAACAGCGTCAGCACCAGGACAACCCCGGCGACGAAGGTCTTGATGACGCGCGGCACCGGCCGGGCGGTCGCCGCCTCCAGCGGGGTCCACACCAGCTTCTCGGTCGCGGCCAGCAGCAGCGCGCCGGACGCCAGCCACCACAGCAGGTCGAAGAAGCGGATCGCCTCGCCGATGGCGCGTTCGAGCCCGAGGTCGATGAGCAGCCGCAAGGCCGCGCATTCGCCGGTCAGCAGCACGCCGCCGGTGGCCGCCGCCAGCAGCAGCAGCACACCACGCGGCCGCCGCTTCGCCCAGTCGGTGTCGCTCAGCCACAGCAGCAGCGCGAAGGCGAGCGCCAGGGCCAGCGCCGCCGCCTCGGCTTCCGGTGTCAGCCACTGCCGGCGCAGGCTTGGGTCGCTGCGGCCCAGCTCGACGGTGAGCGCCACGCCGGGGGCGCTGGTCACCGGGACGGCCCCGACGGTCAGCGTCGGGTCGCCGAGGGTGGAGCGCTCCAGCGTGTCGGCGTACAGCGTCGCCCCGGTGACCGTGAAGCCGTCGGGCAGCACGGCCGTGCGCGACAGCAGCCGCGCCAGCGGCGGGCCGGACAGCGCCGGCAGCGCCGTGGAGTCCGGCACGTAGATCAGCTGGTTCTGCGACAGGGAGCGGTGATGGAAGACGATCGGCACGGCGATGCGCCCCTGCGCCGCCTGCGCACCCTCCGCCGCCATCTGGAAGCGGCCGACGACGTGGAAGCGCCGGTACTCGATCCCACCGACGGACGAGGACTTCACCGGCTCGCCCAGCGCTATGGGCCTGACCGCGCCGAGAAAGCCGATGTCGGTCACCGGGACGTCGCCCTGGAAGCGGAACCACAGGTCGAAATCGACGTCCACCTGATTGGGGGCGTCGGCGACCCGCTCGATCCGGCGCGGCGACAGGCCGCTGTAGACCACCGGCACGCGCGTCAGCTCGTCGTTCTGGACGTTCTGGTGCAACTGCATCAGCGACGACATCAGCAGGTTCGAGAACTGGCCGATGGTCACCGGCTTCATGGCGTTGCCGTGCTCGTCGAACCAGGTGACGCCGGTGGCGCCCGGCACGCCGAGCCCGGGGCTGCGCATCTGCGCCAGCTGGTCGCGCACCGCGCGCCGTCCGTCGGCCGGAATCTCCGGCCCGAAGCCGGCGCGCTGCATGGCCTCCACCAGCACCTTGGCGGCGTCGTAGGCGTAGGGCGCGCTCCAGCTGTCCATCGCGCCGACCTTCTGCGCCATCCGCTGGATGAGCTGGCGCGCCTCGACGTTGGCCGTGTCGGCGAGGAACGGGGCGGAGACGAACAGGCCGGTGGTGTAGAAGCCGGGCGACGTCTGTTCGCGCGGCATACGGGCGAAGGCGTTGGCCAGCTCGATGGTGCCCAGCGGGTCGGGGCCGAGGATGCGCAGCTTGATCCCGGCGTCGCGGATCGCCTTGATGAGCGGCACGGCCGTGCGCTGGTAGGCGAGCAGCAGGACCACCGTGTCCGGCGGCAGTTCGGCCAGGCTTCGCGTCAGCGCTTCCAGCCGGCCCGCAGCGTCGGCGGCCAGCGGGTCGCCGCCCCAGTCGGCCAGGATCGGCAGGCCCATCTCCCCGGCCTCGCGGTGCATCACCCCGGCCATGCGCTCGGCGTAGCGGTTCGGCGTGCGCACCAGGGCGATGCCCGAAGCGCCGAGCACGTCGCGGGCGTAGGAGGTGAGGAACTCGCCCTCGCGGTCGTCGGAGAAGATGGTGCGGAAGTACCAGGGGTTGCCCTCGGTCACGTCCGGCGCGGTGGAGCGCGGGGTGATGGCGGGAATCCCGGCCTGGGCGTAGATCGGCCCGGCCGCCTGCGACCCGTTGGAGGAGCTGTGGCCGATGACGGCGACGATGCGCGGGTCGGCGGCGATCTGCTGCGCCACGGCGCGGGCGCGGTCGGCGTCGTTGCCGTCGTCGAAGGAGACCAGCTCGACCTTCAGGCCGCCGATGCCGCCCTTGGCGTTGACCTGCTCGATGAGGTCACCCGCCGCGGCGGCCATCTCGCCGGCGTTGCGGTTGGTGGCACCGGCCTGCCGGCCGACGTAGGCGATCCGCACGCTTCCGGTGAAGGTCGGCTCGCGGGTGTTGAACTGCGCCACCAGGCGCGCCGCCACGTCGCCGATGACCAGCGCCAGCACCAGGGCGATCAGGAACCGTTTCATCGGGTACGCTCCCACAGGTCGAATGGCCGAGCATACCCCGAAAGATCCTAAAATACCCCCCCGTGATCGCTTTCGTGATCGCTTCCCCCCGTCCGGCAGCGCGAAGCGCGGGTGGGAACGAGGCTGGAAAGGTTCTTTCGTCCTGAAATTATCAACCGTACATTAACATTCGTCGCTCAAATATTAATCAAAACGCATCCAATCCGGGCAGGTGCGTTGTTGGGGGGGTAACATGGCAATCCGTCTTTCTCATTGGCCAATCAGCCGACAGGTCCTCGCCGCGCTGACCGTCGCCATCGTGGCGCTCGTCGCGCTGTCGACCGCCGTCGTCGTCGACCGTTGGCGCGAGATGACGGCCATCTCCCATCTGCACACGCTGATCAACGCCACCACGGCCGTCGGCTCGCTGGCGCACGAGTTGCAGAAGGAGCGCGGGGCGAGCGCCCTGTTCCTCGGCTCCGGCGGCAAGGAGTTCCGCCGCGAGCTGGACGAACAGCGCCACGCGTCCGACGCCGCTGCGAAGGCGCTGGGCGAGGTGCTCTCCCCCCTGCGCGGCAAGGACGCGTACCAGGAGTTCCTGTCCGCCGTCGCCGACGCCGAGGGGCAGCTCGCCACTCTGTCCGGCCGGCGTGGCGAGATCGACCGGCTCGGCCTGAAGGGACCGGAGTCCTTCGCCTTCTACACGCGCGTGATCGCCGGGCTGCTCGACACCACCTACGTCGTCAGCCGCATCACCAACGACGCCGACCTGAAGAACCTCGTGTTCGCCTACGGCGCCTTCGCGCAGGGCAAGGAGCGTGCCGGGCAGGAACGTGCCACCGGCTCCGCCGGCTTCGCGGCGGGTCGCTTCGACACCGCGCAATACCAGCGGCTGGCCGGGCTGATCGCCGCGCAGGACACCTTCTTTTCCGTCTTCCGGGGCATCGCGCCGGCCGAGATCGTGGCCGCCTTCCGCGACCGGGTCGAGGGGCGCGTGCTGGAGAACGTGACCGCGTTGCGCAAGGTGGCGCTTGATGCCGGCATCGGCGGCGACCTCAAGGGCTCCTCCGCTCCCGTCTGGTTTCGCCAGACCACCGAACGCATCGACCAGATGAAGACGGTCGAGGATTCGCTCGCGTCGGCCCTGCTGTCGCTCGGCAAGAGCAAGGCCAATGGCGCGGCCACGGGCTTCGCGATCGTGTTGGTGGTCGCGGTCGTCGGCTCGGCGCTGGCGCTGGTCGCGGGGCTGCTCGTCGTGCGCTCGATCACCGGGGCGATCAGTGGCCTGACCAAGGCGACCGAGCGCATCGCCGCCGGCGAAGTGCGGGTGCCGATCCCCGGCGAGGACCGGGGCGACGAGGTGGGCGCGCTCGCCCGCGCCATCCACCACATCCGCACCGCCGGCGTCGCGGCCATGCGGATCAAGACGGCGTTGGACAACGTGTCGGCCAACACGCTGATGGCGGACACGGAGGGCAGGATCATCTACGCGAACCGCGCGGTCATGGAGATGTTCCGGCGCGCCGAGAGCGACATCCGCCAGCAGATTCCGCACTTTTCGCCCGACCGCCTGCTCGGCTCCAGCATCGACCTGTGGCACGGCAACCCGGCCACCCAGCGCGAGATGCTGGCCCGGCTGGCCGCGCCGCACCGGGCACGGATCAAGGTCGGGGCGCGCACCTTCAACCTGATCGCCACCCCGGTGATCGACGAACAGGGGGAGAAGCACGGCACCGTGATCGAGTGGCACGACGCCACCGCCGAACTGAGGATCCAGGACGAGGTCGGCACCATGGTGCAGGCCGCCGCCGCCGGCGACTTCACCCGCCGCGTCGACGTGGCGGGCAAGGATGGCTTCATGCTGGAGCTGGCGCGGAGCATGAACGCGCTTTCGGAGACCTCGGCCCATTCGCTGCAGGACGTGGTCGACTTCCTGGAGGCGCTCGCGCGGGGCGACCTGTCGAAGCGCATAACCGGCGACCATCGCGGCATGTTCGGCCGCATCCAGGAGGACGCCAACCGGACCGCCGAACGGCTGAGCGACATCGTCGCCCGCATCGTCCAGACGTCCGACACCATCGGCACCGCCTCCTCGGAAATCTCGCTGGGTTCGACCGACCTGGCCGAGCGCACCGAGCAACAGGCATCGAGCCTGGAGGAAACGGCGGCCGCCATGGAAGAGCTGGCGGCCACCGTGCGTTCCAGCGCCGAGAACGCCCAACGCGCCAACAGGATGGCCATCGAAGCCCAGAAGGCGGCCGACAGCGGCGGCGCCGTTGCCGGTTCGGCGGTCGAGGCGATGCGCCGCATCGAGGGATCCAGCCGCAAGATCACCGACATCATCGGGGTGATCGACGAGATCGCCTTCCAGACCAACCTGCTGGCGTTGAACGCCGCGGTGGAGGCGGCGCGGGCCGGCGACGCGGGCCGTGGCTTCGCGGTGGTGGCGCAGGAGGTGCGCCAACTGGCGCAACGCTCCGCGCAGTCGTCCAAGGAGATCAAATCGCTGATCCTGGACAGCGATGGTCAGGTGCGCCAGGGGGTGGAGCTGGTCCAGGAAGCCGGAAGCGCGCTCGGTGGCATCGTGTCGGGGGTGCAGCAGGTCGCGCAACTCATCTCCGAAATGGCCTCGGCCTCCGGCGAACAGGCTTCGGCCTTGGACGAGATCAACACGGCCGTGGCGCAGATGGACGAGATGACCCAGAAGAACGCGGCGCTCGTCGAGGAAACCACGGCGACCGCCCAGTCGCTCGCCGGACAGGCGCACGACCTGCGCCAGCTCGTTGCGTTTTTCCGGCGCTGACGGGGACCTTGCTCGCCGTGGAGAGCGCCCGGAGGTTTCGCCCATCACTCCCCGGTCACCACCACCGTCCCGGTCATGTGCGGGTGCAGCGAGCAGAAATATGGGTAGCTTCCGGGCTCCGTGAAGGTGAATGAAAAGCGCTGGTCGGTGTCGAGCACGGGGGATTTCCAAGGCCGGCCGCTGCCGGCGAGCTTGTGCGGAATATCGTCGGCGTTCAGCCACGTCACCTCGGTTCCCTTCGGAACCGTGATGACCGGCGGATTGAAGGTGAAGTTGTCGATCCGCACCTGAACGGGGTCGGCCGCGCCGGCCCCGCACGGGACGATGACGGCGAGCGCCAGGACGAGGGCCGGGAAGAGGGCGACGCCGGGCGGCGCCCTCTCCGGGACATGACGGAAGGACATGGTCGCGCCCTCCGTCTCAGCCGGCCAGCGGCCGGTCGACGAGGGCCAGCGGCGCCTTGCCGGGTACGTACTCGACATGGCTGATGCCCAGCATCCGGCGCAGCCTGTCCGCCGGCACCTTCATCGGTCCCGGCGAGGCGGCGGTGCCGGGGGCCGGCTGCGGAAAGGCTGTGGACATGGCGGTGTGGAAGGCGACGTTGCCTTCGACCTTCTGCATCACCTGATGGATATGGCCGTTGAGCACCGTCACCGATCCGAAGCGCCGGAGCATGGTCAGCGCGCGCCCGGCATCCGCCGTGCCCCATCCCCACTCCGGATAGACCGACCAGAGCGGGATGTGCGCCAGCGCCACGATGGGCGTGCTGTCGGTGCGCCCGCGCAGGTCATCCGCCAGCCAGGCGAGCTGGTCTTCGCCGAGGTTGCCGAGGCCGCCGGCCTTCAGGTCCATGACGTTGACCAGCGCCACGAAATGCACGCCGCCCTCATCGAAGCTGTACCAGCCGTGGCCGCGCGCGTCGCGGGGGGCATAGCGCTGGCGGAAGGCCGCGCCGGTGTCGTCCAGCACGTCGTGCTCCCCCGGCACGGCGTGGAGCGGGCCGGCCTTCATCCCGGTCAGGAGCTGGGCGGCGGTGTCGAATTCCTCCGGCTTCGACAGGTGCGTGACGTCGCCGGTGTGGACCGCGAAGGCCGGCGGAACGGGCAGCGCGTTGATCCCGTCGATCGCCGCGCGCAACGTCGCCCCGACGTCCGGGTTGGCCTCCTTGTTGAAGCCGATGTGGCTGTCGCTGATCTGCACGAAGCGGAAGCCTTCGGGCGCAGCGGCCATGGCCTCGCCAATCAGGCCGACGGAGCGCGGCACGCCGCCGGTCACCGTCCACAGCACCCCCGTGCCCGCCCAAGCCATGCAGGTCAGCGCGGTGCGGCGGCTGAGGCCCTGTGCCTGTTCGGCTTTCGAATGATCGTCGTCGCGGGACATGATCGGTCCTCCCTCCGGGTTGCGGACATCGCACCCGGTCCTACCGGCGTCGCCGCGGGAATATTCCCCGCTTGGGCCGTTGGGACGGCCTGTCGGCCCGCGGTAGGGTGGCCGCGAGGGAATAAGCGCGAGGCGCCGCCGGTAGGACAGGACGACCCGCCCGCGCACAGACCGAGGAACCCGCCCTTGCCGAACCGCAGCCAAGCCACGCGCTTCGAGGAGGCGGTCCTGCCGCATCTCGACGCCGCGTACAATCTGGCGCGCTGGCTGACCCGCAACCATCACGACGCGGAGGACGTGATGCAGGACGCCTTCCTGCGCGCCTACCGGTTCTTCGCCGGCTGCCGTCCAGGCGACGCCCGGCCCTGGCTCCTGCGCATCGTGCGCAACGCGGCCTACGACTGGTTGCGCGCCAACCGTCCGGCGGAGCTGAGCAGCCTGGACGACCAGCCGCCGGGGGGCGGTTCCTTCGGCGAGGCCTGCACGGCCGACGTCTTCCACGATCCGCCCGACGATCCCGAGACGGTCGCCATGAAGGAGGCGGAGCGTCGTCTCCTCAACCGCCTGATCGCCGACCTGCCGGTCGCCTACCGCGAGGTGGTCGTCCTGCGCGAACTGGACGACCTGTCCTACCGCGAGATCGCGGAGATCGCCGGGGTGCCGCTGGGCACCGTCATGTCGCGCCTGTCGCGGGCAAGGCACATGCTTCAGGCGGGCTGGGCCGCGGCGAACACAACGGAGGGTCCTCGTGGACTGTAACGACACCCGGCACCTGATCGACGCCGCCATCGACGGGGAACTGGACCTCCCGACCCAGTTGGCGCTGGAGGCCCACATGGCCGGCTGCGCCGCCTGCCGGGAGGCGCACGCCCAACGCCGGGCGCTGGTCCGCCGCGTGCGCGCCGGGGCCGACCGTTTCACCACGCCGGACGATCTGGCCTTCCGCCTGCTTGCCGCGCTGCCGGAGGCGACACCGATGGAAAGCCGGGCACCGACGGTTGTCCGGCGCCGGTGGTGGGGCTGGGTGACCGGCGGCCTGTCGCTGGCGTCGGCGGCGCTGGCTGTCGTCCTGACCCTGATCATCGCGCAGCCCGGCCGTGACGAGGCGCTGGAGCGGGACCTCGTCGCCTCGCATGTGCGGTCCCTGATGGCCGACCACCTGACCGACGTCGCGTCGTCCGACCGCCACACGGTCAAGCCATGGTTCAACGGCCGGGTCGACCTGTCCCCGCCGGTGCCGGATCTGGCCGAACAGGGCTTCCCCTTGGTCGGTGGCCGGCTGGACTATGTGGCAGGGCGTCCGGTGGCGGTGCTGGTCTACCGGCGAGCCCGGCATGTGATCAACCTGTTCGTCTGGCCCGGACCGATGTGGGCGCCCGACACGCCCCGCCACCGCGATGAGCATGGTTTCAACGTGCTGCACTGGACCAGCCCCGACCTGGACGCGTGGGCGGTTTCAGACCTCAACCGCGGGGAACTGGAGGACTTCCAGCGGCTGTGGTCCCAGGCGAGCCGGTCCACTCCTTAGATCAGGCAGACAATCCGCCATCGCAATGCTCGCGGCGGCATGGCGGCAGCCGGCGTGGCGGGGATCGGGGGCGGCGTCATGCCGTCCCATAACCCCGCCACCGCCGGTTTTACGTCCCGGTCCGGCTTTTTGCGCCAACGTCTCCTGTTGTTGCCTCAGCTGAACCAGGCGTTGGTCACGCCGGTGACGCCCACGACGGTGACGGTGCTCTTGTCGGACAGCGTGAACACCGTGTTGCCGTTGACGGTCCGCGCGTCCGCCGCCAACCGCGCGAGATCCAGGCCCGGGACGGCGAAGCCCAGCAGGTCGTCGTCCGGATTGAAGCCGAACACGAGGTCGTTCCCGCCGCCGAGCGTGAAGGCGAAGGTGTCACGGCCATCGCCGCCGATGAGCCAGTCGTCGCCACCGAAGCCCCACAGCACGTCGTCCCCGGCGCCGCCGAACAGCGTGTCATTGCCCGCTTCGCCGATCAGCGCATCGTTGCCCTCGCCGCCGTCGATCAGGTCGTCCCCGTCGCCACCGCCGATCATGTCGTTGCCCGCTCCGCCGAGGACGGAGTCGTTGCCGTCCCCGCCGAGCAGGGTGTCGGCGCCCGCATCTCCGGTCAGCAGGTCGGCCCCGCTCATCCCGAACAGGACGTCGTCGCCGAGACCGCCGATGGCCGTGTCGTTGCCGTCCTCCCCGATCAGGATGTCGTTGCCGGCATCGCCGCTGATCAGGTCGTCGCCGGTCCCGCCGCCCACGACGTCGTTGCCGTCGCCACCGAGCAGGGTGTCCTCGTCGGCACCGCCATTGACGGTGTCGTTGCCCTCGTCACCCGACAGCAGGTCGCGGCCGGTGGTGCTGGCCACCACGTCGTCGCCGCCGCCGCCGCGGGTCGTGTCGTCGCCCGGCCCGAGATTGATGTACTGCGACGAGGAATCACCGATGGTCAGGCTGTTGCCGGCCCCGCCTGTGAAGGACCCGCTGCCGACCACCACCACCACATCCACCTCGTTCAGGACGACCGAACCGCCGGGGGCGCTGCCCATGTTGAAGATCAGCGCTTCGCGCGGCGCCCCGCTGCCGGAAGACCCGGTGACGGTGATCGTCCCCGATCCGGTCGGCGTCAGGGCACGCACGGTCATCGGAACGCCGTTGCCGGCCCCGGCGGCGAAGCCCTGGATGGTATCCTTGATCGCCGCGCTCTGTTCGGCGGGGAGGTAGGCCGCCAGCATGCCGTCGACGATGCCGGTCAGCTGGGCGCTGTCCACCGTCGACTGCGGACCATAGGCGGTGATGCGGCTGCCCGTCGACACCGTGGCCTGCAATAGCGGCGCGTTCCCGCCGTCCCGCATCAGCGCGACCGTGACGCCGTTGCCGTCGCTCGGCACGTCCTGGTCGATGGCCGTCGCGACGAAGGGCAGGTCGATCCCGCTGGGCGCCGTTTCCTGGCGGGTGTTGACGACGACAGTGCCGATCGTCTCGACGCCGATCGGCTGGCTGCCGCCGCCGGTGGGGCTGCCGGTGGAGTTGCCTGTGGGGCCAGTTGTGGGGATGTCCTCGTTGCGGATCGTGCCCGTGGCGGACGGCGTGTGGATCGTCGCACCGGACGCGTCGGTCAGGGTGACGGTGAAGGTCTCGTCGCTTTCGACGACGGTGTCGCTCTGGACCGCCACGATGATGCGGGCCGTCTCCTGTCCCGGCGCGAAGGTCACCGTGCCGTGCGGCAGGGTGTTGCCGGCAAAGTCGTCGGCCGCGGCCGGCGTGGGGCCGGCGCCCGCCACCGCGTAGGCGACGATTGCAACACCGCTTAGGTCACCGGAGCGGGTGACGAGGAAGGTGAAGGGCACCGTGCCCTGGTTGCCTTCAAAGGCCACCCCGCCCGCCTCCGCCGCGATGGCGACCGTCGTCGGGACCGCGGGCGCGGTGTCGGTGTCGCGGATGATGCCGACGGCGTAGGGCATGCGGATCGTTCCGCCCGTTACGTCCGTCAGGGTGACGGTGAACATCTCGTCGCTCTCGACCGCGCCGTCCGCCGGGACGGCGACGGTGATGCGGGCCGTTTCCTCGCCCGGCGCGAAGGTCACCGTACCCTGGGGCAGGGTGCCGCCGGCGAAGTCGCCGGCGGTGGCCGGCGCCGGACCCGTGCCGGCCACCGCATAGGCGACGGTCGTCGACCCGCTGAGGTCACCGGAGCGCGTGACGAGGAAGGTCAGCGTCGTGCCCTCGTCACCGCGCGCCACCGTGCCTGTTTCCGGAGCGATGCCCAGCGTCGTCGCCGCGTCGCCAGTGGAACCGTCGCCGGTGGGGGCGTCGTCGTTGGAAATCGTGCCGGTGGCCGTCCAGCCGGCGATGGTTGCGCCGACCGGGTTGGCGAGGTCGACCACGAAATTCTCGTCCGGCTCCACGTCGCTGTCGCCGGTCACGGTGATGGAGATGGTCTTCGCGGTCTCCCCGGCGGCGAAGCGGACCGTGCCGGACGGAACGGTGCCGCCGAAGTCCTCCGCGTTCGCGCTGTCGAGGCCGAAGCCGGCGACCGACCAGTCCACCGACGATTCGTCCGAGACGTCGCCGCTGCGCGTGACCCGGAAGGTGAAGGTCGTCGCAGCCCCGGTGCCTTCGCTCCGGACGGCGTCGGTGGCGGCGATGTCCAGCGTCGGCAGGGGGATGTCCACCGTGATGGCCACGGAGCCGGTGGCTTGGCCGCCATGGCCGTCCTGCACGTCGTAGGTGAAGCGCCCGGCCGCGCGCCCGGTCTTCTCCCCGACCTTGAAAGTCAGCGCGCCCAGCTCCGAGGTCGTCAGCAGGTCGTCGACCGCCAGGACGCGGTCGGACAGCTGCACCGTCCCGGCGGTCGGCACGCCGGTGACCTTGACCGTCAGCTCGTCGCCGTCCGCGTCGCTCGGATAGCCGATGCCCATCCAGACCACCGGCTGGTCAGGGGAGACGGTCAGCTCCGTGTCGCCCGCGGTCACCGGCAGGTCGTTGACCGGCTGGATGTCGAGGGTGATGGTCTGGGTGGCCGCTCCCCCCTTGCCGTCGCCGACCAAGTAGGTCAGGGCACCGGCGGCGCCGTTCATGTTCGGCGACGGCGTGAAGGTCAGGCCGGCCAGCTGTGCCGGCGTCAGCACGTCGTTGTAGGAGACCTCCTCCCCGGACGCGAGCCGGACGGTTCCGCGGCCGTAGCCGGGAAGCCCGGTGATCAGCACCGCCAGCTCGTCGCCGTCCGCGTCGGTCGGGCCGGCGATGTTCAGCGCGACCGCCGCGGAATCCTCGACCACCGTGACCTTGCGGTCGGCCTCCGCCTGCGGCGCCTGGTTGGCGGTGAAGCGCAGGTTCCCCTTCAGCGTCTGCGCGGAGAACCCGCCGCCATAGCTGATGACGGAGGCGAGCTGCACATAGCTTCCGTTCGACAGAACCTCGACCGACACGGTGCCCGGGCCGGCGTCGGTCAGGCGGATCGTGCCGTCGCCCAGCGGATCGGTGCCGCCGTAGCCCAGTCCCGCCAGCAGGGGCATCAGGTCGATGGTGTCGCCGAAGATGCCGGTGTCGAAGGACGTGATCTCGTCACCGCCGTCGTCGGGCGACCGGTAGACGAAAACATCCATGCCGTCGCCGCCGTAGAGGCTGTCGCGGCCGAGCCCGCCGTCGAGCGTGTCGTTGCCGGCATCGCCCGACAGCCGGTCGTCACCCACCGAGCCGAACAGGGAGTCGTCGCCGAATCCGCCGCTCAGCGCGTCGTTGTCGGCCCCGCCGTCCAGGCTGTCGTTGCCGGCGCCGCCGTCCAGCCGGTCAAGGCCGAAGCCGCCTTCCAGGCGGTCCGCCCCGTCGCCGCCGTCCAGGGCGTCGTCGCCGTCCTCGCCCTTCAGCGTGTCGTTGTCCGCGTCGCCGAACAGTGCGTCGTCGCCCGCACCGCCGCGCAGAAGGTCGTTGCCGGCGCCGCCGAACAGCCCGGCGGAGCGCTCGCCGTAATAGTAGGCCGGGGCGTCGTTGCCCTCGCCGCCGTCCAGCGTGTCGTCGCCGGCGCCGCCGTCCAGCGCGTCGCTGCCTTCACCGCCGAGAAGGCTGTCGTTGCCGGCGCCGCCGAACAGCGTGTCGTTCCCGGCCAGACCGTCGATCGTGTCGTTGCCGCCGACACCATAGACGGTTTCCGCCGCCGTCGTGCCGCGCAGCGAGTCGTCGCCCGCCGTTCCGCGCTGGGCGTAGAAGGTCTCGGTGAAATCCGCGGCGGTCAGGCTGTGCTGGCCTTGCAGCTGGATCACCATGTCGCCCGCGGCGATCACGCCGTCGTCGTCCATGTCCACGCCGATGCGGGTCATGGCGGCGCCGTCCGCGGTGAACCAGTCGTAGAAGACATCGACCAGCCCGTCGTCCGCGGTGGGCAGGCCGGTGCTGGCCCCGCCCACGGGAATGTCGAAGGGAATGCGCCCGGCGAAGGCAAGGTTGCCGCCGGTGACGGCGATCTTCAGCGTGTCCGTGCCGGAGGTGAAGTCGGTGATGGTCGCCGGGTTGCCCGCCGGCGACACCGCCTGCATCGCCGTGGAGGCCTTGACCTCCGCCAGGGACCGGGGCTCGCGGAAAAGGAAGACGTCCGCCCCGGCCCCGCCGGTCAGCCGGTCGCCGCCGCCGGAATTGGACACCAGCAGCAGGTCGTCGCCGTCGCCGCCGTCGAGGGTGTCCGCGCCGTCGGTCCCGTAGTAGCCCTGGTGCGCGCCACCATCGAGCGTGTCGTTGCCGGCCCCGCCGAGCAGAACGTCCGCCCCGGCCCCGCCGTCCAGGCTGTCGTTCTCCGCCCCGCCGTCCAGGCTGTCGTCACCGACGCCGGCGTCGAGGCGGTCGGCGCCGTCCCCGCCCAGCAGGGTGTCGTTGCCCTCGTCACCGTAGAGCGTGTCGTTGCCGGTGCCGCCGGATACGAGGTCGGCGCCGGTGTCGCCGGACAGGTTGTCGGCGCCGTCACCGCCGTCCAGGCTGTCGTCCCCGGCCCCGCCGGACAGGAGGTCCCGTCCGTCGCCGCCCAGCAGGGTATCGTTGCCGGCCCCGCCGTCGAGGTGGTCGTTCTCCGTGCCGCCGTCGAGGCTGTCGTCGCCCGTCCCGCCGTCCAGCTGATCGTCGCCCGCCCCGCCCAGCAGGGTGTCGTTGCCGGCCCCGCCATACAGGCCGTAGCGGTGCTGGATGTTCGACCAGTAGGACTGATCGGCGCCCGCGCCGCCGTCGATGACGTCGTCGCCGTCGCCGCCTTCCAGCAGGTCCACGTCGTTGCCGCCGTCCAGGCTGTCGTTCCCGGCCCCGCCCATCAACGTATCGGAGCCGTCGGCCCCCACGAGGGTGTCGTCGCCGCCGACGCCGTAGATGATGTCGCCGCCGCCGGTGCCGACGAGGCTGTCGGCGCCGGCCGTGCCGCGCCGGACGACGAAGGTGTCGCGGAAGTTCGCTTCGGTGAGGGTGTGAACCCCCTCCAGCTCGAAGACCGCGTCGGCGCTGCCGATCACGCCGTCGTCGTTGAGGTCCACCTCGACCCGCGTGTTGCCGCCCACGATGTGATAGGCGACGTCCACGAGCCCGTCGTTGGCGTAGCCCGCGTCGATCGTCCCCTCGCCGGCGAAGGCCAGCTTCGCCGCCGACGAGACGGTCAGCGTGAGGGCGTCGCCGCCCGCGGACTCGTCGAAATCGGTGATGACCAGCGAGGCGTTGCCGGTGGACGGGTCGTAGGGTGCGCCGTAGTCGCTGATGCGGAACAGGTCGCTGCCCGCACCGCCGGTCAGACGGCCGCCGCCGGTCCCGGTGCCTTCCAGCGTGTCGTTGCCGTCCCCGCCGTCCAGGCTGTCCCGGCCCCCGCCGGTCCGCAGCACGTCGTTGCCCGCCTCGCCATAGACGGCGTCGTCGCCCTCGTCGCCGGACAGGTCGTCGTCGCCGTCCCCACCGTGGAGGGTATCGTTGCCGGACCCGCCGTTGAGGTCGTCGTTCCCGGACCCGCCGGTGAGGAGATCGTCGCCGTCCCCGGCCGACAGGAGGTCGGCCCCCGCGCCGCCGTCCAGCGTGTCGCGCCCCTCGCCGCCGACCAGCCAGTCGTTGCCGTCGTCGCCGTTGAGGCGGTCGTCGCCGGTCCCGCCGTCCAGCCAGTCGTTGCCGCCGCCGCCGCTCAGCGTGTCGTTGCCGGCCTCGCCGTGCAGGCCGATGGGCTGGTACGCGTAGTCGTAGGCGTAATCGTCCCCGTCGCCGCCGTTGAGGAGGTCGTCGCCGTCCCCGCCGTGCAGGTCGTCGATGCCGTCGCCGCCATCCAGGCTGTCGTTGCCGTCCCCGCCGTTCAGCGTGTCGTGGTCCGCGCCGCCCGACAGGCTGTCGCTGCCGCTGCCGCCGTCGAGCCGGTCGCGCCCGTCGCCACCGTCCAGGCTGTCGTTGCCGGCCCCGCCGTTCAGCGTGTCGTTGCCGGCGCCGCCGACCAGCGTGTCGTCGCCACCGACGCCATACAGGATGTCGGGTTCGGCGGTGCCGACCAGACTGTCGTCGCCGGCACCCCCGCGCTGGGCGGTGAAGCTGTCGGTGAAGTCGTCGG
Organism: Azospirillum mesophilum; assembly: GCF_053470405.2. Taxonomy (NCBI): domain Bacteria; kingdom Pseudomonadati; phylum Pseudomonadota; class Alphaproteobacteria; order Rhodospirillales; family Azospirillaceae; genus Azospirillum; species Azospirillum mesophilum. The sequence goes on from NZ_JBPXMQ020000010.1 coordinate 171,985, forward strand.
CGGCCAGCGTGAGCATGCCGTCGAGCCGGACCAGCAGGTCGCCGGCCCCGAGCGTGCCGTCGTCATCCACGTCCACGGCGAGCAGCGTCTGCCCGTCGCGGTGCTCGTACAGGACGTCGATCAGACCGTCGCCGCCGTTGCCGAGCGTCCGTCCGTCCGCCCCGAAGGAGGACTCGCCGGCCCAGACCAGCGGCTGGGCGACGGGAATGTTGGAATAGTTCTGGTAGACCGAAATCTTCAGGCGATCGCCGCCGGCAACCCCGGCCCCTTCGAAATCGGTGATGAGGCTTGGCGCGCCAAGACCGGAGACGGACAGACCGGAAACAGACAGGCCGGATCGAGTCTCGATCACAAACAGGTCGTCGCCGGTCCCACCGGTCAGCGTGTCGCCGACGGTCGCTCCGGCGCTTTGCAGGCGCAGCGTGTCGTTGCCGGCCCCGCCGTCCAGGACGTTGCCCTTGGCGGTGCCGCTGGCGTCGGCATAGGCGCCGTCGCCCGACAGGTCGTCGTCGCCATCGCCGCCCAGCAGGGTGTCGCTTCCGGCGGCCCCGTCCAGCGTGTCGTTTCCGGAGCCGCCCTCCAGCCGGTCGTCGCCTGCCTCGCCGTAGAGGCGGTCGTTGCCGGCGCCGCCGAGGACGAGGTCGTTGCCGTCCTCGCCCGACAGGTACTGATCATCGCCGTCGCCGCCGTCGAGCGTGTCGTTGCCAAGGCCGCCGTAGAGGTTGTCGGCACCGTCGCCGCCCTCCAGCCGGTCGTCGCCCGCCTCGCCGTAGAGGACGTCGCTTCCGGCTCCGCCACGGACGAGGTCCGCCCCGCCGCCGGCATAGACCTGATCCTGGCCGTCGCCCGCGTCGATGGTGTCGTTCCCGTCCGCCTCGTCGCCGGAGGAGTCGCCGCCGTAGATGTCGTCGTTGCCGGCGCCGCCCAGGATGCTGTCGTCGCCCGCTCCGCCGTAGAGGCCGCCCTGGTAGCCGTTGGCCGGGATGCCCGCGTCGTCGCCGTCGCCGCCGTCGAGCGTGTCGTTCCCGGCGCCGCCGCGCAGCCAGTCGCTGCCGTCGCCGCCGACGAGGCTGTCGTCGCCCGCGTCGCCCTCGACATAGTCGTCGCCGCCATGGCCCAGCAGGGTGTCGTTGCCGGCGATGCCGTACAGGCGGTCGGCGTCGTCCGCCCCGTCAAGCCGGTCCGCGCCGGCCGTGCCGCGCTGGGCGTTGAAGGTTTCGGTGAAGTCCGCCGCGGTCAGCGTGTGCGTGCCCTGGAGGACGACCAGCAGGTCCTTCTCGCCGAAGACGCCGTCGTCGTTGACGTCGACCGCCACCCGGGTGTTGCCGCCCTGGTGGTCGTAGATGACGTCGGCGAGGCCGTCGCCCTGGTTCGGGAATTGGTAGGCCGCGGTGTTGGTGATGTCGAACGGGTGTTCGCCGGCGAAGACCAGGAACGCGCCGGCGACGCGGAACTTCAGGAAATCGCCGCCGATGATCCCGCCGCCCTGGAAATCGGTGATGGTGACGGGGTTGGTCGGCGACGACGCGCTGGACTCCCACGCCCCATAAACGTCGCGCGTGTCGGAATAGAAGGAGAAGACGTCGCTGCCGGCCCCGCCCGTCAGCGTGTCGCCGCCACCGACGTTGCCGACATACAGGACATCGTCGCCGTCGTCGCCGTACAGGACGTCGACCTCGGTCCCGCCGTCGAGCCTGTCGTTGCCGGCCCCGCCGCGCAGGGTGTCGGACCCGACGAGCCCGTACATCTCGTCGTTGGCGCTGTTGCCGACCAGAACGTTCGCCAGCGTGTTGCCCTGCACGACGATCGCGTGGGCACCGTCGACCAGGGTCAGGTTCTCGATGTTGACCAGCCAATCGGCGCCAAGCGAGAACACGTCCTTGTCGGCGAACGCCTGTGTTTGCAGCCGGATCTCGTCGATGCCCTGGTTGAAGCCGTCGACCAGACGGTCGTCCAGGCTGTCGAAGCCGTAGGTGTCGTTGCCGACGCCGCCGTACAGCGTGTCGGCGCCCCCGGCGCCGTCCAGGACGTTGTCGCCGTCCGTGCCCCGGATGACGTTGGCGAGCGCGTTGCCGGTGCCGCGCAGCGCCGACCCGACGAGCGTCAGATCCTCGATCTCGGCGGTCAGCGAGTGGTCCACGCTGGCGATCACGAGGTCCTTGCCACCGGCCGGGCCGGCGTAGGCGTCGTCGGCCAGATCGCCGAGGTTGTCCACGTAATAGAGGTCGTCGCCGGTGCCGCCGGCCAGCGTGTCGGCCCCGGTCCCGCCATCGAGCGTGTCGTTGCCCGCACCGCCGGACAGGAAGTCGTTGCCGCCGTTGCCGTCCAGCCGATCGTCGCCGGCGAGGCCAAAGGCGGCGTCGTCGCCGGCCGAGCCGATGATCCGGTCGCCCGCACCGGCCAGGTTCGACCCTTCGAACACCTCTATGCCGGTGAAGACGTCGCCGTCGGCGTCGCCGCCGGACACCGTTCCCGCACCGATGTCGATGGTCACCGCGGCCGTGGACGATTCATAGGTCAGCACGTCGATCCCGGCGCCGCCGTCGATGCTGTCGGCGCCGGCCCCGCCGTCCAGCACGTCGTCGCCGTCGCCGCCCAGCAGCGTGTCGCTGCCGTCGTGCCCTTCCAGGAAATCGCGGTCCGCCCCGCCGTCCAGGCTGTCGTTCCCGGCGCCGGCGAACAGGTAGTCCATCCCGGCGCCGCCCGACAGCGTGGCCGACACCGTCGTGGCGGGGTCGAGGATGATCTCGTCGTCCTGCGCGCCACCGTCGCCGACGATGCCCGTGACGCCGGTGAAGCTCTGCTTGCGGCCGAAGCCCTGCACCGTCACGCCGCCGCCGGTGCCGGCGATCGCCAGGGTTTCGGCGCCGTCGGTGTTGTTGCTCAAGCCCCGCTCGCCGGCGCGGGCGCCGACGTTGAGCGACAGGATCCCGCCCGACAGCGTCCCCAGGACCGGCGGCGGCGGGGGTTCCGTGGCGGTCTCGGTCGCCGGGTCGTCGGAGAAGTTGAACTCCGCCAGCGTGATGCGGGGCGAGGTGAAGCGCCAGATGTCGTAGCCGCCGACCTTGACGAAGGCGGCGAGGCCGGCCGTGACCAGCCCCGAGGCGTTGAAGATCTTGAAGGGGTTGGTGACGAGCGCCTGGGCCATCTCGTCCACGTAGATGCGCCCGTCGTCCGGCGTGCCGTTGACGTGGTCGTTCAGGTCGAGGTTGATGGTGCCCTCGATCCCGCCGCCGCCGCCGGCGGAGGCCACGCCGATGCTGGCGTTGACGATGAGGTTGAGCGCCGCCTTGATGACGGCTTCCGGCACGTCCACCCCGTCCGCATCGACGTCGCTGACGTACAGCCCGTTGAGGACGGTGGCGTAGTCCTTGAAACCGCTGGCGACGAACTGGCGCAGGCCGCGGGTGTCGTAGCCGAAGGCGAGGTCCATCGCGATCCCGATGGCGCCCTGGACCTTCACGTCCAGGCCCGCGAAGATCGGAATCGACAGAAGATCCTGGGACGGGATCTCGAAGCTCATCGCCGGCAGGTCGAGGCTGAAGAGCTTGGCGTTGCCGCCGACCAGAAGGGAGAAGGCGCTGGCCGGGTTGGTCAGGATGGGAAGCGAGAAGCTGTTGCCCAGCAGCATGCTCTTCAGCACGTCCTGGCCCGTCTGCCCCGTCTTGGGATCGGCCTGCGTCCAGCTGCCGCTGTTCAGACCCGCCAGGAAGGCCGTCAGGTCCTGCGCGCCCTTGATGACGGTCGGTGCCGCCTCGGCCAATTTGAACGCCGTGTCGCGGATGTCCGACAGCATCTGGAACGAGCCTGCGTCCAGATCGACGCTGTAGGCGTCGGGGCCGAGGTCGAGCCCGCCGAAATATTCGGCCCAGGTGACGACGTCGTCGACGATGCCGATGAACTGGGTCAACGGGACCAGATTCTGGTCGGGGACGGCGATCTTGATGAAGTCCAGCAGCGTGATGTTGCCGTCCGGCGCGTCCTTGCCGCCGACGTCGGCGCCGGCGCGGTCGAACAGCGTTTCCCAGCCCGGAAGCTTCTTCAGGAAGCTGACGTCGGTGCGCAGCACCGCCAGCGCCTGGTTGATCGGCTGGAGGACCGGTTCGAGCTTGTGCAGAATCGGCTTGATGAAGTCCTCGACGACGGTGCCGAAGTCGTAATGGACGTTTTCGAACTTCACCACCGGCAGCGCGCCGAAGGTAACGTTCTGGTCGTTGACGTTGACGACGCTGTTGTTGAAGGACCAATCGACCACGAGGTCGGCGCTGGCCTTCGGCAGCGCGGCGTCGCCCATGTTCGCGTCGAGATGGACGCCGATGTCCGCCGCGCCGCTGAAGGTGGCGTCGATGAAGTCGCTGTTCAGCTCCGACAGCCGCAGCTTGCCGTCGTTGTTCGCGTCCTTCAGGTCGACCGCGAAGGAGCCGTCCAGCGTGGAGTTCCGGTCGGTCGCGGAGAAATTCATCAGCCCCAAATGGGTCGAGGCGTCGAAATCGGGCGTGCTGGCGTGCAGGCCCAGCGACAGCTCCGGCTGTGTTCCGTTGGTCTGGACGAAGAAGCCGGTGGTGTCGGCGCCGACCGTGAAGTCGAAATCATAATCCAGCGCCGCCGCCGCCGTGCCGCCGGTTTGCAGCTGCAGCCCGGGCAAGCCCAGGTCGGTGGCGAGCGACTGTTCGTACTCGTAATGCTGATGGGTGGAGAAGGTGAGCGTGACTTCGGACCCGTTCACGAGGGCGTGGACGGCGTTCTCGTCGGCGCCCAGGGATTTCAGCGCCGCGTTGATCTTGTCTTCGACATAGGTTTCCGCGATGCCCTGGGCGTTGTCGATGACGTACAGGATGTCGTTGATGGCGCCGACGATCTTGCCTTCGACCGCGCGGATGCCCTTCAGCGCGTCCTTGCCCTCCTGAAAGGCGGCGGAAAGCCTGTCGCCGACGATGGGAAGCTTTTCGGCAAAGACCTGCGCTTCCAGCGCATCCTCGATCACGCCCAGGGCGTTGTCGATGCCCGCCTTGAGTGTCTCGATCTGTTCGCGCGTGATCATTCCGTTCGCTTTCGGGCCGTTCGCTTTTGTCGGGTCAGCCGCCACCATCTCCCCACGCTGGACACAGCGACAGGTTGTTGAGTTCAGGCGGATTTTTTGGGGTCAAGGTGCCGGATCGGGTGAGCGATTCCGCGTGCTGCTCTGCTCGGCTTTAGGATTTTTCTTCGTGATTGGCAGCATTGTCTGCCAAGTCAGCAAAATCGGACGAACATTCTTTTAAATTTACTGAGCGGCAATAGAAATACATCTGGATATGTATTGCGACCGCGGGGCTGACGATCGGGAATTGGACTGTCTGAATCATTCCCCTGACTCACAGGCATCCGGACTATAGTTGGCTCAACCATACCACTTTTGATACAAATAGCACTTAGAAAATGAAATAATTTTCATGAAGGTGGAACATTAGCGTTCTGTGGTTCTGCCAGATCTCGCACCACTTAACCTGGGATAAGGCGTCGCCGCAGCGGGGGCGCAGGATCTCCCGGTCTTTGTCCTTGTTCGCTGGAAAAACCCGGGGGCCCCCATGATCAAGCACATCCTCGTTCCGGTCGGCGGCCTTCCCACCGACGCGGCGCTCCTGGAGGACGTCGTCGGGTTGGCGCGCCTGTTCTCCGCGCATGTCGAGGCCCTGCACATCCGGCGCGATCCGCGCAACGACCTGCCCCTGTACGGCGAGGGTTTTTCCGCCGAGATCCTCCAGGAGGTCGTCGACGAGGCCGAGCGCAACGCGCGGGAGACCGCGGCGGCGGCCCGCCGGATGTTCGACGAGACGATGGCCGGCGTCTCCGTCGTCGTGACGGACAGGCCAGCGGCGGATGGGTCCGCCGAGGGAAGCGGCGCCACGGCCTCCTGGCGCGAGGTGACCGGTCCGACCGCCCGGACCCTGGCCGCGCGGGCGCGCTTCGCCGACCTGACCATCCTCGCCCGCCCGGCCGGGGAACCGCTGGCCGGGGAATCGCAGGACGTGGCGCTCGACCAGGAGGTCGTGCAAGGCGCCCTGTTCGAGTCGGGCCGTCCCATGCTGCTGGCCGGCGGTGCGATGGAGCGGCTGGACACCGTCGCCATTGCCTGGAACGGCAGCCTGCCCTCGGTGCGCGCGGTGGCCGGCGCCATGGACTTCATCACCCGAGCGCGCGCGGTCTCCATCCTGGTCGCGGACGAAAGCTCCATGGACGCGGTGGCCGGCGTGCTGGGCGGGCGGCCGCAGCCCCAACCGGAACGGCTGGTCGATCATCTCGCCTGGCATGGCGTCCAGGCCATCATCCGCCACGTCGGTCGGGAGGGGCGTCCGGTCGGCCCAGCCCTGGTGGACGCGGCGCGCGACATGAACGCCGGGTTGCTGGTCATGGGCGGCTACGGGCACAGCCGGATGCGGGAGGTCGTGCTGGGCGGCGCCACGCGCCACATGCTGATGCACCCCACCGGCTGCGCGGTGCTGCTGGCCCACTGATGCCATGGCGACGACGCCTTCAGGGGGGCGGATTCGCACTTGGCGGCAGCCCCGTGATCGGCAATCAGACGGCTAAAGCGGATTTCAATCCGCTTCGGACCGCGACCGCGGCCCCGCCCGCCCGTGCGGCCGACGTCCACGGGGGTTGCGTGGATGATGCTCGTCGAGCCATGGCATCGCCCATTTCGGCCAACCCGGTGAGCCGCGCCCAATCGAGCACGCGCAGCCGCCCCTTCGCGAAGGACAGGAGTCCGGCCGTTCGCATCTCCTTGAGCGTTCGGCATACATGGACCGGTGTCAGGCCCGTGGCGTCGGCGATGAGAACCTGACTGATCGGCAGTGCCACATCCGGCATATCGGATGCTGGCATGTCCGATGCCGGCACGTCCGGCGCGGTCTTTCGCCGTTGCCGGTTGTAGAGGGCGAGGAGAAGCCGGGCGATCCGCTCCGTCGCCGTGCACGTGCCAAGCCCGCCGAGCAGTTGCCAATCGGAGATCGTCTCGGCGGCGAGCAGGGAGGTCATCCGCAAGGCAACGTTCGGCGCCTGCTGGCAAAACCGCATCAAGGCGTGGCGCGGCATCGGACACACGGTCAGATCGGTGAGCGCTTCAACCGTGCAGGGCATGCCCCTGTCGGGCGCCGTTTCGAATCCGATCAGGTTGCCCGGCATGACGAAGCGCAACACCTGACGGCGGCCATTCTCATGCGTCGTGGACGCCAGCGCCCAGCCGCGGCGGACAATGTAGACCATCTCATTCTCGTCACCCTCCACGAACACGCAGGTGCCGGCACGAATGGTGCGGGCGGGGTGCTTGAGCGTTGCCCACCCGGACAACTGCTCGTCCGTGACGCTTCCGCACAGCCCGTCGCCCCGAAGCGGGCACGCTTGGCACTCTGGCCGCATGGCTGCCTCCTCAACCGGAACTCATTGCGAAAGGCTTGGCCGCTCCGACGGAAGCAACCGAGCCTGGGTCATGGCATCGAGAAAGACAGACAGGATGACATGGGGCGCGACAGGGCCGTCCGGCGCCTCCTGGGCCGCCTCGAAGACGCCGGACATCGCGCAAGCCACAGCCAACTTCGCGGCGATTCCCAGGGGCGTGTGCGCGGGCATACAGACGAGCGAGCGCAGCACACGCCGGCGGTGAGCCTCCATTGAATCGTCTGACGCGTCGCTGTCATCGAATCCGACGTCGGTCACTGCCCCGACCCGCTCCGCCTCCAACAATCTCTGATGGATGAGGAGAAGCTCGTGATCGCGATGCGTGCCGCTCGCCAGGGCCACGGCGATCGCGCTCAAGAGTTCGGCGTCCAGATGATTGGGTTCGGCAAGGTTACGGGCTGGCGTCATGGCTGTCTCCTGGAGCGATGCGCAGGGTCGGCCATCAGCATCGCCGTCATCAGGGAAAAGCGTCGAAATGTCAGGCAGTGCTAAGAAGCAGCCATCAAACTTCTTCATTGTGTAGACTTATCTAGGCAACCGTCCCCCTTCATGCCGGAAAATGTGTTGATATGGATCAGTTGTCGGGCAGCCTATTCCAAAGAGTGGCGCGATTCCCTATAAGAGATGGTAAGACTTATGTGATACACACGCGTCCATGACTCCATTCTCTCAAGACATGGAGCCTCCGGGAAACTCGGCGCGGCTCATTCCAGCCCGGCACGGCGGAAGGAAACCTGGGACAGGGCCGACCAGTCCTTTTCGCCGTCCCCATGGGCCAGGGCGTCCAGGTGGGAATCCCGCAGCAGACTGGCCAGGGGAAGCGGAACTGCGCTCTCCCGTCCCGCCGCCAGGGCGAGTTCCACATCCTTGAGCCCAAGCGCAAGGCGAAAGGCCGCAGGGTCGAAAGACCGGCCGGCGATCAGCCCGCCATACGTCTTGAACAGCGGGGCAGGCAGGATCGTACCGACCAGGACTTCGAGCAGATCGCGTTCGTCGATGCCGTTGCGCAATCCCAATGACATGGCCTCGCCCAGCATTTCGACAGAGGCGGCAATCATGAAGTTGCCGATGATCTTGACCAGATTTGCCTGCTCGGCGGCTTCGCCCAGACGCCAGGTCTTTTGCCCCACCGCGTCGAACAGCGGCTGCAAACGGTCAAGGACGGCGGGGGCGCCGGCGGCCAGAATGTTCAGCTTGCCGGCGGCGGCGACTTCGGCGCGGCCAAAAACCGGCGCGGCAACATATTCCCGTCCGGCAGCCCGATGCAACGCGGCGAAGTGTTTGGCGAACGCCATGGAAATCGTCGCCATGTTCACATGAATGGTCCCAACCGGCATGCGGGCCAGCGCGCCCTGCTCGATGAAGACCTCCCGAACGGCCTGGTCGTCGGCCAGCATCGAAAAGACAATGGGGGCGTCACAGGCTTCGGCTGCCGATGCCGCCTGCCGCGCTCCCAGCGCCGCCAGCGTCTCGCAGGCCGCGGCGGAACGATTCCAGACCGTCAGCCGGTGTCCCGCCTTCAGCAGATTACGGGCGATGGCGGCTCCCATGGTGCCGAGCCCGATGAAGCCAATATCCATGATCGCCCTCCTGAACCTGTATGCTGAACCGGTATAACCGGTTCTTGCGTAGCATGGCCAGCGGCATGAAACCAGTTATAATGGTTCCATGACACGTTCCGACCGGCCTTTCAGGCTGAACAACGGCAGGCTTTGCTTCGTCTTCGCGGCGACGCTCAGCGATCGTGGCTCGTCGGCGCCCCGGGAGCGGCTCCGCTGCCCCGCCGATCTGGGGCATTGGTGTGTCGAGATGGGTTTTGCGCCGGAAAGCCCGCACGTCAGCGAAGACCTGTTGATTCGAGCGCTTGCCCTGCGGGAAGCCATCGTCAAGGCTTCTTTCGCCGTGATGGAGAAGCGTCGGATCGACGAGGTCGACATGGCGGTCGTGAACGATTGGGCCTCTCAGCAGCCATTGGCCCGGCGGTTGTCCCAGGATCCGGTGCTGCTGTCGTCGTGGGTCATGCCGGAGAGCGGAACGCCTTCGATCTTGGCTCAGGTCGCCGCCGACTGTGTCGATCTGCTCAGCGGCGAGCTTGCCGCGAAGATCAAGGCGTGCGCCAATCTGGACTGCCGCGGCTTGTTCGTCGACGTCTCGCGCCCGGGAATGCGGCGCTGGTGTTCCATGGGAACCTGCGGCAACAAGGCGAAGAAGCTGAACATGGCCTTGCGCGAACAGGGGCGTGAACAGGGGCGCGAACAGGGCGGTCATTGATCCGAACCGCTCGAAGTCCCCTTGCCAACAGGCAAGATGCTTGAAGAGCGATTCCGTGAGGGGCCGGGGAAGCGTCTCGATGATGGCCACGCGAACTTGAAGGAAGGCGAGCCCGATGCCTGAAACGATCGATCGCTTGCCCAACCTCGGCCCCTACATCACAAGGCGGCTTGCCGAGGTCGGTGTCGAGAGTGTCGAGGATCTGCGCGCCCTGGGCGCCGTGGAGGCCTATGTGCGGCTCAAATTCCAATTCGGGCGTGAGATTTCGTTGAACGCCCTTTGGGCCATGGACGCTGCATTGGCCGGCATCGACTGGCGATGCCTTCCTGACGGTCGGAAGAGCGAATTGAAAAAGCAGATTGCCGCCCGGTCGTAACCATCCCCTTTCCCGCATCAACGCAAGGCAATCCTTTCAACGACAGCGCGTCACCGGTTTACTTCACGGGCATGCCGGCCCACGGGCAGACGGACTTCGTCATCCAGTGCATCGCCCCGGACTCGCGAACGGTCCGCAGCGACCACCCGGATTTCGTGGTCCTGAGGCACGAACCCGGCGGCCGGGAGACGTGCGTGATCGTCGAAATCAAAGCCGACAACGAGATCGACGCCGCCGGCCTCTGATGCAGCGAACGCGGGAGTCGCTCAGCCCGGCGCCTTCGGGCCGAGCCGCGACACCGGCAACGGCCCGAAGGCCTCGGCCGGATGGCGCACAACCGCCCCGCTCGCGTCCTTGTCCAACCACCCCAACCACCGCCACGCCTCTCCCCCCGTTTCGATGAGCCGGTTGGTGGCGACGTCGATCACGGCCCAGGAGTTGTTCTGGAAGTGATGGGCCTGGAACCCGACCTGCTGCCCCGTCGCGACATCCCATAGGCGCACGGTGCCGTCGTCGGATGAGGTGGCGATGAGCCGGCCGTTGGGTGAGAAAGTACATGCGCTGACTTCATCTTCATGGCCGGCCAGGACCGCTACGGTCTCGCCAGCAACGACATCCCAAAGATGCACTGTCCGGTCCCGAGACGCGGATGCGACGAGCCGGCTATCGGGCGAAAAGGCGCAATCGATGACGCCCTCTTCTTGGCCGGTCAGAACCGCCACGACCTCGCCGGTCTGAGTATCCCACAGCCGCACCGTGCTGTCATCGGACGCGGATGCGACGAGCCGGCCATCGGGTGAAAAGGCGCAAGCGTTGACCCCTTCTTCATGACCGGCCAGGATTGTGACGGTCTCGCCGGTGCGGGCATCCCACAGGCGCACCGTCTTGTCCTCGGATGCGGATGCGACGAGCCGGCCATCGGGCGAAAAGGCGCAATCAATGACGCCATCGTCATGGCCAGCCAGGACCGTCACGACCTCGCCGGTGCTGACGTCCCACAGGCGTACAGTCTTATCCCAGGATGCGGAGGCGACGAGCCGACCATCGGGCGAAAAGGCGCAACCGATGAGGAGTTCTTCATGGCCGGTCAGAACCGTCACGACTCCGCCGGTGCTGGCGTCCCACAGGCGTACCGTGCGATCCCAGGATGCGGAGGCGACGAGCCGGCCATCGGGTGAAAAGGCGCAATCGGTGACGCCCTCTTCATGGCCGGCGAGAACCGTGACGGTCTCGCCGGTGCGGGCATCCCACAGGCGCACCGTCCGATCCCAGGATGCGGATGCGATGAGCCGGCCATCGGGCGAAAAGGCGCAAGCGTTAAACTCGACTTCATGGCCGGCGAGGACCGTGATGGTCTCGCCGGTGCGAGCATCCCACAGGCGCATCGTCCGATCCCAGGATGCGGATGCGATGAGCCGGCCATCGGGTGAAAAGGCGCAAGCGTCGATCACATCTACATGGCCGGCGAGGACCGTGACGGTTTCGCCGGTGCGGGCATCCCACAGGCGCACCGTCCGATCCCAGGATGCGGAGGCGACGATCCGGCCATCGGGCGAAAAAGCGCAACCAGTAATAGGATGTTCGTGGCCGGCGAGGACCGTGACAGTCTCGCCGGTGTGGGCATCCCACAGGCGCACCGTCTTGTCCTTGGATGCAGATGCGATGAGCCGACCATCGGGCGAAAAGGCGCAAGCGTTGATCCAGCCTTCATGGCCGGCGAGGACCGTGACAGTCTCGCCGGTGTGGGCATCCCACAGGCGCACCGTCTTGTCCTCGGATGCGGAGGCGACGAGCCGACCATCGGGCGAAAAGGCGCAAGCGTTGATCCCGTCTTCATGGCCGACGAGGACCGTGACGGCCACACCGGTGCGGGCATCCCACAGCCGCACCGTCCGATCCCAGGACGCGGAGGCGACAAGTCGGCCATCGGGCGAAAAGGCGCAACCTGTGACCCCATTTTCATGGCCGGCGAGGACCGTGACGGTCTCGCCGGTAAGGACATTCCACAGGCGCACCGTCTGGTCCCGGGACGCGGAAGCGACGAGTCGGCCGTCGGGCGAAAAGGCGCAAGCGTTGATCCCATCTTCATGACCGGCCAGGACCGTGACGGTCTCGCCGGTGCGGGCGTCCCACAGGCGCACCATCCGGTCCCGAGACGCGGAAGCGACAAGCCGGCCATCGGGCGAAAAGACGCAACCAAAAACCATGTCATGATGCCCATCCAGCACGGCCAGCTTCGCCTCCGCTGACGGACGCCCGCCCCTATCCGGCTCACACAGGGCGAACAGCGCGGCGGGGGGTGTCTGGTCCGGCAGGGGTTCTTCGGGCAGGCGGCAGCGCAGCCACTGGGTCCGGTACAGGGTGGCTCCGGCGAAGCTGGCGTCCGTCAGGTCGAGGTCGCGGAACAGGGTGCCGGTCAGGTCGGCGTCGCGGAAACTGGCGGCGCGGGCGCGGCCGCCGATCAGTTCGGCACGGGCCAGATGGGCCTCGGTGAGGTCGGCGTCGGACAGGTCGATGTGGTGGAAGGCGGTGCCCTCCAGCCGGGCACCGCGGAAGGACGCGCCGCGCAGGTTCAGGGCGGGCTGGCCGGGGATGCCGGCGATGGTCCAGCCGCGCAGATCGGCGCCGTCCAGCCGGAAGCCGGCGGGGGAGGGGGCCGGGTAACCCTTGCGCAGCGCGTGCAGGACATAAGCGAAGGCCAGCTCGCTGGCGCGCGGGCGGTAGGTGCCGCGCATCGCCTGGAGCGTCGCCAGCGCCCGGTTCCGTTCGTCGTCGCCGTCCAGCATCTGGCCGAGGAAGTCCATCGTCTCCACGCTGGGCCGGGGCATGTCCCAGTCCTCCGCCCGGTTCTCGGCCAGGGCGCGGTGCAGATAGGCGGCCAGGAAATATTCCTGCAAGGAGGTGTGGGCGAAGCGGAAATTGGACTCGCCCTCGCGGACCAGGAAGGTGGCGGTGCGCAGGTCCTCCTTCAGCAGCTCCCGCTCCTTGTTTTCGTAATGGGTGGCGAGCGCGGGGCGGGCGCGCAGCAGGTCCATCAGCCATTGCTCCACGTCACCCACCGTCCAGGCCCGCCGGCCCGATTTCCACAGTTCGGCGGCGAAAAACTCCATCAGCACCTGCTTGTGGTCGGGAGTGAACTGGTGCTTGCCGGCGTCCCGCTCCAGCCAGGACAGGACCATGCTGCGGTAGAGATCGACGCCGGTGACGCGGCGGCCTTCCAGCTTCCAGCGCTCGATGGTTGGGATGTGCTCGGCGATCAGGCTCAGCGTGTAGGGGCGTTCGGCCAGTTCCGGCAGATTGTGCACCGCGCGGATCAGCTCCAGCACGCGGTTCGGGTCCTCGCCCGGCAGGGTCTGTTCCAAATAGGTGCGGATCTGCGTCTCGGTGAAGGGCAGCAGCACGAAGACGCGGTAATGCTCCGCCTTGATGCCGTCGCGGTCCTCGGTCGTCAGATGGGTCTTCTGCTCGCGCAGCGTGCGGAAGTAATGGGTGCGGCAGGTCACCAGCAGCCGCCCGGTCCGGCCCGCCGGCGGGGGCGGGGAGGCGAGGCGCTTGCCGGCCGGCGCGTGGTCGACCGGGCGCAGCCGGTTGGGCGGCAGGATGCGGAAGATCTCGCGCGTGAAGCGCTGCCCGGCGGCGGGGGAGAGGTGGACCAGCACCTCGTCCAGCCCGTCGAAGATGGCGAGCGCCCCTTCCTCCCGCACCAGCCGGACGACCTCCTCGGCCGTCAGGCCCGGCTCGGTCAGGCCGCCGCGCCACATCCGCTTCAGGACGGTGTCGAGGATGGTCAGCAGGTCCGGCTCGCTCTTGGCCGCGTCGCCGACGTGCCGCAGGTCGAGATAGATGGGCGCCGGCAGATCCGGCTCCGCCGCGCGGGCGTCGAGCAGCCGCCGGGTGAAGGCCTGGCAGGTGGTGGTCTTGCCCATGCCATATTCGCCGAGCAGGGCGCAGTAGGGTTGCGCCTGCGGGTTGCGCACCCATTCCTCCAGGAAATCCAGCGCGTCGCGGCGCTCGCCCGGTTGGCTGGTCTTGACGGCGTCGGGGTCCAGCTTGTCCAGCGTGTCGGTCACGCCCTCGGTCGCGACGAAGCAGATGTCCTTCAGCCGGTCCACCGAGCGTCGCAGATGCAGGTCCAGGTCGCGTCGCCCGCCCGCCACCGACGCCCCCGGACCCAGCAGCTTGGCCGTGGCCTTGAGGATCTGGGCGAACAGGGCGTCCGCGAACAGCTCGCACTGGTTGCCACGGCGCTCCGCGAAGGTCTTGCCATCCGTGTCATGGAAGACCTGAAGCTCCTTCAGCCCCTTGGTGTCCACGCCCTCGCCGAACGAGACCCGCTTGAGCGCCACGGGAATGGCGCGCTTCGCCCCCTGTGGCGAGGAGGGGTCGGCGGCGACGAAGCCCGGCAGTTCGTGGGCCGTGATGTATTTGCTCGCCAGCAAGGCCGGGGAGACCAGCAGCAGGCCGAACTGGCTGCGCGCGATGGCCCGCTGGATCTCGTCGTGCCAGTCCTCCCCCGCCACGATGTCCCGGTCGTCCCAGGCCTCGAAGGCGTAGTCGCGGGCGCAGGCCAGCCGGACGTTCAACAGGTCCATGAGCCGGGTCTTGAGCGCCTCGTCCTTGTGGGCGTAGGACACGAAATAGCGCACCACGGGCTTGCCGTCGCGCACATCGGTCGGCGCCAGAATGTCCTGCGGCTCGCGCCGGATCCCGGCGGTTTCCAGGCTTTCCAGCCGGGTGACGGCGGCAAGTGCCCCATCCTCGCCGGAGAACCAGCACCAGCGCTCGTCGGGGGCGGCGCGGGTCTGGCTGTCAACCTCCAGCGCGAAGGTCACCGCCGCGTCCTCGGCAGCGGCCTTGACGCGGCCGCGCAACTCCTGAAATTTGGCGAGCGCCGTTTCGCTCGACTGCTCGGGAAACAACGAGTTCAACGCGTCGCCGAGCCGCGACCGCCCGTCCGCGTCCACGAGGTCGAGCAGGCTTTCCAGCCGGGTGCGGTCGGCGCGCCCCAGGTTATCGAGCAGCGAGGCGGCCGTCCGTCGCGCCGCATCACGGGAAAGCTGGTCGCGGATCATCACGATTCTCCGAATTCGACAAGGGCTCTGCGATATTATCCGTGCGCGATGGCGTCAAGAGCGCTCTGTCGTTCAGACGCGCAGGCGCGCAGTCACTGTCGTATCTGGGCAAGAAAAAAGCATACTGGGGTATTCAATAGGCGCCCCGGTTTCTTGCCGATGCCTGGGAAGGCCGCCCCACGCCTCAAGACAGTAGGCGGTTCGTCCTGAAAGTATTATGGTGCGGACCGACAGGAACCTTGCCGCGAGGGGGCATCATGACCATGGACACGACGGATATCGTCCGGCCTTCCTCTCCCGCCCGGCAAGCGGCGTTGTCCCTGGACGTGAACGTGGACGCGGTCCGGGCGGAGGTGGCGCGGCTCATCAAGGCGAAGGACTTCAGCCAGGCGCGGCGGCGGTTGACGCCGGCCATCAGCCTGCCCGGCCTGTCGCCGGAGGACCGGCTGTGGGCGCGCCAGAAGCTGGCGCTGTGCACCTACAAGGACACCGAATTGCCGGCGGAGGACGCGCTGGAGCGCGCGCTCGCCATCCTGGCCGACACGGATGGCGGGGAGGACCTTGCCACCACGACGAATCACGAGACCCTCAGCCTCGCCGGCGCGATCCACAAGCGCCTGTGGGAGGTGTCGGGCGACGGCCGCGCCCTGCGCCGCTCCTTGGCTTTCTACCGGCGGGCGCGGCGGAGCAGCGCCAAGCTGGAGGATTGGACCTACGCCGCCGTCAATCTGGCCCTGATCCTCGACCTTCTCGCGCGCGAGGAACTGGTCGCGGGCGATGACGGCTCCCAGGCGCGGGCCGGGGAACTGCGGGCCCAGGCCGAGGCGGAGCGCCGCTCGGTGATCGCGGCGCGCGACGACATCCTGGCCGGAATCGGCGTCTCGGAGCCCTGGTGGCCCCGCGCGACCCTGGTCGAGGCCCATTTCGGCCAGGGTGACGACACGGCGGCGGCCGCCCTGCTGGAGGAGGCGCGCCGGGAATGCCGGCCCGCCGACTGGCAGCTGGAATCGCTGGTCTGCCAGCTCGCCGCGCTCGCCCGCCTGCGCGCGGAAAGGGGCGAGGACATCGGCCCGGCCTTCGACGCGCTGGCCAGCGTCGCCAGCCCGCCGGCCGTGTACGGGCTGTTGGCCGGGAAGGTCGGGCTGGCGCTGTCGGGCGGCGGCTTCCGCGCCGCGCTGTTCCACGTCGGCGTGCTGGCCCGCCTTGCCGAGCTGGACCTGCTGCGCCATGTCGAGGTGCTGTCCTGCGTGTCGGGCGGCTCGATCCTGGGCGCGCTCTATTACCTGGAGTTGCGCCGCGAGCTGGAGGAGCGGCCCGACGCCGGCATGGACCGGGACGCCTACATCCGGGTGGTGGAGCGCACGCAGGACCGCCTGCTGAAGGCGCTGCGCACCGATCTGCGCACCGCCGCCTTTTTGCGGTCACTGCCCACGCTGCTGAACAGCCGTACGGCGCAGGTGGGCGCGCTGCTGAACCGCGCGCTTTACCGGGATTTCGGGACCCCGTCGCACGAGATGCGCAGGCTGACCGTCCAGCCGAAGGACGCGGCGCCGGGCTTCCACCCCAAGCGGAACAACTGGAGCCGCGGCGCCAAGGTGCCGATCCTGATCGTCAACGCCACGGCGCTGAACACCGGCCACAACTGGCAGTTCACCGCAAGCTGGATGGGCGAGGCGCCGAGCTGCATCGAGCCCACCGTGGACTCCACCGAACGCCTGCGGCGCCTCTATTACGATGAGGCACCGGGAGCGCTCAAGGGGTTGAGGCTGGAGACCGCCGTCGCGGCCTCGGCGGCGGTGCCCGGCCTGTTCCGCCCCATCCGCATCGACGGGCTGTATCCGGATCGGACCATCCGGCTGAGCGACGGCGGCGTCAACGACAACCAGGGCATCTTCGGCCTGCTGGAACAGGGCTGCGCGGTCATGCTGGTCAGCGACGGCTGCGGCCAGCTGGAGGCGGAGCGCCGGCCCCCCTGGTTCTTCAGCGCGGTGCTCTCGCGCGCCAACAGCATCCTGATGGACACCGTGCGGCGCAACGGCTTCCGCATCCTGTCGGCGCGGCTGCGCTCCCGCCGGCTGCGCGCGTTGAGCGTCGTCCATCTGAAGCAGGGCCTGCCGGTCCGTGACGTGACCTGGGTCGGCGGCACCAAGCCCCCGGCCAACGCCCTGTCCCCGGCCAAGGCCTCCGGCCTGGACGAGCGCGTGCAGCGGGCGCTGGCGGACATCCGCACCGACCTCGACCGCTTTTCGGAGAACGAGTGCCACGCGCTGATGTTTGCCGGCTATCACATCGCCGGCCAGAACGCCGCGGCGCTCGACTCCGTCCTGCCGACCACCCCCGGCCGCCACGACGGCTGGCGTTTCCTGCGCGTCGAACCCTGGATGCAGCCGGGCGCCGCCCCGGAGGCATTCCTGCGCGAACTGTCCTGCGGCCGCTACCGCTTCTTCCGCCCCCTGCGCTTGTCCTGGCTGGGTCGGTTGTTCGGCTTGGACAGGTGAGTTGGGGCGTCAGGGGGTGGACGGGGGTGATGGGGGCTGGGAGGTGACGAAAGTGAGACCCTTTTGGAGGGCTTGAACCGCGCCGGGTTTCCCGGAGGCCGATTTGGTTGAGTCACGCCGCCATGGCGACGCCCTCGGTTTGGACATAATAGCGCGCTTCGGCCTCGGCGGGAGG
>NZ_JBPXMQ020000011.1:0-182944 GCF_053470405.2 Azospirillum mesophilum
GCGCAAAGCATAGCGTCGCATCGGTCGGCCCTCCCGTCAGCCGACGCTCTATGAATCACGCATTCCGCCCGCTGGGAATCCCCTAACTGACGACACGCCCTAGCACAGGCGTGAACTTTCCCCGCCGTCGCCTGTTCTGCCCAGGAAAGAGGCGCCTTGCGCGCCGGTCCGGGGCGGAGGGGGACAAATGACGATCGGGAAGCAAACCGTCGCACGGCAAACCGTCGCACGGCAAACCCTCACACGGCAAACCCTCACACGATTGTGGGCGGCCGGGACGGTCGCCTTCATGGAATTCATGCTGCTGGGAACGGGCGGCGGCGCCTGGGCGCAGCAGCCTCCCGGCGCCGCGACGCCGCCGGGGCAGATCCCGCCCAACACGCCCCTGCCGGTGATCGGCGAGCCGCACCCCTGGCAGATCTGGCACCAGACGCCCAGCTCGCCGGTGATGGACATGATGGACTGGTTCCATCGCCTGCTGGTCTGGATCATGGTCGCCGTCTGCGTCCTGGTGCTGGTGCTGCTGGCGACCGTGGTCGTCCGCTTCAACGACAAGAAGAACCCGGTTCCCTCGCGCACCTCGCACAACACGCTGATCGAGGTGATCTGGACCGTGGTGCCGGTGATCATCCTGGTGGTGATCGCCGTTCCGTCCTTCCGCCTGCTGTATTTCGGCGACCATGTGCGCGAGGCGGACATGACGCTGAAGATCACCGGCCGCCAGTGGTACTGGGATTACGAGTATCCCGACAACGGCAACTTCACCTTCTCCTCCATCCTCATTCCGGACGACCAGATCAAGCCGGGCCAGCGTCGCCTGCTGGAGGTCGACAACCGCGTGGTGCTGCCCGTGGACACGACCATCCGACTGCTGGTCACCGCCGGCGACGTGATCCACTCCTTCGGCCTGCCCGCCTTCGGCCTGAAGGAGGACGGGGTGCCCGGCCGCCTGCACGAATCCTGGGTCAAGATCGAAAAGGAAGGCGTCTATTACGGCCAGTGCTCGGAAATCTGCGGCACCAACCACGGCTACATGCCCATCGCCATCGAAGCGGTGTCGAAGGAGCGCTTCGCCCAGTGGGTGGAGCAGGCCAAGAAGAAGTTCGCGAATGCCGACCCGGCTCCCGCGACTCAGGTTCAGGCGACGGAGGTCGCCGCCGCTCCGCAATGACCGCCCCATAAACGCAAGACCAAGCGAGGATCGCGATGGCTGAGCCGCATTCCGTTGCCGGGCACGACGCGCACCACGACCATACGCCCGGATTCGTGCAGCGCTGGCTGTTCTCCACCAACCACAAGGACATCGGGACGCTCTATCTGGCCTTCTCCGTGGTGGCCGGGTTCGCCGGGCTGGCCTTTTCCGGCATCATCCGGGCGGAGTTGCAAAGCCCTGGCCTGAGCGTGGTGGGCGACGGGCAGATGTGGAACGTCGTCATTACGGCGCACGGCCTGATCATGGTGTTCTTCGTGGTCATGCCGGCGCTGATCGGCGGCTTCGGCAACTGGTTCGTGCCGATCATGATCGGCGCGCCGGACATGGCGTTCCCACGGCTGAACAACATCAGCTTCTGGCTGCTGGTCCCGGCGCTGCTGCTGCTGTTCTCGTCGGTCTTCGTGGGGCTTGGTGCCGGCACGGGCTGGACGATCTACCCGCCGCTGTCGGCCGCCACGGCGCATCCCGGCCCGTCGGTGGACATGGCGATCTTCTCGCTCCACCTCGCGGGCGCGTCGTCGATCCTGGGCGCGGTGAACTTCATCACGACGATTTTCAACATGCGCGCGCCGGGCATGACGCTGCACAAGATGCCGCTGTTCGTCTGGGCGATGCTGGTGACGGCCTTTCTGCTGCTGCTGGCCGTTCCGGTGCTGGGCGGCGCGATCACCATGCTGCTGACCGACCGCAACTTCGGCACCACCTTCTTCAACCCGGAGGGCGGGGGCGATCCGGTGCTGTTCCAGCATCTGTTCTGGTTCTTCGGCCACCCCGAAGTCTACATCATGATCCTGCCGGGCTTCGGCATCATCAGCCAGGTGGTGTCCACCTTCTCCAAGAAACCGGTGTTCGGGTATCTCGGCATGGCCTACGCGATGGTCGCCATCGGCGTGGTCGGCTTCGTGGTGTGGGCGCACCACATGTACACGGTCGGCCTGGACGTGGACACGCGTGCCTATTTCACCGCCGCCACCATGATCATCGCGGTGCCGACGGGCGTGAAGATCTTCTCCTGGATCGCCACGATGTGGGGCGGATCCATCGAGTTCAAGACGCCGATGCTGTTCGCGCTCGGCCTCATCTTCCTGTTCACGGTCGGTGGCGTGTCGGGAGTGGTTCTCGCCAACGGCGGCTTGGACAAGTCGCTGCACGACACCTACTATGTCGTCGCGCACTTCCATTACGTGCTGTCGCTGGGAGCCGTCTTCTCCATCTTCGCCGGCTGGTATTACTGGATCGGCAAGATGTCGGGTCGCCAGTATCCGGAGTTCTGGGGCAAGGTCCACTTCTGGCTGACCTTCGTCGGCACCAACCTGACCTTCTTCCCGCAGCATTTCCTGGGCGTCGCCGGCATGCCGCGCCGCATTCCGGACTATCCCGACGCCTTCGCGGGGTGGAATCTGATCTCCTCGCTGGGGTCCTACGTGTCCTTCACCGGGCACATCATCTTCATCGTGACGGCGATCTGGACGCTGCGCTACGGGGCGCGAGTCGGCGCGAACTACTGGGGTCCCGGTGCAACCACGCTGGAATGGACGCTCAGTTCCCCGCCGCCGTACCACCAGTTCGAGCGGCTGCCCCTGGTCAAATAGTCGCAGGGGCCTATCACCCCGCTATGACGAAGGGCCGAGCCTAAGCTCGGCCCTTTCTTTTGTCAGGGCTTTCGGGCGGGACACCGACCATGCGCATAAGGAGGTATGCCGGCCGTTTGGCCGGGTCGTTTACACCTGATTAAGACTCCGGTCGTAGGAATCGACGCACCACGCGAAGGTGGGCTTCGTGATCCGGGTTGTGGCCCGGCGCACAGCGGGGAACGACGGGAAGCGGCATCATGCCGCCATCGCGTTTCCGACCACCGACGACAGCGAACGGAACAGCGTCATGGCCCAATCGGTTACCCGCGCTCTGAAAGCCATCAAACGCCACAACGCCCAGCCGGAACAGATCGACCACGCGATCCTCAGCGCCATCAACGTGACGCTCTGTCTTCTGTCCGGCGGCAACGACCGTGTGGCCGAGGGTTTCAACCAGGACATCGCCACGAGCGGCCGGGCCTTCGGCGTCCGCTGCTGATCTACTCTCCTTCTTCCAGCTTCCGCAGTTCGTCCCGCAGCAGCTCGCGGGCCTCAGGCGGAAGCCGGCCGATCCCCTCGGCGAGGACGCGCAGGCGCCGCCGCAGGGAATAGACGCTATCCAGCAAAGACAGCACCACCGGCATCGCCTCGTCGTCCAGCGCCAGATCCTCGCGCAGGTCGCAGATCATCTCCAGCCGGGCCACGTCCGCATCGCTGAACAGCAGCCCGCCGGCCTCATGCTGCGGCCGGATCCAGTGGCGTTCCACCCACATCGTCAGTTGGGCGGCGGTGACACGCCGGCATTGCGCCAGCACCTCGTCCGTTCGCTGCACCATGTCATGCGGCCTCCATGGCCCGGCGCGGGTTGTAGTCCGCCGACCAGCCGCGCACGAACTCCTCCAGCGCGGGGTCCGGCGACTCCGGCAGCGCGATGCGCAGCGTCACATACTGGTCGCCGCGCGTGCCCTTCTGCGGGTCGGGGATGCCCTTGCCCTTCAGCCGCAGGCGGGTGCCGTTGTTGGCGCCCTTCGGGATCGTCAGCAACACCGCGCCATCAATGGTCGGCACGCGGACCTTGCCGCCCAGCACCGCCTCCGCCAGCGTCACGGGCAGGTCGAGGTGGACGTCGTCGCCCTCCCGCCGGAACCAGGGGTGGGGGGCGATCATCACGGTGACCAGGGCGTCGCCCGGCGGGCCGCCGTTGTGACCCGGCAGGCCCTGGCCCTTCAGGCGCAGCGTGCCGCCGTCCTCCAGACCGGCGGGCAGGTCGATGTCGAGCGTGCGGCCGTCCGGCATTGTGACCCGGCGCTTGCCGCCCTTGGCCGCGTCCACAAAGTCCACGGTCAGCGACAGGCTGAGATTGCCGCCCTTCATCGGCATGGCGGCGCCGCCCCGCCCGAATCCGCGCCCGCCGAACAGGTCGGAGAAGATGTGCTCCAGATCGTCCGACGCGAATCCCTCCGCGTGGGCGTAGCGGGCACCGCCCGGCCCTTCCGCGAAGTCGCGGTAATACTGGCGTTGAGGCCGTTCCTGGCCGGAGGCGTCGATCTCGCCGCGGTCGAAGCGCGCGCGCTTTTCCGGATCGGAGAGCAGGGAATAGGCGGCGCTGATGTCCTTGAAGCGCTGTTCCGCCTCCGCCTGTCCGGGGTTCAGGTCCGGATGGTGCTTCTTGGCGAGTTTGCGGTAGGCCTTACGGATCTCGTCGTCCGTTGCGGTGGGGGAGACGCCCAGAATTTCGTAGGGATTGCTCATGGCGGTGACCGTTGTCCAGGGACAGGAGCCAGCGACAGGGGTTGTTGAGCACGTCGGGCGTGTATGTGTTCAATGGCACCGGTCAAATCAAGGTGGCCAGTCGTTCTGGTCGCGCAGGGCGCCTGTGCTTGCGGCGGGGGTGACGGCCCCACCGCAGCTCCCAACATGATCTTGACCGGCTTTACCCACGGCGGAGCGCGCGTCATGGCCTTCCTGTCCACCGACCGGGCGGTCGCCGCGTTGCGGTGGCGCCGCAAGGTCGGCAATCTCACCCATTCCGTTCTGCTGCTCGGCGGCATGGTGCTGATCCTGGCACTGTGCGGCTGGATCCTGGCCGGGCCGGACGGGGTGTTGTGGGCGATGGTGGGCGGCGGGATCAGCCTGGTCTTCAGCCCGCGCCTGTCGCCGCGCATGATCCTCGGCATGTTCGGCGCGCAGCGGCTGACCTACGCCGACGCTCCCCGCCTGTTCGAGGCGGTGGGCGCGATCACCCGCCGGGCCGAACTGCCGAACCCGCCGGAGCTGTGGTATATCGGAAGCCCGACGCTGAACGCCTTTGCGGTCGGCAGCCGCCGGCAGGCGGCCATCGCCGTGACCGACGGGCTGCTG
This sequence comes from Azospirillum mesophilum, assembly GCF_053470405.2. Classification (NCBI taxonomy): domain Bacteria; kingdom Pseudomonadati; phylum Pseudomonadota; class Alphaproteobacteria; order Rhodospirillales; family Azospirillaceae; genus Azospirillum; species Azospirillum mesophilum. The sequence goes on from NZ_JBPXMQ020000011.1 coordinate 5,149, forward strand.
CGCACGCTGTCCCTGCGCGAACTGGCCGGGGTGCTGGCGCACGAGATCAGCCACGTCCGCAACAGCGACCTGACGGTCATGGGCATCGCCGACACGGTGACCAGCCTGACCCGCATGATGTCGCTGTTCGGGATCGCGCTGCTGATTCTCAACCTGCCCCTGCTTCTGATGAGCCGGGAGGGCGTTCCCTGGCTGCTCATCCTGCTGCTGATTGCCGCACCTTGGGCCGGGGCGCTGCTGCAACTTGCCCTGTCCCGCACGCGGGAGTTCGACGCCGACCTCGACGCCGCCCACCTCACCGGGGATGCGGAGGGCGTCGCCTCCGCACTCGCCCGGATCGAGGCGTTGCAGCACGGGCCGTGGGAGGGAATCCGCTTTCCAGGCCGCCGGCAGGCCCAGAACATCCCGTCGCTGCTGCGCACCCACCCGGAAACGGAAGAGCGCGTGAAGCGCCTGATGGAGCTGCGCACCCCGCCGCCGGTGCTGCCCGGGCTGGAGAGCCTGCCGGTTCATCTGGTGTTCCCGCGCGCCGTGCGCCGGCCGCGCTACCGTCTCGGCGGGTACTGGTACTGAACGGTTACAGCTTTCGGTCCGTCCTCTCCTGGACTCCCGCCCCCGGCCCCGGTAGAACCGATGGGCGCGGAAGGGGCATTTGTCCCAAATCCCGCGCTGGCCGGTTGGCTTTTTCGCTTGGCTTTAGAGGCAGGTCTCCTCCATGACCTTTCAAGGGCGTTTGATCCTGCTGATCACCGGGCTGGTGACTCTGGCGGTTGCGGCGATCACGGCGGTGCTGGCCTGGACGACGTCCGCGTCGATGATGGCGCGCGTCGAGGCGGACGGCCGCATGACGGCGACCCTGCTCGCGCGGTCGGCGGTGCAGGCGCGCGACATCCCGCGCGACGTCGAGGCCCTGCTGGGCGAGCGCCTGATCTCCGAGGCGACGCTGACCGCGCACCTCGTCGCCCTGATGGAAGGGGCCAAGGCGCCGATCAAGCCGATCACCGATAAGCTGAAGGCCATCGCAGAGTCCGGCGGACCGGACGAAATCTGGATCACCGACAACCGGGGCCGCGCCTATCTGCACAACCAGCCGGGTCCGGACCTCACTTTCGGGCAGGATCCCAAGGCGCAGCCGAAGCACGCGCCCTATTACGGGCTGCTGAGCCGCGCGCCGGAGAAGTTGGTGACCGACGCCGCCCCGGAAGGCGGCAAGCTGATGAAGTTCGCCGGCGTAGCGGGCGTGGACAAGCCGCGCATCGTCCAGGTCGGCGCCGACGTGCGCAAGCTGGGCGAGATCACGAAGAAGGCCGGCGTGGAAGGGCTGATCGACGGGCTGCTGGCGACCAAGTCGGTGGACGCGGCGTGGCTGCTCGACCGCGACGGGCGCATCCTGGCGCGCGGCGCGGTGCAGGGCGATGCGAGCGGCGGTCCGCTTTCCGATTCCGCCGTCGAGGCCGCCAAGGCCACGGCGGCCAGCGGGGAGGTCCGCAGCCTGCGCGAGGGCGCCTTCCTGACCAGCTTCGCGCCGGTGAAGGCGGCGGGGCAGGCCACCGGCGTCGCGGCGGTCCGCCTGCCGGCCGGGGACATCGGTGCCGTGGTCGCGCGTCAGGTCAAGATCGGCGTTCTGCTGGGCGTGATCGTGTTCGGCCTGGGCGTGTATTTCGCCGTGCGCTTCGCGCGCCGCCAGATGGCCCCCATCGAGCGGCTGGGCGAAGCCGTCGCCGCCGCGGAGGCCGGACGCTTCAACCCCTTCACCCTGAACGAGGCGATGGAGCGAAACGACGAGATGGGCCGCCTTGCCCGCGTCTTCCGCACCATGGCCCTGGAAGCCAGCGCCCGCGAGGAGACGCTGGACGCCCAGCTTCTGCTGCGCACGGCGGAGCTGGAGACCAAGACCGAGAAGCTGAGCGCCGCCGAATCCCTGATCGAGGAGGAGCAGCGCGCTGCCCGCGACGTGCAGGCGAGCCTGCTGCCGCGACAGCTTCCGACCGGCCGCGACAGCCAGTTCCACGGCGCGCTGGTCGCCGGCCCGGCGGTCAGCGGCGATTTCTACGACGTGATCGAGCTGGACGAGCGCCTGACCCTGCTGGTCGTGGCCGGCGTGTCGGGCGGCGGCGTTCCGGCGGCCTTCCTGATGCTGCTGGTGCGGGGCGCGATCCGCGAACTGGCCGGCCGGCCGGGCGTCACGCCCTCCGCCATCCTGGCCGGTGCCAACGACCTGCTGTGTGGCCAAAGCCCCTTCGACGGCTTCGCCACGGCCTTTGTCGCCATCTACGACCGCAGCACCGGCATGCTGCGCCATTCCAGCGCCGGCAACCGCGCGCCCTGCCGCGTGCTGGCCGACGGAACGGTGGAGTCGCTGGCCGACACCGGCGGCCCGGCGCTCGGCGTGCGCAAGGGCGTGCCCTATGGCGAGGCGATCATTCGACTCGACCAGGAAGAGACGCTGTTCCTGTGCACCGATGTGGTTCTGAAGGCGACCGGCGCCCAGCGCGAGCCCTTCGGGGAGGAGCGGCTGGCCGCCGCCCTGGCCCAGGGGCGCGGCCTGTCGGTGCGCGACCGCACGGACCTCGTCCTGCGCGCGGTGGAGGCGCATGTCGGGGGCGAAGGTCTGCCGGGCGACATCGTGTGCCTCGCCGTCCGCCGCCTGCAGCCCGCGGCCGAGGTGGTGGTGGAAGCGACGCCGGCCTGATCTGCATCTGGGGAAGCGGCCGTTCAGACAAGGTTCAGGTGCGGTCGTTCAAGGTTGACCGAAGAATGCTTCTGCCAATCGGAGAATGACCGTGTCGAACCCCATGAAAGAGCGTTACGACCTGCCCATGCAGGCGCTGCACTGGGGCATCGCTCTGCTGATCATCGCCGCCTTCGTGCTGATCCAGATCCTGGAGGGCATGCCGCGCGGACCCGAGCGCTCTGCGCTGATGGGCATCCATAAGTCGGTCGGCGCCACCGTGATGTTCCTGGTCGTGCTGCGGCTGATCTGGCGCTTCATCCGCCCGCAACCGGGCCTGCCGGCGGGCACCGCCCCGCTGATGGCGCTGGCCGCCAAAGCCGGCCATATGGCGCTTTATGGCCTGATGATCGCCGTGCCGGTCGTCGGCGTGCTGATGTCGCAGGCCAAGGGGCGTCCGGTGGAGGTTTGGGGCCTGTTCACCCTGCCCACGCTGGTCGGCGAGAGCAAGGATCTGGGCAAGCTGCTGGAAGAGGGGCACGAGGTTCTCGGCAACCTCATCCTGATCGTCGCCGGCCTCCACGCCGCCGCCGCCATCTTCCACCAGTATGTGCTGAAGGACGGCATCCTGACCCGCATGCTGCCCTGGGGCGCGCGGACGGCGCGGTAACCGTCAAAACCCTCTCCCAGCGGGGCTGGGAGAGGGTTTTTCGTCAATGCCTTGCGGCCTTGTGGTCGCCGTGCTCGCGCTTTTCGGCGGTGTCGCGGCCGATCAGCTTGTTGAAGTTGGAGCCTTCCTCGTAGAGGAGCGCCAGCTTCGAATCCTCGAACTGCTTGAAGAATTCGTCCCAATCGATCTCCTCCAACTCGTCGTGGTCGGACTGGCGGGCCTTCGGGAACATCAGGCGCAGCAGGCCGACGCCGGTCTTGCGCGATTTGCCCTGATGGTGGGTGCTGCGGACGACCGCGGGCTTGCCGCCGTGGCTTTCGGCCCAATGGCGAATCTCGTCGTGGTCGGTGGTGGTCTTTGCCATGGTCGTGCTCCCTTATGGGATGAAGTCCCTGATCAGAACAGCCGCCTTCACGCGGCGTTGCGCCGGCGGCTGGACCGCTGTTCGCTCTCACGGGCGCGGGACCGGGTTTCGCGCTCCAGACGCTCGCGCAGGAAGGCGAGCACCGCCGCTTCCTCCGCATCCAGGCCGGACAGATCGTCGCGCAGTTCGGCTTCCACCTCGGTCTTCAGCGAGTCCAGAAGGTTGCCCTCCACATAGGCGTCGAGGATTTCCGGGTGGACGTAGCTCTTGCGGCAGACGCTGGCCGTGTTGCCCAGGCGCGAGGCCACCTGCTCGATGGCGCGGGTGACGTTGCGCTTGGCCTTGGTCCTGGTGTCGAAGCTCTCGAACTCCTTCAGCGCCATGGCGGCCAGCACCGTCCCGGCCCATGTGCGGAAGTCCTTGGCGGTGAAGTCCTGGCCGGTGATGGCGCGCAGGTAGTCGTTCACGTCGCCGGACGCGATGGCGTGCCGCTGCCCGTCCCCGTCCACATACTGGAACAGTTCCTCCCCCGGCACGTCCTGGCAGGCGCGCACCACGCGGGCGAGGCGGCGGTCCTTCATGGAGACGTTCCATTCCTTCCCGGACTTGCCCTTGAAGGAGAAGCGGATCTCGGAACCCTCGATGTCCGCGTGGCCGTCGCGCAGGGTGGTCAGGCCGTAACTCTGGTTCTCGCGGGCGTAGCTCTCGTTGCCGACGCGGATCAGCGTGGTTTCCAGCAGGCGCACGACGGTCGCCAGCACCTTCTCGCGCGGCAGGCCACGCCGCGACAGGTCCTCGTCCACCCGCTGGCGGATGGCGGGCAGGGCGCGGCAGAACTCCAGCATGCGGCCGAACTTCGTGCCCTCGCGAATCTCGGTCCAGCGGGCGTGGTAGCGGTATTGCTTGCGCCCCTTGTCGTCGCGCCCGGTGGCCTGGATGTGGCCGTCGGGATCGGGGCAGATCCAGACGTCGCGGTAGGCGGGCGGGATCGCCAGCTTGCGGATGCGCTCCAGCGTGTCCTCTTCCGTGACCGTCCGGCCGTCGGGCCATTTGTAGCTGAAGCCCTTGCCGGCGCGCCGACGCCGGATGCCGGGCTCCTCGTCGGAGACGTAGGCCAAGCCGGCGCAGGCGGCGGCCTCCTTCGGGTCGGTCTGGGTGTCGGTCGAGAGAGGCCCATCCATGGCGGAAACCCGTGTCGATTGCTGTTCCTTCAACCGCCAGCCCGGCTTTTTGGTTGCAGACCGGCACCCGCCTGACCGTTCGGGAGGGTTTCTTCGCACATGCGAAGGCCGTATCGTGCCCGTCAACCAAAGCAAGGGAGTTGGACGATGGAAGAGACCAAGCTGACCGCCGCCCTGCCGAACCTGGACATCCAGATCCTTCACCGCGAGGACCCGGAGCGCGGCGCGGAAGTGATCGCGTTGCAGATCACCGCGACCCCGTCCTTCGACGCCCTGCGCGGGATGCTGAACCCGATGCTTCTGAATCCTATGCTGGGCCAGAGCATGAACCCGTTCGCCGCCGTCTGGGCCGCGCCGATGCAAGCCTGGGCCGGCATGGTGCGGCAGGCCTGGGCGCCCTGGCTGCGGATGCTGCCGTCGCCGACTTCCCACAGTGAGAAGTGATGGGGCGGTGACCAAAATACGCCGGTAAGAAATCGTTAGGGTTGGGGGCAGACCTTTCGCGCAGGTCCCGTGCGGAAGGCATTCCATGTCCCAAACCTCGAACTGGCTGCGCGGCGCGGCCCTCTACCAGATCTACCCCTTGAGCTTCCTCGACCGGAATGGGGACGGGTGGGGCGATCTGGACGGCGTGCTGGACGGGATCGACCATGTGGCGTCGCTGGGGGTGGACGGGGTGTGGATCAGCCCCTTCTACCCGTCGCCGCTGAAGGACTTCGGCTACGACATCACCGACCACCGCGCCGTCGATCCGCGCATGGGGCGGCTGGCGACCTTCGACCACATCATTCACAAGGCCCACCTGCGCGGGCTGAAGGTGATCGTCGATCTGGTCTGCGGCCACACCTCCGACGAGCACCGCTGGTTCGAGGCGAGCCGCCGCTCCCGCGAGGGGGAGTTCGCGGACTGGTACGTCTGGGCCGACCCGCGCCCGGACGGCACGCCGCCCAACAACTGGCTGTCGGTGTTCGGCGGGGCCGCCTGGACGTGGGAGCCGCGGCGGCGCCAGTACTACCTGCATCATTTCCTGGCGAGCCAGCCAGCGCTGAACCTGCACAACGATGCGGTGATGCAGGCGCTGTGCGACACCGCCGCTTTCTGGCTGGAACGCGGGGTGGACGGCTTCCGCATCGACGCCGTGGACTTCTTCGCGCACGACCCGCAGTTGCGCTCCAACCCCGCCGTAGGCTGGCCGGCGTCGGAACCGCCGCTGAAGCCCTTCGCCCTGCAACGGCACCTTTACGACATGATGCACCTGTCGGTGCGGGACGTGCTGGCGCGGCTGCGCGCGGAGGTGGACCGCTATCCGGGCCGCGTCCTGCTGGGCGAGCTGTCCAGCCAGCCCGGCGCCGGGCAGCGCATCGCCGCCTATTGCGGGCCGCAGGGGCTGCACGCCGCCTACACCCTGTCGCTCGCCAAGCAGCCCTTCACCGCAAAGGGCTTCGCCAGCGCTCTGGCCAGCGCCCCCCGGCCGGAGGCGATCTGCTGGAGCTTTTCCAACCACGACGTGGAGCGCGCGGCAAGCCGCTGGCTGCCGCCCGGCGCCGACCCGGACCGCTTCAATGCCCTGCTGGCCGCCTTGTTCGCAGCGCTGCCCGGCACGGTCTGCCTCTACCAGGGGGAGGAACTGGCCCTACCCAACGCGGCGCTGGAGCACCACGAACTGCGCGACCCTTTCGGCATCACCTATTGGCCGGAGTTCCAGGGCCGCGACGGCAGCCGCACGCCGATGCCCTGGCGGGCCGACGCCGCCAACGCCGGCTTCTCGACCTCGGCGGAGCCCTGGCTGCCGGTGGCGGAGGCGCACCACGCGCTCGCCGTCGACCGGCAGGAACGCCAGCCGGGCAGCCCGCTCGACATCTGGCGGCAGGCCCTGCGCCTGCGCCGCAACCACGCCGCGCTGACCGACGGCGGGGTCGACGCGGTGGAGGATAAGGGATCCGTCCTGGCCTTCGAGCGGACGGTGGATGGAGAGCGTCTGCTGGCCGTCTTCAACTTCGCCGACGCCCCGGCCGAATACGCCTTGAAGCGCAAGCCGGGCCTCGTCCCGCTGGACCTGCCGCGCCCGCCCGGCGTGCCCGCACCGGAGGTCACCGCCGATGGCCGGACGCTGGTGCTGCCGCCTCTGTCGGCCTTCCTGGGGCTGCGGATGGGCTCCGCATGAGGCGATGAAGACCAGTCATGCGGATTTTGTCGGTGAAGGACAGCAAAAAGGCTGCTTTGTTACTCCCGTGAATAACCCTCTGCAACAAGTGGTCCTGGCGCCGTTTGCCACGCACGGGGAGGCAAAAACCATGGGAGAAGAGTCGTGAAAAGGCGTGACTTTCTGAAGACGGCCAGCGCCGGCGCGGCGGCGACGGGTGCTGGCCTCGCGGTCGCCGGCGTGGCCGCTCCGGCCATCGCGCAGTCGCAGCCGGAAATCCAGTGGCGCCTGGCGTCGAGCTTCCCGAAGAGCACCGACATCCTGGTCGGCGCGTCGGAGGTGATCGCCCGCCGCGTGGCCGAGAGCACCGACGGCAAGTTCCAAATCCGCGTCCACGCGGCCGGCGAGATCGTGCCGGGCCTCCAAGTGCTCGACGCCGTGCAGAACGGCACGGTCCAGTGCGGCCACACCTGCGGCTACTACTATGTCGGCAAGGACCCGACCTTCGCCTTCGACACGGCGATCCCCTTCGGCCCGAACGCGCGCCAGATGAACGCCTGGTTCCAGGCCGGCGGCCTGGACCTGATGCGCGCCTTTATGAAGAACCACAACGTCATCCAGTTCCCGGCGGGCAACACCGGCGTCCAGATGGGCGGCTGGTACCGCAAGGAGATCAAGTCGGTCGCCGACTTCCAGGGCCTGAAGATCCGCATCGCCGGCATCACCGGCCAGATCATGGCCAAGATGGGCGCCACCCCGACCCAGATCGCGGGCAGCGACGTCTATCCGGCGCTGGAGAAGGGCACCATCGACGCCACCGAGTTCGTCGGCCCGTACGACGACGAGAAGCTCGGCTTCTTCCAGGTCGCCAAGTATTACTATTATCCGGGCTGGTGGGAAGGCGGGCCGAACGTCTCGCTCTACGTCAACTTGCAGGAATGGGAAAAGCTGCCCAAGTCCTACCAGTCGATCCTGACCGCCGCCTGCGCCGAGGCGAACACCTACATGACGGCGCGCTACGATTCGGAGAACGCGAAGGCCCTGAAGCGTCTGGTCGGCAAGGGCGCCATCCTGCGCGCCTTCCCGCGCGACCTGATGGAGCAGGCCTACAAGATCGCCTTCGAGCATTACGACGAGATCGCCAAGACCAACCCGAACTTCAAGACGATCTACGAGAACTGGAAGCCGTTCCTGGACGAAACCCAGCTCTGGTTCCGGGTCGCCGAACTGCCGTACGACAGCTTCGTCACGTCGGTCGGCGCGAAGAAGTAACGGCGCTCATCAAGGCCCCTCTCCCCTGCGGGAGAGGGGCTTTTGCTTTACCCCACATTCTGCCGGGGCATCAGCTCGTACTGTTGGCGGGCGCCGGGCTGGGCCAGCATGCGGGCGCGCCACGCCTGGACGTTGGGGTATTTGCCGAGGTCGATGTTCGCTTCCTCCACAAGGTCGATCCAGGGGAAGGCGAAGATGTCGGCGATGGTCACCCGCTCGCTCTGGATGAAGTCCCGGCCGGCGAGGTGTTCGTCGAACAGGGCCAGGCCGCTGGCCGCGCCCGTGTCCAGCCAGGGCAGGGCGTTGGTGTCGCCGTTGAAGGCGCGCACCGCGCGGGCGCGCTGCACCGGCAGCAGGACGTCGGCCAGCCAGGACAGCCATTCGGCCAGCTTCAGCTTCTCCCGCTCGTCCCGGCCGCCGAACTTCCCTGTCTTCTCAGCCAGATAGGTGAGGATCACGCCGGATTCGGAGATGCTGAGGTCGCCGTGCACCAGCGTCGGCACCCGGCCGAAGCGGTTGATGGCGAGGTATTCGGGCGTCTTCTGCTGGCCGGTGCGCACATCGACATGACGGTAGACGAAGGGCTCGCCGGCCATCGACAGGAACAGCACGACGCGGGCGGCTGGCTGGGAATTCCAATGGCCGTAGACGGTGTAGGCGGCGGTCACTGCGAGGCTCCCTCCTGGCTGGGGTGTGCGGTCGGCCGAACCATGACGGCAAGCCCGTCCCGACGCCAGTGGAATCCCGCCGGCCCGCTGAAGCCGGTCAGAGCGTCGCCCGCGAGGACGGGTTTCCCAAAGACCCCCAGTCGATCCGCCCCGCCAGCGCCGCGTCGCGCAGGTCCGGGTGGTCGGCGAGGATGCTCCGCGCCCGCGGGTCGCGGCTGCGGCTCAGCACCAGCGCCGCGGCCTGCCGTTGCGCCGCGTCGCCGGCCTTCAGCATGCGCGCCATGTCGTCGAGAACGGGACCGGTGGCGTGGTCGCCGACCGCCTGCCAGACGGCCGGCCCCGGCGCGTGGCCGGCGGCGGCGCGCTGCTGGGCGAAGTCGCGCAGCTCGTGCGCCAGCACATGGTTCGCCCGGCGTTCCAGCCCTTCCACCTCGAACAGGGGGACGCCCAGGAATACCGCCTTCATGATGAGCGAATTCCAGGCGGCCTCGTCGAAGCGCTCGGTGGGGTAGGGGTTGCGCACGGCCAGCGCCTCGAACAGCGCCCGGTGGTCGGAGCGGGAGGCGGCGGTCGCCCAGGAGACGTGGCGCTCCGGGTAGGGCAGCAGCGGCAGGCAGCGGTAGAGAGTCGCCGAGGTCTCGATGCGGCCCAGCTTCAGCAGCCCGGTCAGCATGTCCGCGTAGGCCTCGTACGTGCTGTCGTCGTAGCTGAGCAGCAGCGTGGCGCGCGCCGCCACGTCGGCGGTCCAGCGGTGCGGGTGCCAGCCGGGGCGCGCCTTGGCCGCGTCCTCCCGGTCCTCGCGGGTCAGCCGCAGGGGTGCCTGTCCGACATGGCGGGGAACGGCGGCGAAGGCGTTCAGGAAGGCCCCGTCCATGGCCCCTTCGTTCACCACGTCGCGCACGTTGTCCAGCCAATCAACCCCGGCGGGCGGCGACACCACCTTCAGCCATTGCCGCAGGAGGAACAGGACATGCTGCGTGTCGATGGGGTGATAGAGGGGGTGATAGGGCTGGGCCATGGCGGTGAATCCCTTCGGGGATAGGCGTTCGGGTCAACCGCCCGCCGGGTTGAAGGTTCCGAAAGGAGAGGGCGCCGTGCCGACCCCCGGACCCCACCTGTTGTCCGTTGTGGGGCTGGGTGAGCGAGGGGAAGCGAGATGCGCCGGATCGCCGTGTGTGTCCTGATCGCGCTGATGGCCGCCGGAACAGCCGGCCGGGCTGGGGCGGAGCCGCGCCACGGCATCGCGCTCTATGGCGAGCCGAAATACGGCGCGGACTTCAAGCACTTCGACTATGTGAACCCGAACGCGCCGAAGGGCGGGAAGGTGACGCTCCAGGCCATCGGCTCCTTCGACACCTTGAACCCCTTTACGCTGAAGGGCGTCCCGGCCGCCGGGGCGGCGATGATCTACGACACGCTGATGGCGAATTCGGCGGACGAGCCCTTCACCGAATACGGCCAGCTCGCGGAATCAATCGATCTGCCGGAGGACCGCTCCTGGGTGGCCTTCACGCTGCGCCCCAACGCCCGCTGGCACGACGGGAATCCGGTGACGGCCGACGACGTGGTCTTCAGCTTCCACACCCTGACGGAGAGCCACCCCTTCTACCGCAGCTACTATTCCGCCGTGGACAAGGTGGAGGCCGAAGGCGACCGCCGCGTCCGCTTCACCTTCAAGCCCGGCGACAACCGGGAGCTTCCGCTGATCGTCGGCCAGCTGCCGGTGCTGCCCAAGCATTACTGGCAGGGCAAGGACTTCCAGGCGACGACGCTCGACCCGCCGCTGGGCAGCGGCCCCTACCGCATCGCGTCCTTCGATCCGGGGCGCAGCATCAGCTACGAACGGGTGCCCGACTATTGGGGCAAGGACCTGCCGGTGAACGCCGGCCGGAACAATTTCGGCACGATGGTCTACGAGTATTACCGCGACGTCAGCGTCGCGTTGCAGGCCTTCCGCGGCGGGCTCTACGACTTCCGCCAGGAGAACGTCGCCAAGACCTGGGCCACCGGCTACGACTTCGACGCGGTGCGCGACGGCAAGGTGACGAAGGAGGAAATCCAGAATCAGGTGCCCGCGGGCATGCAGGGATACGTGTTCAACACGCGCCGCCCGATGTTCCAGGACCGCCGCGTGCGCTGGGCCATCGCGCATGCCTTCGACTTCGAATGGACGAACCAGACGCTGTTCTACGGCGCCTACAAGCGGACGGAGAGCTATTTCGAGAACTCCCCCCTGCAATCGCGGGGCGTGCCGCAGGGGCGCGAACTGGCCCTGCTGGAGCCGTGGCGCGGCAAGATCCCGGACGAGGTGTTCGACAAAGCCTACCACCCGCCCAGCACCGAGGGGCAGAACGGCCTGCGCCGCAACCTGCTGGAGGCCAAGCGCCTGCTGGACGAGGCCGGGCTGGAGGTGCGCAACGGCCAGCGCGTGTTCCCGGCCACCGGCAAGCCGCTGGCCTTCGAGATCCTGCTGGACAGCCCGACCTTCGAGCGGGTGACACTGCCCTTCGTGGAGAATCTGAAGCGGCTGGGCATCCAGGCCAACCTGCGGACGGTGGACACGACCCAGTACGAGAACCGCATCCGCGACTTCGATTTCGACATGACGGTCCATGTCTGGGGCCAGTCCCTGTCGCCGGGGAACGAGCAGGCCGGCTATTGGGGCTCCGCCGCCGCCGACCGGCCGGGCAGCCAGAACCTCGCCGGCATCCGCAGCGAGGCGGTGGACGCGCTGGTCGCACAGGTCGTGCGGGCGGGCACAGAGGAGGATCTGAAGGCCGCCGTCGCCGCGCTCGACCGCGTGCTGCTGTGGGGGCATTACGTCGTGCCGCAATGGTATTCGGGCGTCTACCGCGTCGCCTATTGGAACCGGCTGAAACGGCCGGCCAACCTGCCGCCCTATGGGCTGGCCTTCGACGCCTGGTGGCTGACCGACGCGCCGTCCGTGGCCGAGGGGGCGCCCCGCTGACGGGAGTAGGGCTGAGCGGTAAGGGGCGCGCGATGGCCTGTGTCCTGGTGGTCGAACACGACGCGACGTTGCGGGCCTTCATGGCCGAAGCGCTGCGGGCGGAAGGGCTGGACGTCGAGGAGGCGGCGGAGGGTCCGGAGGCGCTCCGCCGGCTCGACGGCGGGTTGCGGCCGGACCTGATCCTCATGGATCTGGCGATGCCGGGCATGAGCGGGTGGGAGTTCCGCGCCTCCCTGCTGCGCGACCCCGATCTGGCGTCCATCCCCGTGTGCGTCGTCATCGAGGCCGGGGCCGAGGACGAAACGGCCGAGCGTCTGGCCGCTATCGCGGCGCTGCGCCACCCCTTCCGGCCGCCGCAGCTCTTCGACATGGTGCGGCACTGCCTGGGAGGCGTTTCGGGCGGACATCATCCGTAACGGCGACAATCCGTTGTTGCGGACGCAATCGTGCCCCGGTCCTGAAAAGGTAATATCGCCGGGATGACGGCCACGTTGCGCGGTCGTTGGAGTTCATCTAAATTTCAGACTCTTCATAACGGGTAGGGCGGACCGGTCCGGTTACACCGGACGGCGTGCTTCTACCTCCAGCCCCGCTCGCAACGGCGGCCCCTTCTCGAACCAGAAATTGGCGTGGCGATGGACTCGGTCGACAAGGCGCAAACCATCCTCGTGGTTGAAGACAACGTTCTGATGCGCAAGCTTTTCGTGCGTTGCCTGGAAGAAGGGGGCTACACCGTGGTCGAGGCGGAGGATCCGCGCATCGTCCTCGACCTGATGCGGGACATAACGCCGGACATTGTCCTGATGGACGTGGTGATGCCGAACATCTCGGGCGTGGAACTGGTCAAGCAGATCCGCGCCGACCAGCAGCTTGCCGCGACGCCGGTCGTCGCGGTGACGAACCTCGCCACCCCCGCCGACAAGCGGCGCCTGGCCGACGCCGGCTTCGACGGGCACGTGTCGAAGCCGATCAAGCCGAAGGACTTCCTGGTGACGGTGGCCGCCTACCTTTCCGGCGCCGCCCAAAACCAGGGCCAAGCCCAGACCCAGTCCAAGACCGAAGTGCAGACGGCCTGACCCCCGACCCTCGTCAGGGTTGCACGGGCGGACACACGGCGTACGCTACGGACGCCCATTCAACAGGACAGCGGAACGGAAGCTATGGCGCGTTATCTCGTCACGGGTGGTTGCGGGTTCATCGGCTCGCATTTGGTGGAGCGGCTGCTGGCCGCCGGGCACGAGTTGCGGGTGCTGGACGACCTGTCCACCGGCAAGCGCGAGAATTTGCCGGCCGGCGTTCCGGTGACCGTCGGCAACGTCGCCGACCCGGCGGCGGTGGAGGCGGCCATGGCCGGTGTGGACGGCTGCTTCCACCTCGCCGCCGTGGCGTCGGTCGACCGCTCGCGCGAGGCGTGGCTGGAAACGCATCACGCCAACCTCTCCGGCACCATCGCCGTGTTCGATTCGGCCCGGCGCGCCAAGGCGGGCGGGCCGGTTCCGGTCGTCTATGCCTCCTCCGCCGCCGTCTACGGCGACAACCCGAACATGCCGCTGACCGAGGGTGCCGCGACCAAGCCGCTGTCCGCCTACGGCGCCGACAAGCTGGGCTGCGAGCTGCACGCCCGCGTGGCCGACGGGGTGCACGGCGTACCGACCACCGGTTTCCGCTTCTTCAACGTGTTCGGGCCGCGCCAGGACCCGAAGTCGCCCTATTCCGGCGTCATCTCCATCTTTGCGGGCCGCATCGCGAGGGGGGAGGCGATCACCATCAACGGCGACGGGGAGCAGGTGCGCGACTTCGTCTATGTGAAGGACCTCGTGCGCTATCTCACGGCCGCCATGGACAAGCCGCAGGCGGGCGCCCCGGTCTACAACGTCTGCACCGGCACGCCGACCTCGGTGAACCGGCTGGCGGAGGTGCTGGCCGCCGTGGCCGGCAAGCCGCTGAACCGCGGCTACGGCCCCGCGCGCCCCGGCGACATCCGCGTGTCGATCGGCGATCCGTCGCGCCTCGTCGCCGCCTTCGGCATGGCCTGCGAGACCTCGCTGGAGGATGGGCTTCGCGACACGCTGGCGTGGCTGGCGTCGTGATCGGACGGCGCGGCCTTCTGGGCGGGCTGATCGGCGGGGCGGCGGCGATGACGCTGCCGCGTGCGTCCGGCGCCGCCCCGGCGGCCGCGCCCGCCCGATCTTCGGATTCGTGGGTCGTCTACTACGCCGACAAGGAGCCGGTGAAGGCGTTCGAGCCCTACCGGCTGCTCGTGCTCGACAGCAAGCACCACCCGCCCCTGCGCGCGCTGAAGGACCGGGGCAAGACTCTGCTCGGCTACATCAGCCTGGGCGAGGTGGAGCAGCACCGCCCCTGGTTCGACCGGGTGAAGGGCTGGGGCCTGCTGTCCGCCGAGAACCCGAACTGGCCCGGCAGCTTCTACGTGGACGTCCGCGATAAGCGCTGGGTCAAGCTGGTGGTGGAGGAACTGGTGCCGTCCATCCTCCGCCAGGGCTTCGACGGGATCTTCCTCGACACGCTGGACAACCCGCCGCATCTGGAGCGCACCGACGCGAAGCGCTGGGCCGGCATGACGGAGGGAGCGGCCCGGCTGGTGCGCGCGATCCGCGCCAACTGGCCGAGCATCCGCATCATGCAGAACCGCGCCTACGAGATCCTCCCCGACGTGGCCGGGGCGCTGGATTACGCGCTGGGCGAAAGCGTTTACGCCGGCTGGGACTTCGCGGCCAAAAAGCCGCACCTCCAGACCGAGGAGGACTACCGGTTCCAGGTCGAGGTGCTGACGGGGGCGAAGCGCATCAACCCCAAGCTCTCGCTCCATTCGCTCGACTATTGGGATCCGGCGGACACCGAGGGCATCCGGCGCATCTACGCGCTCCAGCGCGCCAACGGCTTCTCCCCCTACGTGTCGGTCGTGGAACTGGACCGGATCGTGCCGGAACCCGGCATCGCGGAGACGGCCCCGTGAGCGTCCGGACGCTGCTGCGCTCCGCCGTCGCCCTGCTGATCCTCGCCGCAGCGCTCCTCTCCGGACCGGCGCGCGCGGGCGTGGTGCCGCGCACCATCCTGGCGCTGGTGGACCTGCGGGAAGAGGAGATCGTCCGCCGCACGCGCATCCACACTCTGGCGGAGATGCCGCTGAACCACCTCGGCCTGACCGTCGCCTATTGGAACGTGGCGGACGGGCTGCCGGATCTGGCGCGCTACCCGGACCTACGCGGCGTCATCACCTGGTTCACGAACAACCCTTTTCCCGACCCGCAGGCCTACGTCGCCTGGGCGACGGCGGCCATGGACCGGGGCGTGCGCTTCGCCGTGCTGGGCCAGCCGGGCGTCCAGGGGCGAGCGAACGGCCAATCGGTGCCGCTCTCCGTCAGCAACCGCTTCTTCGCGCGCTTCGGGCTGCGCGACGACGACGGCTATCTCGACCTGACCTACCGGTCGCAGCCGGTGGTCAGCGACGCGATGATCGGCTATGAGCGGCCGCTGATCGGCGTGCTGCCGGGCTACGCGCTGCTGCGCAAGATCGACGGGCGCACCACCTCGCATCTGGTGATGCGCCGGAATGGAGATCCCGCGACCGACAGCCATCTGGTGGTCACCGGTCCCAACGGCGGCTACGTCTACTCCGGCTATGGGCGCTATTTCGATCCGGAGTTCATCCGCAGCCAGTGGATCATCGACCCCTTCGCCTTCTTCCGCACGGTCTTCGCCACCGACGACCTGCCGAAGCCGGACGTCACCACCGTTTCCGGCCGGCGGATCTACTTCAGCCACATCGACGGCGACGGCTGGCGCAACGTGACGGAGCTGCCGCCCTACGCCAAGGACAAGGTCCTGGCCGCCGACGTGGTACGGCGCGAGGCCATCGAGGCTTTCCCTGACCTGCCGGTGACCGTGGCGCCCATCGTCGGCGACGTGGACGCCGCCTGGAAGGGAACGCCGGAAACGCGCGGGGCCGCCGACCGGCTGTTCGCCCTGCCGCAGGTGGAGCCGGCCAGCCACACCTGGACGCACCCCTTCCGCTGGTCCTTCTTCCAGGACTACAGCCCGCAGAAGGAAGCCGTGTTCAATGAGCAAGGTGGGGGTGGACCACAGCGCAGCGTCATGGACCGGCTGCTCCGCCGCGAGAGGAAGGAGTCGACCTACGAGAATGTGGGCGAGGTCTCCGACATCGGGCGCTATTCGATTCCGCGCGCCTACCTTCAGGAGCCGTTCGACCTGAACCAGGAGATCGGCGGCGCGCTCGACTACTTCACGCGCATGGCACCGGCGGGGAAGACGGCGGTGCTGGTGCAGTGGCCCGGCGACACCTCGCCTTTTGAGTCCGCCGTGGCGGCGGTGCGCAAGGCCGGCGCCCACAACATGAACGGCGGCGATTCGCGGTTCGACGCGGAGTTCCCCTCCATCACCGGCGTGCCGCCCATCGGCCTGCCAGTAGGGGCGGAGCGCCAGATCTACTCGGGCAACAGCAACGAGAACACCTACACCGACCTGTGGAGCAACCGCTTCTTCGGCTTTCAGAACCTGATCAACACGGTGCGCAACACCGACAGCCCGCTGCGGCTGAAGCCCTTCAACATCTACTACCACATGTATTCCGGCCAGAAGGCGGCGAGCGTCAAGGCGCTGCGCCGCAACCTGACCGCCGCGCGCGGGGCGGAGATCGCCCCCATCCGGGCGTCGGACTACGCCGCCATCGCGGAGGGCTTCTACAGCGCGCGCTTCGTCCCGGAGGGCGAGCGGCGGTGGCGGGTGACGGCGCGCGGCGCGCTGAACACCCTGCGCTTCGATCAGGCCAGCTTCACGGCGGTGGACCTCGCCCGCTCCACGGGCGTGCTGGGGCAGCGGCACCACCAGGGAAGCCTCTACGTGGCGCTGGATCCGGCGGTGGCGGAGCCGGTCGTCGCCCTGGCGGAGGTGGAGCGCGCCGACCTCGACCCGCCGGCCGACCGGCCGCACCTCGTCCAGGGGCGCTGGGTCTTCAGCGGTCTGGCGACGGACGGCAAGGGCTTCCGTGTCGCCGCCCAGGGCTTCGGCAAGGGCGAGATGGTCTGGCACGCCCCGGCCCCCGGCCGCTACGCCGTCACCGCCGAACGCGGGGGCGCCGTGCTGTGGCAGGGCACGGCGGAGGCCGGGGCCGACCGGCGCCTGTCGGTCACGGTGGACGCCGACGCCATCCAGCCGCTGACGCTGCGCGTGCAGCCGGCGGCACGGTAAGGGGGCGGCATGCGCGCGAACATCCTATTCGTCCTCTTCGTGCTGGCCATCGGGGTCGGGCTCAGCCTGCTGCTGATTCCGCGCGGCGGCGAACTCGCCCTGCAGAAGTTCCGCGACCAGGACTACGAGACGGCGCGCGCGGCCTATGAGCAGCGCTTCGCGGCGGGCGACCGGTCCGCCGGCACCGTCATGCCCCTGACGAGGCTCTATCTGGACGAGGGCGCGGTGGAGCGGGCCATCACGCTGATGGAAGCCTTCGTCGCGCTGGAGCCCGCGCAGGTCGAAGGACGCCAGCTGCTCGGCCGGCTGTACAAGGACGCCCAGCGCATGGGCGACTACATCGAGAATCTGGAGGTGCTCGCCCGCCTGAAGCCTTCTGACGAAACCTACCGGGAGCTGGCCTATCTCGCCGGCTTCCACGGCCAGATCGACCGGCAGGCGGAGGCCCTGGCGCGCTATTGCGAGCTGCGCCCGGACGACCGGGATGCGGAGCAGGATCTGGCGACGTTGCTGGCCGCGCGCGGCTCCTTCGCGGAGGCCATGGACTGGCTGGGCAAGGCCGACGACCGCGCCGAGGGCGCCATCGAGCCGAACAGCCGCGAACTGCTGATGAGCCTGCTGATCGACCAGAACCGGGCGGGCGAGGCCTACGCACGCGCCCGGCGCTGGATCGCGCGCGACGCCAACGTTCCGGACACCATCGGGCTCGTCAGCCAGCTCGCCGCCGCCGAACGGCCGGACCTGGGCCTGAAGCTGCTGGAGCCGGAGGTGGCCAAGCCCGACCATCCACTCGCCATCGAACTGACCTTCATCGACCTGCTGAGCGCGTCGGGCCGGCTGGACGAGGCGCGGGCGCGGCTGGACGCGCTGCCTGGGCCGGTGGACGACCTGTCGCTCGGCCGGCTGGTCGCCTTGCAGATGAACGCCGGCATGGGCCGCAAGGCGCTGGAGACGGTGCGCGCGCGCGACCTGACGCTGGTCCCGGACTGGGCGCTGGTCGGCCTCGCCGAGGCGGCCTTCCGGGAGCATGACGACGCCTTTCTCGACCGCATGGTTCGCGAACAGGGCGGGACGGTGCTGGGCGAGCATCCCGTGCTCGCCGCCAACATCGCCATCGCACGCGGCGACAAGGCCGGGGCCGCCCGCTGGGCGCAGAAGGCGCTGGACGACGCGGCCCTGCCGCTGGCCGAGCATCTGGCCGCCCTGCGCCTGCTGGAACGCGCCGGGGAGCACGCGCGGGCCGTGGCCGCCTTCGACCGGCTGCCGCTGACCGGCGCCGTGCCCGACGATGTCCTGGAGGAGCTTGGCAGCCTGTTCCTCGATCTGGACCATGTGAAGCCGGGCTTTGCGTGGTTCGAGGCGCGGCGCACGGCGTCGCCGTCCCCGGCGGCCGACCTCGGCTGGGTGCGGCTGGCCGCGAAGGCCGGGGACCCGGAGCAGGTCGCGGCGTGGCTCGATGCGCATCCGAAGCTTGACGCCGGGCTCTTGCAGGACGTAGCGGCCATCGCCGCGGATCGGGGAGCGGCGGCGCTTGCGCTGAAGGCGGCGGAGCGGGCCTACGCCATGGCCCCCGCGCCGCGCAGCCGCCTTGTCCTGGCGAACGCCCTGCTGGCCGCCAAGCGTCCGGCGGACGCTCTGCCGCACCTGACCGACCTGCTGGCCGAGGGTGGCCCGGAGGTGGACAGCGCCTATGTCGCCGCCCTCGGCGCGCTGGGCCGCAGCGACGAGCTGGCGCGCTTCCTGACCGCGAAGCTCGCCAAGGGCGGCCTGCGGGAGGAGGAGGAAACGGCCCTCCTCTACGCCCTGGTGGATCAGAAGGCCTACCGCCCCGCGCTGCCGCTGCTGCGGGACCGGGCGACGCGGCTGGGCGGGGAGTGGCTGTTCGCTTACGCCGACGCGGCCCGCAAGGCCGGCGCCGTCGGTGAACTGGCCGATCTGTTGGAGGCGGACCTCGCCCGTCCCGACCTCGACCAGAAGACTAGGGAGGAGCGGGCCACTCTGCTGCTGGAGGCCGCCGGCCCGGCGCGGGCTCTGCCCGTGCTGAAGCAGCTCGCCGCGAGCGGCAGCGGCCCGTGGGACGGTCTTTACCGCGACGCCCTGACAAAGCTCGGCCGAAAGGACGAGCTGCGCCAGTACCTCGTCGCCCGCGCCGGCGACGAGCGCGTGCCGGCCAAGGACCGGCGGGAGATCGCCTTCGCGTTGCTCGACCAGGGCGACAAGGCGTCGGCCGAGCAGGCCCTGATGCGGCTAGCGGCCGGGCAGGGGCCGGACAGCCCGGATTTCAAACAGCTGACCTTCCTGTGGGGGCCGCGCCCGCCCGCCGCGGCGCTCGACTGGATCGAGGGGCGGGCGAAGGGGGCGAAGTCCCCGGCGGAGCAGGCCACATGGTACGACCGGCTGGCTGAGCTGGGCGGCGCGCGGCGCGTGTCCGACCGGCTGGGGCAGGGCGGCACGCCCGCCGTCCGCGACCTGAAATCGCCCTACATCGAGGCGCTCGCCGCACAGGGCAAGGGGAAGGAACTGGCGGAGGCCGTCCGCTCGGCCGTCGCCCAGGAACGCGACCCGGAACGGCTGCGCCGCTACGCCCGCCTCGCCGAACAGACCCGCCAGCGCGGCGCCGCGGCCGAGAGCTGGAAGGCGCTTCTGTCGCAGAGGCCGGACGACGGCGACGCGCTGCACCAACTCGGCATGCTGGCCTACGACGAGAACCGGTTGGGCGACGCCGAGCACATGCTGCGCCGATTCCTCGCCAAGGGGCCGGGCGACTACGAGGCGAACTACTTCCTGGGCGAGGCCCTGACCGCGCTGAAGCGCCCGAGCGAGGCGGTGCCCTTCTACCGCCGCGCGCTGGAGCAGATCCGGGCGCTGAAGGTCCGCAGCGACGGCGTGGTGCAGACGGAGGCGAACATCCTGCACCGGCTGGGCAAGGTGGACGACGCGGTTGCGCTTTTCGAAACTTTGCGCAAACTGCGCCCCACCGACCGACAGTTGAAGGCTGATTACGCGTCCATGCTGATCGAGAGTGGACGTCTGACGGAGGCGCGCCGTGTGCTCAGCCTTCCGTGACGGCATTTTCCCCCTCGCCCATCCCCGATGGGAGTGGGGATTTTGGGCGCTTGCGATGCTGGCGTTCCTGTCCGTCGCTGTCCCCATTCACGCCCAACCGGCCGACGCCGTCCGCGTCGAGGCGACGCGTGGGGAGAAGGGGGCGCGGCTTTCGCTCCGCTGGCCGGGGTCGGTGACGGTGGAGCACAGCCTGGACGGCCGGGAACTGTCGCTGCGCGCCTCCCGCCCGCTGGGCGAGGCGCCGCTGGAGGGTATCCCGGATCGGCTCCAGGGCTGGGTGGACAACGTCCTCTACGGCTACGACAGCGTGCTGCTGGTGCTGGCGCCGGGGGTGACCGCCGAGATCACGGACGAACCGTCCGGCTTGCGAATCGACCTCGCGCAGGAGCGGCGCACCACCCGGCGCACCGCGGAGGACATGGCGGCGGAGCAGGCCGCCCAGCGCCGCATCGACTATTTCCGCGCCGTAACCCTGATGGAGCAGGGCGACGTGCGCGAGGCCCGCAGCCTGCTGGTGGATCTGCTGCGCGCCAACCCGAACGACGCCCAGTCCACCGCCCTGCTGGCCCAGGCGGAGGAGCGTATCGGCCGCTGGCGGGAAGCGGTGCGGCTTTACGACCGCGCGCTGGAGCTGACGCCGGACGAGCCCTCCCTCGTCGTTGGCAAGGCGAACCTGCTGCGCGAGCATGGCGAGCAGGCGCGCTTCGACTGGGACCTGTTCCAGGTGCAGAACGCCGACGTGCAGCGCATCGGCCGGTTGACCGGCAACCTGGAGGTGGGCGGCAACACCAGCTTCCTCTACGCGCTGGAGCACCGCGCGGTGGACGTGGATCAGGCGGTGCGCGCCGACGGACGGGTGGAGCCCTTCCACGGCAACCGGCAGCGCGCCGAACTGGCGCTCCAGCATGACTGGCCGGAGCTTCAGCGCTCGCGCTTCGCCCTGTTCGCCGCACCCAGGACCGTCGGCGCCGGCTACGTCCATGCCTGGCGCGACGAGGAGTCGGAGACGCGCGCCGGGCTGCTGTGGAGCGAACCCAACTTCACCTTCATCGAAGGCATCGTTGGCGCGGGCCGGCGCGACCGCGCCTATCTCCAGCATCAGGAGCAGCTGACGGAGCGCTGGAGTTTCGAACTCGGCGCCGGGGTGAACCGCTACGGGCTGGCCGGCGATTCGGATCTGGCGCGCTCGGCGACGGTGGAAGGGGCGATCCGCTATGTGCTGAACCGGGAAGGGCCGGTCACCAGCGTCGCTTATCTGCTGGACGCCGAATATGTGTCGCGGCGGGAGGAACGCTTCAACGAGGCCGGCGCGATCTACCACCCGCTGCCGGTGCAGACCCGCGAGGTGCACGCGCTGCAACTCAGCGTAGACGACGCGCTGACCGATTATTGGCGCTACAGCATCCAGGGCGGTTACGCCTACGATCGGCGCAGCAAGGGCGGGCCGCAGGGTGCCGTCTCGCTTGCCTATGAGCCTCTGGAGAATCTGGAACTCGGCCTCCGGGCCAGCTACACGCGCTCGACCGCGCGCGGCAACGGTGCCGCAGCGACGGCGGCGGGCGGCTATGTGACCTTTCGGTACTGATGGAATTCGGGCAGGGGAGACGTGACGTGACGGACAAGAGGACTTGGTTCGCGGCGGGCTTGCGGTTGCTGGCGGTGGCGGCCCTGGCGGTCGCGGTATCGGCGTGCAGCATCGGCCAAGGCACCAGCCGCAACTTCCCGGGCGACCAGGCCGGCGTTCTGCCGAGCGGCGCCACGGTCGCCGTCCTGCCCTTCGAGAACCTGACCACCCACCAGAACGCCGGCATGATCGCGTCGGAACTGGTGTCGACCGAACTCTACCGCCTCAACCGGGTCCGCGTCGTCGAGGCGAGCCGGGTGCGCAACCGGCTGATCGCCGCCAAGGTGGACGTGGAGAAGCTGACCGAAAGCACCTACGCCCAGGAGGTCGGGCGGACGCTGGGTGTCGATGCGGTTCTGATCGGCAGCGTCACCGAATACGGCTACCAGCACGGTCTGCGCGAGGAGCCGGTGGTCGGCATCAACGCCCGTCTGGTGCGGGCGGCGGACGGCGCCGTGCTGTGGGCCTCCAGCCAGTCGCAGGTCGGACGGGGCTATTTCGCCCGCGACAGCGTGAACAACCTCGCCCAGCGCGTCGTCGTGCGCATGCTCGACGGCCTGCGCGCGGCGATGGCGGTCGGAACCTGAGCGAACGGCGAACCACCGCGGAGACCGGCGGCATGAGCGCGTCCACCCTCGATCCGGAAAGCCCGGCGTCCCCCCCGGCGGCCCCGCCCGCCGGGCCGCGGCGCTTCCTCGGCATGCGCCGCGTGGCGCTGGTGGAACTGGCGCTGTTCTTCGTGCTGGCGGTGGGGCTGGACTGGCTGATCGGGGCGGGCATCCGGTTCGACGGCGTGCAGCCGCACCCCTTCTGGATTCCGGTGCTGCTGCTGGCGATCCAGTACGGCACCAACGAGGGCGTGCTGGCGGCCGTCGTCGCCTCGCTGGCGCTGCGGCTGGGCAACCTGCCGGAACAGCTGATCACCCAGGACTTCTACCAGTATCTCTACGCGGTGAGCCGGGAGCCGATCCTGTGGCTGGTCGCGGCCGTGCTGTTCGGCGAGTTGCGCATGCGCCAGATCCGGGAACGCGACGACCTGCGCGCCAGCCTGGACCTCGCCCGCCGGGAATCGGATGCCATCACGCGCTCCTACCGGCAGCTGAAGTCAGTGAAGGAGAATCTGGAGACCCGCGTCGCCGGCCAGCTCCGCACCGTCTTCACGCTCTATCAGGCCGCCCGCGCCATCGACAAGTTGGACGAGGGCGAGGTGATGCTGGGCGTTGCCGACCTGATCCGCACGGTCATGCGGCCGGAGAAGTTCTCGCTGTTCCTGCTGAACAACGACGTGCTGGAATCGGTGACGAACGAGGGATGGGACGACGAGGACAACCACGCCCGCTGGTTCGACCATTCCTCCCAGCTGTTCGAAACCGTGGTCGGCCGCCAGCGCATCCTGTGCGTCGCCAAGCCGGAGGATGAGCGCATCCTGCAAGGCGAGGGCGTGCTGGCCGGTCCGCTGGTCAGCGACGACACCGGCGAGGTCGTCGGCATGGTGAAGATCGAAAGCCTGGGCTTCATGGACCTCAGCGTCAACACGCTGGAGAACTTCCGGATCCTGTGCGAATGGATCGGCACCGCCCTCGCCAAGGCCCGCCAGTTCCGCGAACTGAACGAGCAGCGGCTGTTCACCGGGGACGGCTCGCTCTATTCGTCCGGCTTCATAGACCGGCAGGCGGTGTTCCTGGCGCAGCTCGGCCGCCGGCTGGGGTTCGAGACCACCACCATCACCATCCGGCCGCAAGGGCTGTCGCGCCTCAGCGCCGCGCAGCGGGCGGAGGTTGCCTCGGCCATCGGCCGCGCGGTGCAGAAAAGCCTGCGCGACACCGACATGGCCTGCGACTTCGGCCAGCACGGGCTGGTGTTCGGCGTCGTCCTGCCCGGCACGCCGATGGAGCGGACCCGCATCGTCGCGGAGCGGCTGGAGGTCGCGGTGCGCAAGGCGCTGCCGCCGTCGCTCGCCGACCTGCCGATAAACCTCACCGCGCAGAAGGTGGGCGACGAATGAGCGAGCACGCCGCCCCTGCCGACGTCGTCCTTGAGGAAGCCCCCCGGCACGGAACCGGCGACCTTCTGGGGGCCGCGCTTTTGGCCTTCGTGGTGGAGATGGGCGCCGTTGCGGTCGCCCTCGGGTGGCTGCCGGTCCCCTACGCCGCGGTCTGGGCATTGGCCGGACATCTTGCCGTGGTCGCGGCGCTTGCGCTGTGGGTGCGCGGGCGGGTTCGGCGCGGGCTGGACATGCGGTTGGCGGGGCTTTTGCTCGTCACAACGCCGTTTTTGGGGGCTTTGGGGCCGGGCTGCACGCTGCTGACGACCGTTCTGCACGCGGTCTTCCATCGCTACGCCAGCGGCTTCCAGGAATGGTATCTGTCGCTGTTCCCCGAAAGCCAGATGGAGCCGGCGCAGGAGCTGTACGAGCTGATCGTGTCGGGCCGCGAAAGCTCGCATCTCGCCGCCGCGGAGTCCTTCACGGACGTGATGTCGGTCGGGTCGCCCCAGCAGAAGCAGGCGGTGATCGCGCTGGTCGCCCGGCATTTCCGCCCGGCCTTCACGCCGGCGCTGAAGGCCGGGCTGGCCGATTCCGACCCCTCCGTCCGCGTGCAGGCGGCGACCGCCACCGCGCGCGTGGAGCATGAGTTCAACGAACGCTGGCTGGCGCTCGACCACGCCGCGCAGGCCGACCCGCAGGACGTGAACGCCTGTCTGGCGCTCGCCCGGCACCTCGACGACTACGCCTTCTGCGGGCTGCTGGACACCAACCGGGAGCAGGAAATCCGCGACAAGGCGCGCGACGGCTACCGCCGCTGCCTGGAGCTGGTGCCGGACGACGACGAGGTGCGCCACGACCTGGGCCGCCTGCTGCTGCGCTGCGGCCAGGTGGAGGGGGCGGCGAGCACGCTGGAGCCTCTGGTCGAGCGGACCGCCGACCGGCGCATCCTGTTCTGGTACGCGGAATCGCTGTTCCGCCTGGGCCGCTACGGCGACCTGCGCGCCCTGTCGGTTCACCGCGCCGACCTCCTGGGGGGCGAGGAGTTGCCCGATGCATTGAAGGGCGTGCTGGCCCTGTGGCGGGAGACGGCCCCCGAGACGGACCCCGAGACGGCAGCGGTGGCCGCATGACAAGCCGCATGAAAAACGGGGCCGACAGCGCGGAGCCGGCGGACGTCTGCCTGCTGATGGAGGGATCCTACCCCTACGTTCTGGGCGGCGTGTCCACCTGGACGCACGACCTCATCAAGTCCCACAGCGATCTGACCTTCCACGTCGTGTCCCTGGTCGCCGACCGCGGGCAGCGGAAGATGGCCTACGATCTTCCGCCCAACGTGACAGGCCTGACGCACGTCTATTTGCAGGACCCGGACGCCGGCTGGCCCTGGGTGCCGGGTAAGGCGGAGCTGATGCGCCGGCTGGAGGCGCCGCTGAAGCGGCTTCAGCAGGGTGGCGGGCTGGCCGAGGTGGAGGAGGTCGTCCGCCTGCTGGCGCCCCGGCGCGGGCGGGTCGGGCGGCGCGTGCTGCTGAACTCCGAGGAAGCGTTCCGCATGGTGGTGGGGCTGTGCCGGGAGACGCTGCCCGACGCCTCCTTCCTGGAGTATTTCTGGGGCTCCCGCGCGTTGATGAGCGGGCTGTTCGCCACCATGCTGGCGCCCATGCCGCCGGCCAAGGTGTATCACGCCATTTCAACGGGTTACGCCGGTCTGTTCGCATCCCGCGCGAAGCTGGAGACCGGCCGACCGGCGCTGTTGACCGAACACGGCATCTACACCAACGAACGCCGCATCGAGATCCTGATGGCCGAATGGCTGTTCGAGGGCGCCGACACCTCGCTGGTCGTGGACAAGCAAAAGCGCGATCTGAGAGACCTTTGGCTGGACACCTTCGCAAGTTACTCGAAGGCCTGCTACGACGCCTGCGACAAGATCATTACGCTCTACGGCGGCAACCAGGAGTTTCAGAAACGCCAGGGCGCCGACCCGGACCGCTTGAAGATCGTCCCGAACGGCATTGATTACGCTGGATATTCCAAGGTTCAGCGCGATACGTCGGAGCGTCCGCCGACCATCGCCCTGATCGGCCGCGTCGTGCCCATCAAGGACGTGAAGACCTACGTCCGCGCCGCTGGCATCCTGCGCGAGGACATTCCCGACCTGAAGGCGATGATCCTGGGGCCGCTGGAGGAGGATCCCGGCTATGTCGAGGAATGCCAGACCATCGTGAAGCATCTGGGGCTGGAGAACACCGTCATCTTCGCCGGGCGCGTGAAGCTGACCGACTGGCTGGGCAAGGTGGACGCCATCGCCCTGACCAGCGTCAGCGAGGCACAGCCGCTGGTGATCCTGGAAGCCGGCGCGTCCGGCGTGCCGACCGTGGCGACCGACGTGGGCTCCTGCGCGGAGCTGATCCTCGGCCGTCCGGACGAGGACCCGCCGCTGGGGCCGGGCGGCTCCATCACGCCGCTGGCGAGTCCTCTGGAGACGGCGCGGGAACTGCGCGCCCTGCTGCTCGACAAGCCCTGGCGGGACCGTTGCGGCACCGCCATCAAGCGGCGGGTCGAGCGCTATTACGACAAGATCGAGATCGACCGCATCTACCGCGCCATCTACGACGAGCACATCGCGATGCCCACGCGTCCCACGCTGTTCGACGCGGCGCCGTCGCAGGGAGCGGCGTGACATGGCCGGCATCGGTTTCGCGCTCCGCAAGCTGGCCCGCTGCGACGACCTGCTGGGCGTTTTGCAGGGCTACGCGCATTCGGCCTTCATCACATCCGGCCCGTGGATGTTCACCATCCTGGCGCTCGCCGGGATCAACATGATCGGCCAGCATCTGGTGGATCTGGAAGAGCTGACGCTGTTCCGCGTGGTGGTGATCTACAATTTTTGCTTCTCGGTCGTGCTGACCGGGCCGCTGGTGCTGGTCGCCACGCGCTATCTGGCCGATGCCATCTATGCCAAGCAGGTGGACGCCGCCCCCGGCATGCTGCTGGCGACGTTGGGATTGGCCTACGGAATCGCGGCGCTGACGGCGGGGCCGTTCTACCTGCTGCTCAGCGAGCTGCCGGGGCCGATCATGGCGGCGGCGCTGATCAACTTCTTCCTGGTCAGCGGCATCTGGGTCGTGTCGATCTTCCTGTCGGCGCTGAAGGATTATGTGGCTGTGACCACGGCCTTCGCCCTCGGCATGCTGACGGGCATGGTGGCGACGGTGCTGCTCGGCGCGGCGGCCGGGCCGGCGGGGATGGTGTGGGGCTTCTCCGCCGGGTTGGCGCTCATCCAGTTCGGGCTGATCGCGCGCGTCTTCGCCGAGTATCCGTACCGGGTCGCCCGGCTGTTCGCATTCCTCGCTTACTTCCGCAAATACTGGGACCTCGCGCTGGTCGGCCTCGTCGCCAATCTGGCGGTCTGGGCGGACAAGTGGACCATGTGGTTCGTGCCGGAGCGCGAGGTCGTCTCCGGCGCGATGGTGATCTATTCGGCCTACGACAGCGCCATGTTCGTGGCCTACCTGACCATCGTGCCGGCCCTGACCCTGTTCACGGTGAACATCGAGACGCGCTTCTTCGAGCGGTACCAGGGCTTCTATCGCGATATCCAGGAGCACGCGACCTACGACCAGATCGCCCGGAACCACAGGCTGATCATCAGCGCCCTGCTGGAAAGCGCGCGCAACCTGATCATCCTTCAGGGGGCGGTCTGCGCCGTGACGATCTTCATGGCGCCGAGCATCGTCGGCGCGCTCGGCCTGCATTACCAGCAGATCGGCATGTTCCGCTTCGGCACGCTGGGCGCCTTCTTCCAGGTGATGTTCCTGTTCTGCACGGTGATCCTGGCCTATTTCGACCTGCGCGGACGCAACCTGTTCGTCCAGATCTTCTATCTGGTGGCCAACGCGGGCTTCACGCTGGTCTTCAGCGAGATGGGCTACGCGTGGTACGGGTACGGCTATTTCCTGTCGTCGCTGCTGGCCTTCGTGGTCGCCTATCTGCTGGTGGCCGGGGCGGTGCGGCGGCTGCCCTACATCGCCTTCGTCGCCAACAACCCGTCCGTGCGCTGATGCCATGAGGGCTCTGGCCGCAACCGCCCTGGTCCTGCTCGCGGCGCTGCCCTCCGCGGCGGCCGATCCGATGCGGGTGGAGCGCACCGAGCCGGACCATCTGCGCGCGTTGAACCGTCCCTTCATCCCGAAGGAGGTCATCCCGCCCAGGACCCGGATCAAGCGGAGCCAGATCGTCTACAAGCTGCCCAAAGGGATGGAGGGGATAGCGAAGTTCGACGCCGGGCTGTCCCACCTGTGCCAGCGCGGCGCCTTCATCCAGGAGAGCGACGGCTTCTACTGGGCGCGGACGCCGGACAAGCGCTATGGGGTGGCCTTTTCCGGCGGAGCCAACCTCGTCGATCCGCAGAACAAGCGCAAGCCGGGCACGGTCTATTTCTTCGACGGCCAGGACAGCCGGTGCGCGGTCTATGTCGGCGATCAGGCGAAGCTGAAGCCGCATTACGTCGGGCCTTGAATGACGGGGAAGCCCTCCCCCGGCGGCGGGCCGGGGGAGGGCCGATGCTCACTTCGCCGCCACCGTCTTGGCCGGCGTGACCGCGCGGCCGACGGCGAACAGGATGCCGTCGCTGTTCACATGGTCCTTGGGGCCGAACTGGAAGCTCTTGATGCTGCCGTCCGGGTTGGTGCCGAACAGGATGAGGCCGGGGCCGACGCCGCTGGTGGACACGGTGCCGTCGCTGTTGTTGGTCTCGCGCACCTTCGGATACTGGGCGTACAGCTTGCCCAGATCCGGGTTGGCCTGCTGCACGGCGGCCGGCAGCGTGCCGAAGCTGTAGTGCGTCACCGAGGACGAATCGAGCACCATCAGGAAGGCGCTGTTGGCGTCGTTGCGGACCGGCTTGCTGACCACCACCATGACGTGGCCGGTGTCGTCGGCCGGCTTGCCGCTGTAGGGGATGCCGCAGTGGCCGGGCAGGCACCAGGACAGGATGTCGCCGGGCTGCACGTCGGCCAGCCGCTTGATCGGCTTGAACGGCGCGTCGGCGGTCAGGTTGGCGAAATACTGGCGGTAGACGTTGGCGCGGGGGTAGGGCATCGCCTCCTCGCCCTTCACCTGGGACTGGTAGGCGTGCACGGCCTGATACTGGACCGGCAGCTTCTGGAGGTTGTGCGACACCCAGCCGGAGCAGTCGGCCGCCACGTTTAGCGTGTTGTCCTTGTAGGGCGCAATGACGGCGCCGGCGGCGTCCTTCTCGTGCACGTAAGTGGTCGCCCCGACCAGCCCGGCGAGTTCCCCGGTCACGCCGGCCAGATAGGTGGACGGCGTCGGGTTGCTCTGAGCCGAGGCGGGCGGGGCGGCGGTGCCGAGGAGAGCCCCGAACAGGGCTGCTTTGACGATCATCTTCATGGGGATTGCATCCAGATGCGTGCGAAAGTGCGTGGATGCGCTTATTTTAAGAAGATAATCGCGGGCGGGAACGCCCCTCTGCGCCACAAATTGTGACATGCGCGACGGGTAGGACGTCAGCCGTCCGCCCGTCGCGCAACGCCCTATTTCGCCAGGAAGGCCGCGATGGTGTCGCCGGCCTTGCCGATGTTCGCGACACCGTCCAGATGACCGAGCGTCCCGGTGATCGCCTCGGTGTATTCGACCTTGCCGCCCTGCTTCTCCAGCCGTTCCCGCACGGGCTTCAGGCCGCGCTCCGGCGGGAAGACCATGTCGTCGGCGGACGGGATCAGCAGCACCGGGGCCTTGATCTTCGCCAGCCCTTCCTCCACCGAGCCGCCGTTGCCCGTCACGAAGGTCTGGTTGGCCTTGACCAGATAGAGGAAGTGGTTGGCGTCGCTGACCGAGGCGCGCGCGGCGGCGGCCTTGTCCAGCCAGGCTTCGATGGCGTACTGGTTGCCCATGGCGGCGCGCGGGTCCTTGCCGTCCTCCGCCCACTTGCGGCCGAAGGTGGCGTCGGCCCACTTCCAATGGCGGGCGTGCAGGGTGACCAGCTTCAAGGCTTCGGTCAGGCCGGCCTTCGGCTCCGCCTTGCCGTAATAGTCGCCGCCCTGCCAGTTGGGGTCGAGCTTGATGGGCGCCGCCCACAGGTTCAGCCAGCCGATCAGGAAGGGGTCGGCCTCCGCCCCGCCGATGGCGGCGACGACGCGCTTGACCATCTCCGGATAGGACGCGCCCCACTCGAACGCCTGGAGCGAGCCCATGGAGCCGCCCATCACCGCCTGCATCGACTTGACGCCCAGGCTGTCGAGCAGCGCCTTCTGAACGTTCAC
This sequence comes from Azospirillum mesophilum, assembly GCF_053470405.2. Classification (NCBI taxonomy): domain Bacteria; kingdom Pseudomonadati; phylum Pseudomonadota; class Alphaproteobacteria; order Rhodospirillales; family Azospirillaceae; genus Azospirillum; species Azospirillum mesophilum. The sequence goes on from NZ_JBPXMQ020000011.1 coordinate 35,276, forward strand.
AAAGTCGCGGATGGTCACGACCGGGAAGCTCATGCCATAGGGCTTGCCGGTGTCGGGGTTGATGCTCGCCGGGCCGGTGGTGACGACGGTCGGATCCTTGGCCGACAGGTTCACCAGCGTGTCGGAGCTGATGATGAAGTATTTGTCGGTGTCGAGCGGCTTGCCCGGCCCGATGATTGAATCCCAATAGCCGGGAGCGGCGTCCTCCGCCTTGTATTTGCCGGCGGCGTGGCTGGATCCGCTGAAGAAATGCGTCACGAGGATGACGTTGTCCTTGGCCTCGTTCAGCTTGCCGTAGCTCTCCCAGCCGATGCGGACGTTCTTGATCGTGCCGCCGCCCACCGTGGTGTAGGACGGCATTTCAAAGACCTTCTTCTCGACGACGGCGTCGAGCGCGAAGGCCGGCGCGGCGCACAAAAGCCCGGCGGCCATTGCAAGGCCGCCGAGGCGCTTTGCCACTAAACGCATGTCTTTCCCCTCCCGATTTGTTTCATTGGCCCGATTTGCTTTGTCGGAAAGGGAGTGTATGGGGGCGTCCGGCCCTGTCCAGTAGGGCAATGGGCCGACCGGACCAGGAAAGGTGGTGGTCAGCCCAGCCGGACGGCGGTCCCGTTGATGGAGACCATCAGCATGCCGTTCTCCTTGCCCAGCACCTCATAGTCGATGTCCACCCCGACCACAGCATCGGCGCCAAGCGCCCGTGCCGCCTCCTGAAGGTCGGCGAAGGCGGCCTCCCGCGCGTCGCGGAGCGCGTTCTGATAGCCGCCGGCCCGTCCGCCGACGACGTCGCGGATGCCGGAGAACAGGTCGCGGAACATGTTCACGCCCAGGATCGCCTCCCCAGCGACCATGCCCAGATACTGGGTGATGCGGCGGCCTTCGACGCTGTCGGTGCTGGTCACGATCATGGGACATCCTCCGGATGGTTGGGCGCCCTTCACATGGAGCCGCGGCCCGGGCGGCGCAACCTCGCCACCGGTATGGCGAAGAACTCCAGACATCACGCGCGGGGTGGGCCGGTCTCAACGACGGCCGCAATGACCCGCCGCACGACCGGGATGACGAGCAGCGCCGTCGGGAAGGCGATGGCGTAGGACAGCACCCACGCGTTGAGGATCCGGAGCAGGATCCCGTCCGTCAGCCCGAAGGCCTTCAGCGTCGCGATCGTCGAAACGACGCCGGACATCAGCAGTGTGAGGAGCAGCGGGAAAAGGAAGGCCTGGGCGCGGGCGGGAAGCTTCTTCAGGCGCCACGCGGTGACGGACGTGCGGACGTACGTGGTTCCGATTTCCTGGGTCGACATCGCTTTCTCCATCAAAGGGTGGCCATCGTGGGGTGGCCGTCAAGGGATGGCTTTGTTTACAGGCTTCCCGCTCTGTGCGAAATTCGCGAAGTTTTCCCACTGGGTGTGCAGGAATCGGGGATGTTCGATTGGGATGACCTGCGGCACTTCACGGCCTTGGCCGACGACGGCTCCCTGTCGGCGGCCGCCCGGCGCTTGAAGGTGGAGCACGCGACCGTGGCCCGCCGGATCGCGGCGCTGGAGGAGGCTATGGGGGTCAAACTCGTCGACCGCCGCCGGGGGCGCTACGTCCTCACCCCGGACGGCGAACGTGTCGCCGGCCACGCGCGGCGCATGCAGGCGGAAGCCATGGACATCGAGCGCGTGCTGCGCGCCGGACGGGACGATGCCGACATCGAGCTGTCTGTCAACGGGCCGCCGCTCACCCTCACGCAGCTGATCGCGCCACGGCTTCCCATGCTGCGGCAGTCCCACCCCAGGATTCGCCTGCGCCTGATGGGCGAGAGCCGGACCGTGTCGCTGGTGCGCGGGGAGGCCGACATCGTGCTGCGCATGTCCCGACCCACCGACACGACGCTGGTGGCGCGCCGGGTTGGCACCATGACCTACAAGCTCTACGCGTCGAGAGGCTATCTCGCCTCCCGAAGGCCGGAGGAGTTCGAGTTCATCTCCTTCGACGAAAGCCTGGACACCGCCCCGCACCATGTGTGGCTGAGGTCCATGGCGGGGGAGCGCCCTTTCGTGCTGCGCAGCAACGATCTGGGCATCCAGTGCGCGGCAGCCCAGGCGGGCGTGGGAGTGGCGGCGCTGCCGACCTTCGTCGGGGAGGCGGCGGGGTTGGAACGGGTCGACCCGGCCGACCGGCTGCACACGCGCGACATCTGGATCGCCTTCCATCGCGATCTGCGCGACAGCCCGGCGATTGCGGCGGTGGTGGCCTTCCTCGCCGACTGTGTCCGATTGGCCCGTGTTCCAGCTGATCAAGCAAGCCCCGGCGGTTCTTAAAGCGGATGTCATCCGCTTTGAACCGCGACGGCGGTCCCGGTCGCACGTGCGACCGAAGCCTGGCCTGTCGCGGGAACTTCGTTCCCGCTGGCGGCAGGCGGATGCCAGAGGCATCCGCTGAGAGCCGGCGAATGAGGCCATTTGAGCCGAAAGCGAATGTCAATTCGCTTTCGGCGATAGTGCGAATTCGCAGCGCTTGCTCGACGAAATTGTGACAGAAGCGAAGAACCCTTGCGCGTTCCGTCAACGTTCCCCTTTATCGGCCAAAGACAGGTTGGCGGGGACCGGAATGGACGACACGCGACGGGCGATCCTGCGCTGGATGACCGGGGTGATGGAGGCGCGCGGCTGGAGCGCCGGTGCCTGGGCGCGGCTGGCCGGCGTCACGCCGACCAACCTGACGCGTTTCCTGCGCGATCCCGTCATGGGCAGCGTACCGAGCGCCGAGACGCTGGGAAGGCTCGCCCGCGTGGCCGGATCGGAGCCACGTTTCCTGGACGAGCGCGCCTACCCGCCGGTGTCGCGCGTGCCGCTGCTGACGGTGGAGCAGGTGCGCGCCTTCCTCGGCCTCGGCGGGCGGGCGGGGGAGGCCTTCATCGCCGCCGCCCTGCGCGACGGCAGCCGCAGCATCGCCCTGGACCGCCCGGCCTCGCGCCGCGCCTTCGCGCTGACCATCGCGTCGAAAAGCCTGAACGCGGCCGGCGTGCTGCCGGACGACTGCGTGGTGCTGGAACCGACCGATGTGCTGCCCCCGAAGGCCGGCGACGTGGTAGTCACCGTGGGCGAGGACTCCGTCTGCGGCTACCGGTTCTTTCCGCCGCAACTGCTTCCCGTCAGCACCGATCCGGAATGCCACCCGACCCCGATCGACCGCGCCAACGTCGCCGGCGTGGCGGTGCACGTCGTGCGTTCGCTGCGGAATTGACGCGCAGTTAGCCAGTATTCGTTGAAAATAGACCCGCGGAAATATTTACGGGACGCCTCTTAAACCGGGCGTCGGCGTGTCCATTTGTGTCATTCCCGCGGGCTTGCCGCGCAGCGCTGCCGGGGCTGTGCGAAGATCTACTTACCTTCCTGAAAACATTCGATCTTTCGATCCTTACGGCCACGCCTCAGGTTCTCTTTTTGTTCTTGAATCCTGCGTGTTCGCAGCCCATATTCAGGGTCCGGCTTATGGTTAATGGCGCTGGTGCTGCGAACGCGCATCACGGGCACCACCCGAAGGCGGGCAGGGACGGCAATCGGCTTGGGGGCCGGCAGGGGAATGGCGATTTCGGACGCGCAGCGCGCCGCGCGGGCAGGGCGGATCGGGTCTTCTGACGCCACCCGCATCATGGCGGGCGACTGGCTGGCGCTGTGGCGCGAGAAGACCGGGCGCGCGGACCCCGCGAACCTGGACCTCGTCGCCGCCGTGCAGATCGGCATCGCGACCGAACACCTGCATCCCCGCTTCGTGGAGAAGGCCACCGGCGTGCGCTGCGTGCCGGCGGAGGAGACCTGGGTCCACCCCGAGCGTGACTGGATGTTGGCGCATCCCGACTTCCTGACCTGGGAAGATGGGGAGCGCGAAACCGCCCCGGACACCATCGTGGAGGCCAAGTTCACCGGCAGCTTCCAGTCCGACGCGGAACTGGCCCAGCGCTACCACTGGCAGCTTCAGCACCAGTTGACCGTGCTGGGATTGGACCGTGGGCTGTTGTCGATCCTGCGCCCGAATGGCCACGCCATCGTGCGTGTTCGCAGGGTGGAGGCCGATTGCGACCACCTGCTGGAGACGCTGAGCGCCTTCTGGTGGCACGTCGCCAACGACGTGGAGCCGACCGACCCGCTGCCCTTCGACGGGCCGGCCTACGAGACGCGCCGCGTGGTCGACATGGCCCGGCACAACCGGTTCGTGTCGCTGGCCGCGGTGCTGGTGGAGCAGCGCTCCGCCGCGCTTGCGGTGAAGGAGGCGGAGGTGGCGCTGAAGGCCCTGATGCCAGCCGACGCCCGCATCGCCTTCTTCGCGGGGGAAGAGCCGGGCCGCGGCCTGTACGTCGCCCGCGACCGTGAGGGGCGGCTGTCGCTCCGTTACGGCGCCCCGCCCCGGCGGGCGCTCGACAGCGCCGAACCGTGGACCCCCACGGATGGCGTCAATGGTGTGTCCCCTGACCCGAGCCTGGACGCTGTGCTCAGCGGCGGCTGGGGTGAGGGGAGAGACGAACGCTTCTAAGTGAAGGACCCGACCATGGGACGTATGAGCAAGACCGACACCGTCGCTGAAACCGAAAAGGCCGAGAGCAAGGCCGAGCCGAAGATCACGGCCACCAAGATGGGAGCGGCGGACATGGCGGCTGCGTCCGGCCCCGCCCCCGGCAAAGAGGCCCCGAAGCGCGACAACCTGCATCTCTGGAACACGCTGAAGCGGACGGACCCGAAGGCGACCAAGCCCTTCACCCGGTCCGGCGGCTTCCGCGGGACGCAGATCGACCCGACCTGGCGCCTGATGATGATGACCGAGGTCTTCGGTCCCGTCGGCAAGGGCTGGGGCTATGAGCAGATGGACTGGACCATCGCCGAACGCATGGTCTTCATCTGCGCCCGCGTCTGGTACATCGACCCGGAAACGGGCGAGAAGTGCTGGACCGGCCCGCAGTGGGGCGGCACCGAGATGGTCCGCCGCCGCAACGGCATCGAGGCGCCCGACGACGAGTGCTTCAAGATGTCGATGACCGACGCCGTGGGCAAATGCCTCGTGCAGCTCGGCCTCGCCGCCGACGTCCACATGGGCCAGTTCGACGACAGCAAGTACCGGGAGGAGTCGGAGGCCTTTTACGCCGCCAAGGCCAACCCGGACCTCCAGCCCGCCGCCATCGCCGCCTTCGAGGAGGAGGTGAAGAACCGGCTGGGCGCCTGCCTGGATTTGGATGACCTGGAGGAGGTCTGGCGCGCCGGCGTCGGTACCCGCCTGCGCGAGATCGGCGGCGTGGACCGCGCGGCCCAACACCGCATCACCAGCCTCTTCGCCCAGAAGAAGGCGGAGATCCTGAAGCGCGACGAGGACGGCGGCGACGATCTGGAGGCCGCCTGATCCAAGGGGAGCGAAGGAGGAGTTGCCGATGACGACGCACACCGCCGAACGCTCCCCCAGCGGCCTGTTCCGCATGAGCGCCTGGGAGGGGGAAATGGAGCGCAGCCACGCCCAGCTTCCCCGCTGGTACTGGAACGAGGCGGAGCGGCGGCGGCACTACGCCCGCTGGGTGGAGGCGGAAGCGGAAACGCTGGCCATGCGGCTGGCCGGGATGCTTCGCGCCGACACGCCCGCGGAGACCGCGGGGCCGACCCGCAAGCTGGTCGAGTCGCTGGCCCGTGACGCCGAGTGGGCTCGCCGGTTGGAAGAACGGCTGCTTCGCGAAGCGGCCTGACCGAAGGCCTGACCAAAGGCCGGACAGAAGGAATGTGACCGATGACGATCGAGGAGGTCCAGGCCCGGCTGCGCGAGGCCCACGCCCGCATCGGGCGCGAGGGCCGCTTCGCCCTCACCCTCAGCCTGAACGGGCACGAGGACTGCTACATCACCCACTGGTTCCGTCCCGAACCGCACGCGTTCGAGGACTGCAAGGCCGTGGGTTCCGGCACCATGGCGGAATGCCTCGCCGCACTCGACCGCTATGTGGCCACCTATCAGCGCAAGCCGACTCCCGAAGAGGTCGGCCGCACGCTGGGTCTGCTTCCGTCCGAGGCGCCCGCCACCAAACGCGCCAAGCCGCGCAAGGCTTCCGGCGTGATGATGGCGGCTGAGTAGCGCCCGCCGGACGGAACACCCCGACGGTCCGATCCATCCTATCGGGGCCGCCGGGCCCTCGCCCCTCGCTCCCCGCGCGAGGGGCTTTCTTTGTGGCGCTTTCCTTATGGCCGGGGAGTGGCGTGTGCGATAGGCTTCGCTCCTCAACCGATGGAGGAGCATCGCCGTGGACGCATCACTCGCCCTGCTGAGCATTCTGGGCGCCCTGACGGTCGGGGCGATGAGCCCGGGGCCGAGCTTCGTGCTGGTCGCCCGCACCTCCATCGCCGTGTCGCGGCGTGCCGGCCTTGCGGCGGCGCTCGGCATGGGGGTGGGCGGCGTGGCGTTCGCGACCCTGGCTTTGCTTGGCCTGCACACGCTGCTGACGCAGGTGGGCTGGCTGTACCTCGTCCTGAAGCTGGCCGGCGGGCTGTACCTGCTCCATCTGGCGGTGCGGATCTGGCGGGGTGCCGCGGAGCCGATCACCGTGCCCGGCGGGGCGGACGGCGAACAACAGCCCGCCGGAGTCGGCCGTTCCTTCCTCTTCGCGCTCGCGACTCAGCTCAGCAACCCGAAGACCGCCATCGTCTACGGCAGCATCTTCGCCGCCCTTCTGCCGGCCGCACCCCCGGTCTGGGTCATGCTGACCCTGCCGCCGGCCGTGTTCCTGATCGAGGCCGGCTGGTACACCATCGTCGCCATCGCGTTCTCGGCGGGGCGTCCGCGCGCCGCGTACCTGCGGTCCAAGGCCTGGATCGACCGGCTGGCCGCGTCGGTCATCGGCGCGCTCGGCGTACGTCTGGCGTTCGAGGCGGCAAGACCCGGCTGATGCGGCGCCCGTAACCCACAGCGTGCCCTTTTTGTGACACGGAGTCGCGCCGGCCAGCGTGTGCGCGGCTTTCCGGCCGCCTATCCGAAAGGCCAGGGCCTAGCGGCTTGGCAGCGCGGCAACAGATGGTGTATCTTTCCGGCAACATTTCGACTGCCGGATTCATGTCGCCAACACCTTCCGAAAACGCCACGGCCCGGTGGCAGCGCTTCCTCCGTTGGGCGGCCCGCGTCGGGCTTGCCAAGCGGCTGGCCGTCGCGCTGTCGCTGGCGGCCATGGTCGCCGGTTTCGCGACCTACACGGCCCTGACCGAAAGCGCGCCGTTCGGGGAAACGAACCCGCGCACGGTCACGCTCCTGCTGACGCTCGACCTCGCGCTGCTGCTGCTGCTCGGCGTGCTGATCGCGCGGCGCATCGTCACGATCTGGATCGGGCGGCGGCGCGGCCTCGCCGGGTCCCAGCTGCATGTGCGGCTGGTGGCGGTGTTCAGCCTGCTGGCCGTGGCCCCGGCCATCATCATGGCCGCCTTCGCCACTGTCTTCTTCTACGTCGGCGTCCAGTCCTGGTTCAGCGACCGGGTGCGCACGGCGGTGAACGAGTCCCTGGCCGTCGCCAGCGCCTATCTGCACGAGCACCAGCAGAACATCCGCGCCGACGCGCTCGCCATGGCGAACGACCTGAACCAGGAGGCGGTGCGCCTGCCCAGCGACCCGGAGCGGTTCGAGCAGGTGGTCGCCACCCAGGCGATGCTGCGCGCCCTGTCGGAAGCCATCGTCTTCAACGGCACGACCGGGGCCATCGTTGCGCGGTCCGGCTACAGCTTCGCGCTGGAGTTCGATCCGATCCCCGACGACAAGCTGCAAACGGCCCGCCGGGGTGAGGTGGCGCTGATCGTCAGCGAGAACGACGACCGCGTGCGCGCGCTGGTGCGGCTCGACCGCTTCGGCGACACGTATCTGTATGTCGGCCGCATGGTGGAGCCGCGCGTGCTCTCCCACATGGCATCGGCCGAAGGGGCGGTGAAGGAGTACGCGGCGCTGGAAAGCCAGCGCGGCAGCCTGCAGATCACCTTCACGCTGATCTTCCTGGTGGTGGCGCTGCTGCTGCTTCTGGCCGCGGTGTGGGCGGGCCTGATCTTCGCGACCCGGCTGGCGCGGCCCATCAGCGCGCTGATCGGCGCCGCGGAGCGCGTACGCGCCGGCGACCTGACCGTACGCGTCACCGAACCGCCGGGCGAGGATGAGCTCGGGCTGCTGTCGCGCGCCTTCAACCGCATGACCACCGAGATCGAAAGCCAGCGGCACGAACTGCTGTCCACCAACCGCCTGCTGGACGAGCGCAGGCGCTTCACCGAGACGGTGCTGGGCGGCGTGTCGGCGGGCGTGATCGGGCTGGACGCCGACGGCCGCATCAACCTGCCGAACTTCTCCGCCGCGCGCCTGCTGGGAGTGGACGATCCGGAGACTCTGATCGGGCTCAAGCTGGCCGAACTGTCGCCGGAGATGGGCGAGCTGCTGACCCGCGCCCCGACGCGGCCCGGCCGCGTCGTGCAGGACCAGATCCAGATCCGCCGCCCCGGCACCACGCCGCTGACCCTTCTGGTGCGAATCTCCACGGAAGGGCGCGGGGGCGGGGAGGTGCGCGGCTATGTCGTGACCTTCGACGACATCACCGAACTGGTCTCCGCCCAGCGCAAGGCCGCCTGGGCCGACGTGGCGCGGCGCATCGCGCACGAGATCAAGAACCCGCTGACCCCCATCCAGCTCTCGGCCGAACGGCTGCGCCGCAAGTACCTGAAGGAGATCACCACCGACACCGACGTCTTCACCATGTGCACGGACACCATCGTGCGGCAGGTGGACGACATCCGGCGCATGGTGGATGAGTTCTCCGCCTTCGCGCGCATGCCGCAGCCGGTGATGAAGCCCTGCAACATCAACGACCTCGTCCGGCAGGCGGTGTTCCTGCAATCGAGCGCGCACGCGGGCAAGATCAAGTTCGACATGGAGCTGCCCTCCGGCCCTCTGTCCGTCCATTGCGACAGCCGCCAGATCAGCCAGGCGCTGACCAACCTGCTGCAGAACGCCGCCGACGCCATCGAGGGGCGCCCGGCGCCCGCCGACGGGTCGGAGCCGCCGCCGGGCGCCGTGTCCATCCGCGTGGTTCCCGGCGAGGAGCAGGTCGCGGTGGTGGTCGAGGACAACGGCAAGGGCCTGCCGACCGAGGAGCGGGACCGGCTGACCGAGCCCTATGTGACGACGCGGGCGAAGGGCACGGGCCTGGGACTCGCCATCGTCAAGAAGATCATGGAAGACCACGGCGGCGTGCTGACCCTGGAAGACCGCGACGGCGGCGGGGCGCGCGTCGGCCTGATCATCCCGAACCCGATCCCGGCCGAGGGCGCCGCTCCCGGCGGAAGCGACACGCCGGCGGAGACCGGCGAAGAGAAGAGGCACGCAGCCCATGGCGCATGACATTCTGATCGTCGACGATGAATCGGACATCCGGATGCTGATTGCCGGCATCCTGAACGACGAGGGCATGAAGACCCGTGAGGCTGCCGACGCCGATCAGGCGTTCGCCCAGGTCGCCGCCCGGCGCCCGAGCCTCGTGATCCTCGACATCTGGCTTCAGGGCAGCCGGCTGGACGGCCTGCAAATCCTGGAACAGCTGATGCGCGATCACCGGAACCTTCCGGTGATCATGATCTCCGGCCACGGCAACATCGAAACCGCCGTGTCGGCGATCAAGATCGGCGCCTACGACTTCATCGAGAAGCCCTTCAAGGCCGACCGGCTGCTGCTGATGGTCGACCGCGCCATCGAGGCCGCCCGGCTGAAGCGCGAGAACGAGGAGCTGAAGCTGCGCGCCGGCGGCGAGGTGGAACTGATCGGCCGCTCCGCCGCCGTCAATCAGGTGCGGCAGAGCATCGAGAAGGTGGCCCCGACCGGCAGCCGCGTGCTGATCACCGGCCCCGCCGGATCCGGCAAGGAGGTGGTGGCGCGCCTGATCCACGCGCGCTCCCGCCGCAACGGCGGCCCCTTCGTCGGGCTGAACTGCGCCACCATGCGCCCCGACCGGCTGGAGATGGAGCTGTTCGGCACCGAAGCCGGCGTGGACGGCGCCGGGCGCAAGATCGGCACCTTCGAGCAGGCCCATTCCGGCACGCTGCTGCTGGACGAGGTGGCCGACATGCCGCTGGAGACGCAGGGCAAAATCGTCCGCGCGTTGCAGGAGCAGGTGTTCGAGCGCGTCGGCGGCGGCCATCGGGTCGAGGTGGACGTGCGCGTGATCGCCACCTCCAACCGCGACCTTCAGGCGGAGATCGAACAGGGCCGCTTCCGCCAGGACCTGTTCTACCGCTTGGCCGTCGTGCCGATCCGCGTGCCCTCGCTGGCCGAGCGGCGGGAGGACATTCCGCTGCTGGCCCGCCACTTCATGCAGCGTTCGGCGGAAGCCGCCGGCCTGCCGCCGCGCGAGTTCGGCGAGGACGCGATGGCGGCGCTCCAGGCCTACGACTGGCCGGGCAACGTGCGCCAGCTCCGCAACGTGGTGGACTGGCTGCTGATCATGGCCCAGGGCGACCCGAAGGAGCCGATCCGCGCCGACCAGCTCCCCCCGGAGATCGGCGCCATCACGCCGACCGTGCTGAAGTGGGACAAGGGCGGCGAGATCATGGGCCTACCCCTGCGCGAGGCGCGCGAGGTGTTCGAGCGCGAATACCTGCTGGCCCAGGTCACCCGCTTCGGCGGAAACATCTCCCGCACCGCGTCCTTCGTGGGCATGGAGCGCTCCGCCCTGCACCGCAAGCTGAAGTCGCTGGGCGTGCACGGCAACGAAAAGGGCAAGATGTTCATCGAGTGATGCGATGGAGCCCGGGGGAGGCCAACCCCAAGGCCTCCCTTCGTCTGGCTTGCCTTTTATTGATTGCCTGCCGTATCGTTTTGACTACGAACTAAATATCCAATCATGGCTCGATGGGCATACGTCAACGGCCGCTACCTGCCGCACGGGCAGGCAACGGTGCATGTGGAAGACCGCGGCTTTCAGTTCGCCGACAGCGTCTACGAGGTGGTCACCATCCTCGACGGGCGCTTCGCCGATCTGGACGGCCACATGGAGCGGCTTGGGCGCAGCCTGGACGAGCTGCGCATCGCCTGGCCGGCCGCCCCGCGCGTGGTGGAGCGGATCGCGCGGGAGCTGGTGCGCCGGAACGGGCTGGTGAACGGCTCCGTCTACATGCAGATCACGCGCGGCGTTGCCTCGCGCGACTTCAAGTTTCCGGCGAACACCCGTCCCACCCTGGTGATGACCACCCGGCGCGTGACCACCTTCGCCAAGCCGGAGGCGCTGGAACAGGGCGTTTCGATCATCACCGTACCGGACATCCGCTGGGGCCGCCGCGACATCAAGACGGTGGGGCTGCTCGCCCCGGTGCTCGCCAAGCAGCAGGCGGCCGAGTCGGGCGCCTACGAAGCGTGGCTGGTCGATCCGGACGGCACAGTGACGGAGGGCAGTTCCTCCAACGCCTGGATCGTGACGGGCGAGGGCGTGCTGGTGACCCGTCCGCCGTCGGCGCGGATCCTGAACGGCGTGACGCGGATGTCGCTGCTGCGGCTGGCTGCCGCGCGCGGCCTCGCCGTGGAGGAACGCCCCTTCACAGTGGAGGAGGCCTTGGCCGCCCGCGAGGCGTTCATCTCTTCGGCCGGCAGCTTCGCCCTGCCGGTCACGCGCATCGACGGCCGTCCGATCGGCACCGGCAATCCCGGCCCCGTCACCCTGGCGCTGCGCCAAGCCTATCTCGACCATGTTGCGGGGAGAGCCGCGTGACCGATCTGGCCGACATCGCGCCCATACAGCCCACGCCGTCCCGGCCGACCCTGCCGCGCGCGGTCCTGTACGACTGGGACAACACGCTGGTGGACAACTGGGGCACGGTCCGCGCCGCGCTGAACCACGCGCTCGTCTCCTTCGGGCTTCCCGCCTGGAGCGAGGCGGAGGCGCGCGAGCGCATCAAGCAGTCGATGCGCGACAGCTTCCCCCGCATCTTCGGCGAGCGCTGGACCGACGCGCGCGACCTCTTCTACGCTTATTTCGAGGCGCACCACCTGGAGCATCTGCGCCCGCTGCCCGGCGCCGAATCGCTGCTGCGCGGTTTCGCGGAGCGCGGGATCTACCAGGCGGTGGTGTCGAACAAGACCGGCCGCTTCCTGCGGGCGGAGGCCGAGGCGCTGGGCTGGACCGGCTTCTTCGGCCGACTGGTCGGCGCCCACGACGCGGAATTCGACAAGCCGCACGGCGCGCCGGTGCGCATGGCGCTGGAACCGGCGGGCATCGAGCCGGGGTCGGACGTCTGGTTTATCGGCGACGCGGACATCGATATGGAATGCGCCCATGGCGCGGGCATCGTTCCGGTGCTAATAGGGACCGGTGAGGGCAGCGGATTCGGCCGCTTCCCGCCGACCCACCGCTATGACACTTGTCATGCGCTGTGCGGCTTGGTGGGACGCGGTGGTGACACCATATCGGTTGACCAGTAGTCGAGACGGTTGCAACGCACACCAGTCCTTAACGTTGCGGGGAGCGGGCTCTCTAACAAGGAGCCCCAAAAACACTGAAGAAGGGGGCGACATAAATGTCTGAAAAAAGCCAAAACGTGCAGGACGTGTTCCTCAATCACGTCCGCAAGAACAAGACTCCCGTGACCGTCTTTCTCGTGAACGGCGTTAAACTTCAGGGGATCATCACCTGGTTCGACAACTTCTCGGTCCTGCTGCGGCGCGATGCGCATTCGCAGCTGGTCTACAAGCACGCCATTTCCACCGTGATGCCCGCGCATCCGATTCAACTTTTCGAGCCGCCGAAGGAAGGTGAAAGCGTCTGATCTTCCGACCAATGGCAACGGCCGGGCGCCCAACGCCTCCGGCCGGGCCATCGTGGTCCACCCCGTCCTCCGCACCGAGACGGACGGGGCCTTGCGCAATCCCGATTCCTGCCTGGACGAGGCGGTGGGCCTTGCCCTTGCCATCGACCTGGACGTCGTGCACGCCGAATGCGCGCGGGTCAACCGCCCGCAACCCTCGATCCTGCTCGGGTCGGGGACGGTGGAGCATTTCGCGTCGGTCGTGGAGGAGACGGAGGCCTCCCTCGTCATCGTCGACCACGCCCTGTCCCCCGTGCAGCAGCGCAACCTGGAAAGGGCGCTGAAGGCGAAGGTCATCGACCGCACCGGCCTGATCCTGGAGATCTTCGGCGCCCGCGCCCGCACGCGGGAAGGCATGCTGCAGGTCGAACTGGCGGCGCTGACCTACCAGAAGTCGCGTCTGGTCCGGTCCTGGACCCACCTGGAACGCCAGCGCGGCGGCTTCGGCTTCCTCGGCGGTCCCGGCGAATCGCAGCTTGAGATCGACCGCCGGTTGATCGGCGACCGCATCGTCAAGATCAAGAAGGAGTTGGACGAGGTCCGGCGCACCCGTGGCCTGCACCGCAAGGCGCGCGCCAAGGTGCCGTACCCGGTCGTGGCACTGGTCGGCTACACCAACGCCGGCAAGTCCACGCTGTTCAACCGGCTGGCCAACGCCGACGTGTTCGCCAAGGACCTGCTGTTCGCGACGCTGGATCCGACCATGCGGCAGGTGACCCTGCCGTCGGGCCGCAAGGTGATCCTGTCGGACACGGTGGGATTCATCTCCGACCTGCCGCACGGCCTCGTCGCCGCCTTCCGCGCCACGCTGGAGGAGGTGGACGCCGCCGACATCATCCTGCACGTCCGCGACATCGCGCACATCGACACCGACGCCCAGAAGGCCGACGTGCACGAGGTGATGCGGGACATGGGCATCGACCCGGATGAGGACGACCGCGTCGTCGAGGTGCTGAACAAGATCGACGCGCTGGACGCGGAGTCCCGCGACGCCGTCCTGGCCCAGACCCGGCGCAACCCGCGCGCCGTGGCAGTATCGGCCCTGTCGGGGGAGGGCATCGACGCACTCGACCAGCTGCTCGACCAGCGCATGAACGCGCACCGGCAAGTGGTTGATTTGTCGATCGACCTCGGCGACGGGGCGGCGCTCGCCTGGCTCTACGCCAAGGGCGAGGTGCTGGACCGCCGCGACGACGAGGCGCAGGCCCACCTGCACGTCGCCATCGATCCGGCGGATCTGGCCCGGTTCGAAAAGCGGTTCGTCCAGGGTTGACGGCGACCAACCGTTGGGGCATGGCAAGGCGCGGTCTGGGATCATCCGAATGGGTGACGATAGGCCGCGCCTGATTGCAGACCTGTAATAGAGCGCAAGTAGAGTAGCCTTTTCCCGGATCGCTCCCGACTTACGGATGGGGGCGATGGCGTTCCCGGGAGGAGGACTGCCAATGCGTTTGCAAACCGATCCGTCGCGCTTTTCGATTACCGCCTTCCTGGCCGATCAGGTGACCCTGGTCGCCCGGCAGGAGAAGCTGTCACCGGGGGCCGCGGTGCTGCGCATCGAGGAACTCTCGCGCGATCCGGCCGGCCGCGCCCGCTTGCTGGAAATCATCAGCGACGCCTGGCGGAAGGAAACCAACCCGGCCGAAAGCAACAAGATCGCGGCCCTGCGCAGCGAGGTTGCGGCCTGGGCGTTGCACGCGCCGTCGGGGGGCACCGAGCGTCCGTACTCGTAACCATTCGGAAAAAGGCCGGGACAACTCCGGCCTGGGCGGATTTGTCCATGGCGGTCGATGAGGCGGGGCGCCATAATGCCGCGTCCGTTCGTTTCCGCCACGACTGCCGGCCCCCGTGCGCCTTCTGATCGCCTTATTGCCCCTGGGGCTGCTGGCCCTCGACGCTTCGACCGTCGCCGCCGCCGTGGCCGAGCCCAACGCGCTCCCCCCCGGCTATGTCGAGGAACCGGAGGTCCCGCCGGAGGACAAGCTGCCGCCGATGCCGGAGGAATTCCCGCCGGCCCCCACCACCCCCGTCTTCACCGCACCGGACGCGCGCAGCCTGCTGGCCGAATGCAAGAAGGACACATCCTTCACCGACTGCTTCCGCCTGTGGCGCCCACCCCCGCCGCCGCCCAAGGAAGAGAAGAAGCAGGCCAAGCAGACGCCGCCGCTTCCGCTCGACCCGAAGCTTCCGCGCAAGCCGGCCGAGGGTGGCCCGCTGACCGGCCCGCCGACTCCGCCGAACCCGGCGGCGGACCGCGCCACCTACGACTCGCTGGTGAAGGCGCTGCAGGAAACGGGATTGGAGGGTAAGGTGTTGATGACGGAGCCGCCCAAGGACGGCACCACCACCATGCAGCTCGACCCGAAATCCAACAAGACGGCACCGAAGAAGTGACGAACTTTCCAATCCCCGATGTCGATCGCGTCTCCGCCATCATCCGCGAGGTGGTGGAGAGCGAAATCCTCCCCTATTTCCGCGACCTCGCGAACGCCGGGATTCGGCAGAAGACCGGCCCCACCGACCTCGTGACCCTGGCCGACGAGGCCGGCGAGCGCGCCCTGACGCCGCGCCTGATGGACCTGCTGCCCGGCAGCGTGGTGGTGGGCGAGGAGGCCGTCTCGGCCGACAAGACGCTCCTGGATCGCCTGCACGGCGACGCGCCGGTGTGGATCATCGACCCGGTGGACGGCACCATCAACTTCGCCAATGGCCGGCCGCTGTTCGCGGTGATCGTCGCCCTGGCCTGCCGTGGCGAGACGCTGGCCGGCTGGATCCACGATCCCTGCGACGGGCGCATGGCCACGGCCGTGAAGGGGCAGGGCGCCTTCCTGAACGGCCGGCGGGCGCAGGTCGCGAAAGCGGTCCCGCTGCCCGAGATGACCGGCGCCCTGTCCACGCGCTTCTGCGACGAGTCGCTCGGCCGCCAACTGGACGAACGCGGCAAGACGCTCGGCCCGCGCGTCTGCCTGTCGAGCGCCGCGCAGGAGTATCTGCGCCTGCTGGAGGGCAGGGCGCATTACTCGCTCTACCACCGCCTGATGCCCTGGGACCACGCGGCCGGCGTGCTTCTGCACGCGGAAGCCGGCGGCTACAGCGCCCTGTTCGACGGCACGCCGTACCGGCCGACCGCGCTCGGCGGCGGCGTGATGCTGGCGTCCGACCGCGAGAGCTGGCAGGCGCTGCACCGGCATTTGATGGGGTAGGGGAGGGGGAGCCCTCGCTCACACCACCTGCATGGACGGGCGACACGCAAGAAGGGCAGGGCGGATCCACCTTTGCGATTAGCCTCAAACTGGGGAGGCGAATATCGCACTGAAGAAGCCCGTTCCCCATTTAGAAGGCTTTTGATCCAGCCAAGTTACGAACCGACAGCCTGCTCGGCCAGGCTGCATCGCCCTAGAACGTATTGGGATATTCAGACCGCCGCTAATGTGGCTGGTCAAGTGGGCACTTTTTGCCGAGTGCAAGGCCAGCCCGCCAAACTGATTCTAAACGCGAACCGCTCGGCTGAAGCTTGGCCTTGGGCACACCAATCCATCTGAGAGCCGACCGAATAACGAAGTCACTACTTGGCAGCCCTATCCACTGACAAGCATTTCTATGTCTAACATCATGGCTTCTTAAGTCATTAAACACGCAAAAGGCACTTTAACCAACATATCTTATCAGTGATCATGGTCAGAAAGAGAGATCTGTACCCCTAATTTATTCTGTTCGCGCGCTTACGAGAGTCTGAACGATTGCTCAAGATTCCAAGCGAGGCAGTCTTGACGCCTTACGGCAATTGCGGGCACTATCCGACAGCCCCTACCGTTCCGTAGGAGGCAACAGCACGGGAGAAACCGATGCAAATTCCGTTCGCACCTTTGCCCAGCGGAGAGAGGGCGCTTGCCTGGATGATGATGATCGCCATCGCAGCCGTGGCCATGGTGGCCGCGTCCGCATGGTTGGTCGGATTTCAACGTGGAAAGCGTTCCTGCCAACCGAAAGGTCGTTCGAAGAGGAACCCGTTCACGCGTCGCGTGGCCGAATTCCTCTCCGAAACGGCCCGTATCGGCTGATCTTGGCTCGTCACCTAAACAGCCGAACCTGCCAGAGGAGTTTCGGGTCGGTTTGACGGCAGGCCCGAAACACTTCCGAGGCGCCACGTTCCGTGGCGCCTTTTTTTATATCACGACGGCGGAGCTGACGCCACCCAAGTGAATATATCCCCACCTCGCTCCTGGAATATATTCCTTTCTCATTGAGAGAAGATTTTCCTCTAAGTTGCGTAAAATCCTGCCCAGTCACATCCCGATCGGCCTGTGCTGTTTTTCCTATCGCCGGTGCAGACGCGACGACATCCGCTCAGCGAGACTTCCGGACCACCGGACTGTCTCTTCCGACGCAACAATCCAGCCATCGGTAAAGCTTGTAAAGGTCGAGCGCTTGTAAAGATTGTAAGGTTAATTTTTCTCGATCCTGGCCTGCCTATCTCCTTCCAGGACCACCGGACTGCAACCTAAAATCAGTGAGTGCCGTCGTTGGACGTGCGGCGTCGTCAGTCGCCCTGCACTTCGAGGCACTTCGAGCGCTTGCCGCATTTCATCCGGTGCGGCTATCGGCCTAGCTTCGCTCCTCGCGCTTGGCCTGCTGCCAGAAGGCCTCCATCTCGTCGAGGGTCGCGTCCTCGGGCTTGCGGCCCTGCTCGGCCAGCAGCGCTTCAATGCGGTGGAAGCGGCGCTCGAACTTGGCATTGGTGCCGCGCAGCGCCGATTCCGGCTCCACCTTCAAGCGGCGGGCGAGGTTGACCAGGGCGAACAGCAGGTCTCCCAACTCGTCTGCCACACGCTCCTGCGCGCCGCCGCCGTCCATCTCGGCGCGGAGTTCCTGGACCTCCTCCTCAATCTTGTCGAGGATGTCACGGGCGTCGGTCCAATCGAAGCCGACGCGGGCGGCGCGGTTCTGGAGCTTCAGCGCGCGGGTCAGGGCGGGCAGGCCGGCGATGACGCCCTCCAGGGCGGAGGGCGCGCGCCCCTCTTCCGCGGCCTTGGCGGCGCGCTCGGCGGCCTTGTGCTCCTCCCAGCGGGAGGTCTGCTGGTCGGCGGTGTTCACCTCGTCGGCACCAAAGACGTGCGGGTGGCGGCGGATCATCTTGTCGGCGATGACGCCCGCGACTTCCTCAAAGTCGAACAGCCCTTCCTCGCGAGCCATCTGGCTGTAGTAGACGACCTGGAAGAGCAGGTCGCCCAACTCCTCCCGCAGGGCCGCCTTGTCGCCCTTTTCGATGGCGTCGGCGACCTCGTAGGCCTCCTCGATCGTGTGGGGAGCGATGCTCGCGTAGGTCTGTTCGATGTCCCAGGGGCAGCCGCCGTTGGGATCGCGCAGGCGGGCCATGACGTCGAGAAGTCGGTCGATGTTGCGGGCCATGGTCGGTCTTCTGTGGCGGGAAAAAGGAAAGGCGGGCAGGGGACCTTAGCCGAGCGGACCGGCGGAGGGAAGGCGGCCACGACCGGCAGGTCTGCGGTCGAGAGTTCCCCGGTCAAGAGTCCATAAATAGGCCGCTCTTGCGAAAGCCCAAGGCCTATGGCATTGCTCGCGCCGTACCGTACCAGATGTAGGGTTATGGGCTCGATCCGCACGCATTTGCGCAGCGTCCTCCCGGCGATAACCGTGGCGTTCGCCCTTATTGGTACCGCGGGACCCGCGGACGCCGCGGCACAGAAGTTCCTGCGCATGCCCGACGTGCGCCAGACTGGCGACGACGGCGCCGGGGCCGCGGTGTTGCAGGCGGTGTTCGCCTATTACGGGCTCGACGCCCGGCAGGACGTGCTGCGCCAGCGTCTGACCGAGCGCGGCGGGACGCCCAACGACTACCGCCAGATCCTGCGCGTGACCAACGAATACGGGCTGAAGGCCACGGTCATGAACAAGATGACCGAACAGCAGCTGCGCGAGCAGATCGACAAGGGCCTGCCCGTCATCGTCGCGGTGCAGGCCTGGGTCGAGGGCGGCAACTCGCGGTCCATCACCGACTGGGCGCGGCGCAAAGACAACGGCCACTGGCTCGTCGCGCTCGGTTACGACGACATGGCCTTCTACTTTGAGGATCCGGCGATCTTCGGCATCGGGGCCATCCGCCGCGACGTCATGCCGTTCCGCTGGCACGACTACGACAGCAAAGGCAACCGGCTGGAGCATGTCGGAATCGTGGTGGAGGGGCCGAGCCCCGGCCGCTATGACCCGTCCATTGCCGTACCGATCAACTGACCGGGCCTGGAAACGGGGTGAAAGTTCGTATAATCCATATTATGGAAAATCCTGTGCGGATTGCGTCAGGGCAGGGCTGGTTCCCGGTTTGCGCTTCCGCTTCGTGTCCACCGTGACGATGGCCGGCGCCGGATCGTCGGCATACAGGACGCTGGGCGGGCGCGCCTTGCGCCGTTGCGGTGGGACCACGCTGCCGACCGGGACGATTTCCTGCCGATTGCGCGCAAAGGCGTCTCCGCACTGGCCGTGCTTTTGCGCCTCGGCAAGCGCCGGGTCGTCGAGCTGCCAGCAATCCACCGTCTTCACCGCGCAGGCCGATGGCACCAGGAGCGCCATCATCAGCAGCGCGTGCTTCAGCGCGTTCTTGCCCATGCTCCGAAGCTCCGAAAGCGTTCAGGCGGTCGCCTTTGCACCGTGGAACTATACGGCGGTGGAGCCTGCGCTGTTCCGGCGGCAAGCGGACTCCGCCGCGGGACGTCGGCGGTAGCCCGTTCGCCGTCCCGGCTAATCAGCGGGCGGCGCTCGTCTCCAACAGCGCCAGCAGACCGGCCAGCAGTTCCGCCGGGCGCGGCGGGCAGCCGGGAATGTGCAGGTCCACGGGCACGACCGCATCGACCGGTCCGACGCAGGCGTAGCTGTCCTTGAAGACGCCTCCACTGATGGCGCAGTCTCCGCAGGCCACCACCCATTTCGGGTCCGGGGTCGCGTCCCAGCTGCGGAACAAGGCCTCGCGCATGTTCTTGGTGACCGGGCCGGTGACCAGCAGCACGTCGGCGTGGCGCGGCGAAGCGACGAAGCGGATACCGAAGCGCTCAAGATCGTAGATTGGGTTGTTCAGAGCATGGATTTCCAGCTCGCAGCCGTTGCAGGAGCCGGCGTCCACCTCGCGGATCGACAGGCTGCGGCCGAGCCGCGCCTTGGCGGCCTTTTCCACCTTGTCGGCGAGTTCGGCCAGCGCCAAGTCGGCGGGCGCAGGCGCAGGCGCCGGTTCGGTGACGGGGCCGCCGGTCAGCGATTTGAGTATGTGCTTGAACACCGACAAACTCCCAGGGGGGGGCGGCTCCCTACAGGTCGTGGCCCGAGTAGGAACAGTTGAACGACTTGTTGCACAGGGGGAAGTCGGCCACGATGTTGCCCTCGATGGCCGCTTCCAGCAGAGGCCACTGGAACCAGGACGGGTCGCGCGGGTGGCAGCGGTCGATGGTGCCGTCGCCGTTCACCCGGACCCAGGTCAGGATCTCGCCGCGGAAGGACTCGACCAGCGCCATGCCCTCCCCGGCTTCGCCCTGCCCCGCTTCCACGGGCACCAACGGCAGCGGCGTGCGGCCGTCCAGGCCGCGCGGCACGCCGGGAAGGCGCTTCACGATCTGCTCGATCAGGCCGAGCGACTGCTCCACCTCCCGGATGCGGATCCAGACGCGGGCGTTGACGTCGCCGTCGGTGAGGACCGGCACGTCGAATTCCAGGTCGCCGTAGGGGGCGTAGCCGGGATTGCGGCGCGCGTCCAGCCCTCGGCCGGAGGCACGGCCGACATAGCCGCCCGTCCCGAAACGGCCGACCAGCCCGGTCGACACGACGCCCGTGGAAACGGTGCGGTCCTGCAGCGACGCCTTGCCGTCGTAGATGGTGACCAGCGGCCCGAAGCGCCGGCGCAGCTCGGCCGTAAGGTCCAGCAGCAGCGCCGCCCCGCGCTCCGGCAAATCCACCGCCACGCCGCCCGGCACCACGCGGTCCATCATCAGCCGGTGCCCGAAGCAGGCGTCGGCGGCGCGCAGCACGCTTTCGCGAAGCCGGCTCATCTCCGCCAGCATGAAGGCGAAGGCGGCGTCGTTGCACACCGCGCCGATGTCGCCCAGGTGGTTGGCGACGCGCTCCAGCTCCGCCATCAGCGCGCGCATCCAGACCGCGCGCGGCGGCACCACGAGGCCGAGCGCCGCTTCGACCGCCATGGCGAAGGCGAGGCTGTGCGCCACCGTGCTGTCGCCGGAGATGCGGGCGGCGAGCCGGGCGACCTCGGCGACGGTCTTGCCGCGCATCAGCCCCTCGATGCCCTTGTGGACGTAGCCGAGCCGTTCCTCCAGCCGCACCACCGTCTCGCCGTTGGCGGTGAAGCGGAAGTGGCCGGGCTCGATGATGCCGGCGTGAACCGGGCCGACTGGGATCTGGTGCAGCCCCTCCCCCTCCACCGGCAGGAAGGTGTAGGGGCCTGGGTTGGGTGCGGGGGCCGCCGGCTGACCGGACAGCGGCCGGCGCACGCCCCAGGCGTCGTGGTCCAGCCAGGGGCGGGGGTCGGTCGTGCGTTCCGCCGTCAGGCCGAACAGGTCGTGCGCGGCGCGCTCCAGCCGGTTGGCGGACGGGCGCACGGGGGTCAGGCTGGGGAAACGCCCCTGGGGGCAGTCGAGGCTGACCACGGCGATGTCGCCCGACAGATCCTCGCGGAAGGCGGCGTGGACCGCGCGCGGCTCTCCCCACAGGCCCAGCAGGCTCCAGGCGTTGCCAGCGAGTTCCTCCATCAGCTGGCCCCAGCCCTCGCGGGTCAGGCGGAAGCGCGGCCAGGGGCGGTGCCCAGCGACCGGGGAGCCGATGCGGTTCAACAGGCCATACAGGGGCTGCTCTCCGTACATGATGCCTCCCCTACCCCAACAGCTTTGCGACGGTCTGGAACCAGGCGACCAGCGGCCCCGGCAGCCAGACGCCCGCGACCAGAACGACAGCCAGATGCGCAAACAGCGGCACCAGCGAACCCTGGACCGGCGCGTTCTCGCCGCCCGGCGCGCCGAAGCACAGCTGCTGCACCCGCATCACCAGCGCACCGAAAGCGACCAGGATGCCGAGCGTCAGCGGAAGCGCCAGCAGCGGCTCCCGCGCGAAGGTGCTGGTTACCAGCAGGAACTCGCTCATGAAGATGCCGAAGGGCGGCAGGCCGGCGATGGCGACCACGCCGACCAGCAGGCCCCAGCCCAGCACGGGGTGGCTGACGGTCAGCCCGCCGATCTTCTCGATCCGTTGCGTGCCCTTCACCTGCGCGACATGGCCGACGGCATAGAAGATGGCCGACTTGGTCAGGCTGTGCATGGCCATGTGCAGCAGCCCCGCGAAGTTGGCGAGCGGCCCGCCCATGCCGAAGGCGAAGGTGATGATGCCCATGTGCTCGATCGAGCTGTAGGCGAAGAAGCGCTTGATGTCGCGCCGCCGGTACAGCATGAACCCCGCCAGAAGAAGCGACGCCAGCCCCATGGCGATCATCAGCGGCCCCGGCGCGATGGCGGCGCCGTTGGCCGCCAGCAGCATCTTGAAGCGCAGCACGGCGTAGAGCGCCACGTTCAGCAGCAGGCCCGACAGCACGGCGGAGATGGGCGTCGGCCCCTCCGCGTGGGCGTCGGGCAGCCAGGCGTGCAGCGGGGCCAGCCCGACCTTGGTGCCGTAGCCGATCAGCAGGAAGACGAAGGCGAGGTTCAGAATCGCCGGGTTGACCTTCACGACGTGGACCATCAGCTCCGTCCAGGTCATCGCGGCCATGCCCGGCCCCATCACCGGTTGGGCGGCCAGATACATCAGGATGGTGCCGAACAGGGCGAGCGCGATCCCCACGCCGCACAAGATGAAGTATTTCCAGGCCGCCTCGATGCTGGCCGCCGTTCGGTACAGGCTGACCATCAGCACCGTGGTCAGCGTCGCCCCCTCCACCGCCACCCACATCACGCCCAGGTTGTTGGCGCTGAGCGCCAGCAGCATGGTGAACATGAAGGCCTGATACATGGCGTGGTAGAAGCGCAGCTTGCGCGCATCCAGCCTCTTGATCGCGACCTCGTGACCGATGTAGCCGGCGGAAAAGACGCTGGTGGTCAGGCCGACGAAGGCGGTCAGCGCGATCAAATAGATGTTGAAGGCGTCCACCACGAACAGCGCGCCGCTGGACGGCTCCCGCACGAACGGCACCAGCGACGCCAGGAAGGTGATGGCGGAACACCCGATGTTCAGCCGGGCGGCCAGCCGGTAGTTCGCCACCATCGCCAGGACGATGGCGGAGACCAGCGGGGTCGCGACGATGACGGCGATGGCGCTCAATCGCTTTCCCCCCGGAAGCTCTCGATCTTCTGCATGTCGAGCGTGTCGAACCGCTCGCGGATGTGGAAGAGGAAGATGCCGAAGATGATGAAGGCGACCATGACGGAGAAGGCCACCGACATCTCCACCACCAGCGGCATGCCGGCCACGCCCACGGCGGCCAGGATCAGCCCGTTCTCGATGGACATGAACCCCACCACCTGGCTGACCGCGTTGCGGCGGGAGATCATCATCAGCAGGCCCAGCAGCACCACCGACAGCGACAGGGCGAGGTTCTCGCGCGTCAGCGCCGTCGCGTCTTCCGTCACCGGCAGCACCAGCAGGATCGACAGCGTCACCAGCGACACGCCGGCCACCATGGTCAGGCCAATGCCAAGCGCCGGTTCGATGGTGCGGTGGATGTTCATCTTCACGATGATCCGGTGCAGCACCACCGGGATCACGATGGCCTTCAGCACCAGCGTCAGCAGCGCCGTGATGTAGAGATGCGGCTCGCCGTGGGAAAAGGCCTGCCACGCCGCCGTCGCGGCGAGCGCCAGGGCCTGCATGGTGAAGACGTGCAGCAGCGAGAACAGGCGCCGCTGGTACAGCAGCGCGAAGCTCATCAGCAGCACCAGAGCCCCCAGCATGTGCGCGGCGTCGTACCCGAGGTCGATCACATCACACCCCCCGCGACGGTGCTTCATCCGTCATCCCCGCGAAGGCAGGGATCCAGGCCGTCCCGACGAGTGTCCGATTGGCCCTGGATCCCCGCCTTCGCGGGGATGACGGGAATGGAAGGTTCCTGCATAGACCGGCGACAAGGGTCATCACACCCCCCGCGACACGTAAAGGAAGATCGCGCCGAGCAGGCTCAGCAGCAGGGCGCCGCCCAGGAACTCGCCCACGCGGAAGACGCGCATCTTGGCGATGGAGGTCTCGAACAGCGCCAGCAGGGCGCCGCCGACCGCCAGCTTGGCCGTGAAGGCCGCCATGCCCCACAGCGCGGCGAGCACCCCGGATGCCGCCGTCCCCATGCCCCAGGGGAAGAAGATGCAGGCGATCAGCGCCATGTAGAGCAGCAGCTTCAGCATGCTCGACGCTTCGACCAAGGCCAGGTGGCGGCCGGAATATTCCAGCACCATAGCCTCATGCACCATGGTCAGTTCCAGGTGCGTGGCCGGGTTGTCGATGGGGATGCGGGCGTTCTCGGCGATGGCGACCATCACCAGCGCGATCAACGCGAGCGCCAGCGAGATGCGCAGGCCCACGGCGCCGGACATCATAAAGTCCGCGATCTCCGCCAGCGAGGTCGTGCGCACCAGGATCGAGACGGAAAAGACGACCATCAGCATGGCCGGTTCGGCGAGCGCCGCGATCATCATCTCGCGCGAGGAGCCGATGCCGCCGAAGCTGGTGCCCACGTCCATACCGGCGAGCGCCAGGAAAAAGCGCGCGGAGCCCAGCAGCGCGATCAGCGCGATCAGGTCGGCGGTCGGCGCGAGCGCGAGTTGCGTGGTGAAGCTGGGCACCAGACCGGCCGCCAGCCAGATGGCCGTGAACGTCAGGTAGGGCACAGCGCGGAACAGCCAGGAGGCGTTGCGGGCCAGCACCACCTCCTTGCGCAGCAGGCGCAGAAGGTCACGGTAGGGCTGGACCGGCGACGGCCCGTGCCGGCCGACCAGCCTAGCCTTGACCAGCCGAACCCACCCGGTCAGCAGGGGCGCCAGGACAAGCACCAACAGCATCTGCAGGATCTGATAGAGCGTGGCGAGCAGCATGGTCATCGTTGCGTCACCGCCACCATCACCAGCAGGACCACCAGCGCCAGGAACATCAGCGTCAGATACCGGCGGATGGTCATGAATTGCAGGGCGTTCGCCCGGTCGGCCAGCCAGTTCACGCCCCGGATGATGGGGGTGAAGAACACGGTCCAGGCCGGGTCGGTCCAGGTGACCGACAGGCGCGCGGGGCGGGTGTCGCCCGGTTCCGGCATCTCCACATGGTCGCGGGCGCGGAACACGGTGCTGCCGAAGGCGCGGCGGATCGGCTGGCCGAAGCTGGAGGCCGTGTACTGAGTCACCGCCGCCGGATCCGGCCCGTCGAAGCCGCAGCCCCAGGGGATGGACAAGCGCACCCGGTCGCTGGCGCGACGGTGGATCACCATCACCAGCAGGATCGACAGCAGCGCGATCACCACCAGCATGATGAGGCCGTTGTAAGAGTTGCCGATGGCCGAGGTCGGGGCCAGCCAGAACCAGGGCTGATAGGCGCGGTCGTCGAAGGGGCCGGCCTCCACCATCAGGCGCAACGCCGGCTCGAACAGGCGGATCAGTGGCGTGGGCAGCACGCCGAGCGCCACGCACAGCGCCGCCGGGATCGCCATGCCCAGCCGCATCGCGGTCCCGACCTCCACCGCCTCCGCCGCCACGCGGGAGCGCGGACGGCCGAGGAAGGCCGTGCCGTACAGCCGCACGAAGCAGGCGCCGGCAAGCGCCGTGGCGAGCGCCACCGCGGCTCCGACCACGGCGATTTCGATCTTCAGCGCCCATTCCGGCAACGCCGGCCCGTTCAGGATGGCCTGGAACAGCAGCCATTCGCCGACGAAGCCGTTCAGCGGCGGCAGGGCCGAGATGGACGCGGCCCCGATCAGCGCCAGGACGGCGGTCGTCGGCATCCGGTGGATCAGGCCGCCCAACTGGTTCAGGTCGCGCGTCCCGGTCGCCGTCAGAAGCGCGCCGGCCGCGAAGAACAGCAGGCTCTTGAACAGGGAATGATTGACGACGTGCAGCAGCGCCGCCGCCAGGGCGAGTGCTGCGATCACCGGCGTGTGGCTGGCCTTGAACACCAGCGCGAGGCCCAGCGCGATGACGATGGCCCCGATGTTCTCCACCGTCGAATAGGCCAGCAACCGCTTCACATCGTCCTGCATCAGGGCGTAAAGCACGCCCATCACGGCGGTCAGCGCGCCGAAGGCCATCAGGACCCCGCCCCACCAGACGGCCGGCTCGCCCAGCAGGTCGAACAGCACGCGGATCATCGCGTAGACCGCCACCTTGGTCATCACGCCGGACATCAGGGCGGAGACATGGCTGGGCGCTGCCGGGTGGGCCAGCGGCAGCCAGACGTGCAGCGGCACCACGCCCGCCTTCGACCCGGCCCCCAGCAGAATCAGCACCACGCAGAGCGCCGCCGCGGCGGCCGATGGAGCATGGGCGCGGATGGCGTCGAAGCTGTAGTCGCCATGGGACGTCGCCAGCAGCCCGAAGGCGAGCAGCATGCAGGCCGTGCCGAAACTCGCCATGATCAGGTAGAGGCGCGCGGCGCGCGGCGTTTCCGGCTCCCGGTGGGTGGACAGCACCAGCAGCCAGGAGGCCAGCGACATGAACTCCCACGACACCAGGAAGCTGAAGGCGTCGTCGGCGATCAGCACCATGTTCATGGCGGCCAGGAACAGCGGGTAGAGCGGCAGAACCGGCCCGGCGTGGGAATCGTGATGGGCGCGCTCGTACCCCCAGCCGAACAGGCTGGCGGTGACGCCGCCCGCGTTGATCACGAGGAGGAAGAAGGCCGACAGCGCGTCGGCGCGCAAATGCGCCTGGATCCAGGGCAGCCCGACCGGCAGCACCAACCCGTCCGCCGCCCCGCCTCCGGCCAGCCGGAGCGCGGCCCAGAGCGCCACCAGCGCGCAGGCGCCCGCCGTACCGCCGTAGACGATCCCGGACACCCGCCGCAGCCGCGCAGCCGCGGCCCCCGTTGCCGCCATCACGAACAGAAAGGCGATTGCCGAAACGACGATTTCCAAGGGCGCAAAACCGTTTGGAGTAGACCCACCAACAGTAAGGATGTTTCCCGCAAGCTCCGCAAGCGGAAAAACTCTGTCGCGTGATGTCGCGTGGAACTGTGCGCGGAGGGCAACGCTGCACAGAAAAAAGGCGGCCCGCCGGAAAGGAGAGCCGCCAAAGTCGATTCGGGAGGAAACGCAACCAAGTTGCTGAAGACGGTTTTACGCGCGGCCCCTGAATTTTTGGTTAACGTATTAACCAAAAATCTTCACCGCGATGATTTTTTTTGCGCATGGACAACAACGCAAAAAAGAAAAGCGGCTCAGCCACAAATGCAGCGAGCCGCTCAAAGTTTGGTTCGGGAGGAAACGCAACCAAGTTGCAGGCGAAGATATACGGGCGCTATGGTTAACGTGCGGTAAACGCCGCAAGCAATCTCTTCGCCTCTACTTTTTTGTACGAAGCTACCTCTTTCGCGCAATTGGACTTTGGTCTCAAGAGCGGGCCAATCGAACGGGTTCCGCGCCCTGCCCGTCTTCCACGCCAGCCCCTGGGGTCGGCATGTCCCGGCCGACTGCGCAGGCATACCCCAGATCGCCACTGGCCGGGGGCACTCCCTTCGCGCTATAGGACCGGCCTTGTCCTTCACCAGTCACCGGTTTTCCATGCTGTCCATCAGCCAGCGCATCGCCGACGAGCTTTCGGTTCGCGAGTCCCAGGTCGCCTCGGCCGTCAAGCTGCTCGACGAGGGTTCGACGGTTCCCTTCATCGCCCGTTACCGCAAGGAGGCCACGGGCGGGCTCGACGACACGCAACTGCGCGGGCTGGAGGAGCGACTCGGCTACCTGCGCGAGTTGGAAGACCGCCGCACCGCGATCCTCTCCTCCATCCAGGAGCAGGGCAAGCTGACGCCGGAGCTGGAACTTCAGGTCAAGCAGGCCGACACCAAGACCCGCCTGGAAGACCTCTACCTCCCCTACAAGCCGAAGCGCCGCACCAAGGCGCAGATCGCCCGCGAGGCCGGGTTGGAGCCGCTGGCGGACCTGCTGCTGTCCGACCCGGCGAAGGCCCCGGAGGCCGAGGCCGCCGCCTACGTCAGCGCCGACAAGGGTGTGGCCGACGTGAAGGCCGCGCTGGACGGCGCCCGCCACATCCTGGTGGAGCGCTTCGGCGAGGACGCCGAACTGGTCGGCAAGCTCCGCTCCGTCATGGCGGACAAGGGCGTCGTCACCTCCAAGGTGATCGAGGAGAAGCGCGCCGAGGGCGCCAAGTTCTCCGATTACTTTGACTTCGACGAGCCTTGGGCGAAGGTCCCCTCGCACCGGGCGCTGGCGCTGTTCCGCGGCCGGACGCAGGGCGTGCTGGACATCCGCCTGGACCTGCCGGTCGAGGAAGGCCAGCCCCACCCGGCCGAGCGCACCATCGCCGCCCACACCGGCATCCGCGATCAGGGCCGCCCGGCCGACAAGTGGCTGTCCGACGTGGTCCGCTGGACCTGGAAGCTGAAGATCGGCCCGCATGTCGAAACCGACCTGATGGGCGACCTGCGCGAACGCGCGGAGGACGAGGCGATCCGCGTCTTCGCCCGCAACCTGCACGACCTGCTGCTGGCCGCTCCCGCCGGTCCGCGCACGACCATCGGCCTGGACCCCGGCATCCGCACCGGCGTGAAGGTCGCGGTGGTGGACGCCACCGGCAAGCTGGTCGACACCACGACCATCTACCCGCACCAGCCGAAGAACGACTGGGACGGCTCCATCGCCGTGCTGGCGGCGCTGGCGGTGCGCCACAAGGCGGAACTGATCTCCATCGGCAACGGTACGGCCAGCCGTGAGACGGACAAGCTGGTCGCCGACCTCTTCAAGCGCCATCCGGAACTGAAGCTGACCAAGCTGATGGTCAGCGAGGCCGGCGCGTCGGTCTATTCGGCGTCCGAGACCGCCGCGGCGGAGTTTCCGAAGCTGGACGTGTCCTTGCGGGGTGCGGTCTCCATCGCCCGCCGCCTCCAGGATCCGCTGGCCGAGTTGGTGAAGATCGAGCCGAAGTCCATCGGCGTCGGCCAGTACCAGCACGATGTCCAGGCCGGCAAGCTCGCCCGCTCGCTGGAAGCGGTGGTCGAGGACTGCGTGAACGCGGTTGGCGTGGACCTGAACACGGCCTCCATCCCGCTGCTGACCCGCGTGTCCGGCCTGAACGAGACGATCGCCCGCAACATCGTCGAGTTCCGCGACCAGAACGGCGCCTTCCGCTCCCGCAAGCAATTGCTGGAGGTGCCGCGCCTCGGCCCGAAGACCTTCGAGCAGGCGGCCGGCTTCCTGCGCATCCGTGAGGGCGAGAACCCGCTCGACAGCTCCGCGGTTCACCCGGAAGCCTATCCGCTGATCGAGCGCATCCTGAAGAAGACCGGCAAGGATCTCGGCAGCGTCATCGGCGACGCGCGCTTCCTGCGCTCCCTCAACGCCGAGGAGTTCACGGACGAGCGCTTCGGCGTGCCGACCGTCGAGGACATCCTGAAGGAGCTGGAAAAGCCCGGCCGCGACCCGCGCCCCGAGTTCAAGACCGCCGAGTTCAAGGAAGGCGTGGAGGAGCTGAAGGACCTCCAGCCGGACATGGTGCTGGAGGGCGTCGTCACCAACGTCACCGCCTTCGGCGCCTTCGTGGACATCGGCGTTCACCAGGACGGGCTGGTCCACATTTCCCAGCTTTCCAACAACTTCGTGAAGGATCCTCACACGGTCGTTAAGGCGGGCGACATCGTGAAGGTCAAGGTGCTTGAGGTGGACATCCCCCGCAAGCGCATCGGCCTGACCATGCGCCTGACCGAGGCCGCCCCCCGCGCCGAGCGCCCGCAAGGTCAGCGTTCCGAGCGCCCCCGGGATGATCGCAATCGGGATGACCGCCGGGACGACCGCCGGGACGACCGGCGCGGCGCGCCCGCCGGAAAGCCCGCGCAGGCCAAGCCGGCCCCGAAGCCCGCCAAGGCCCCGGAGCCGATCAACAACGCCTTCGCGGAAGCCTTCGCGCGAGCCCAGGCCGGCAAGAAGCGGTAGTCTCGGAAGGAGAGGCGTCGGTTGGAACTCCACCACGCCTCATCTCCGACACCGCCAAAATGTCATCCCCGCGAAAGCGGGGATCCAGAGCGCACCAGCACCAATGTGCGGAGTTCTGGATCCCCGCCTTCGCGGGGATGACGGTTGTTGAGAGGCGGAAAAACACGTTTTCCCGCCTCTCTTCTTTTGCGCTACTTCAGCCCGCGCACCACCTGGATATCCAGATCGCGAATCTTCTTGCGCAGCGTGTTGCGGTTCAACCCGAGGAGCTGCGCCGCCTTGATCTGGTTGCCCCGCGTGGCGGAGAGGCTGAGCGAGATCAGGGGGCGTTCCACCTCGCGCAGCACCCGGTCGTAGAGGCCGTTCGACGGCATTCCGTCCTTGTGCGCGGCGAAATAGTCCTTCAGATGGCGCTCCACGGCGGAGGACAGGCCCTCCCCCTGCGGTTCCTCGACCGGCTGGGCGGCCGGCGTGGCGTCGGCCAATTCCGCCTCGATCACGTCGAGGCTGATGACCTCCTGCGAATAAAGGGCGGCAAGGCGGCGGACGAGGTTTTCCAGCTCGCGCACGTTGCCGGGCCAGCGGTAGCGCTTCATCCGGTCCATGGCCGGCTGGTCGATGCTCTTGACCGGCAGGCCCTGCGACGCACACTGGTTCAGGAAATGGCGGACCAGCAGCGGCACGTCCTCCGTGCGCTCGCGCAGCGGCGGAAGGCGGATGGGAACGACGCAGAGGCGATAGAACAGATCCTCGCGGAACAGGCCCTGGCGGATCAGCGTGCGCAGGTCGCGGTGGGTCGCGGCGACGATGCGCACGTCCGTCTTGATGGGCGTGCGCCCGCCGACGGTGGTGTATTCGCCTTCCTGCAGCACGCGCAGCAGGCGCGTCTGCGCCTCGATCGGCATGTCGCCGATTTCGTCCAGGAACAGGGTGCCACCCTGCGCCTGCTCGAACCGGCCGGTCGAGCGATTGGTGGCGCCGGTGAAGGCGCCCTTCTCGTGGCCGAACAGCTCGGACTCGATCAGCTCGCGCGGGATGGCCGCCATGTTGATGGCGACGAAGGGGCCGTTGCGGCGCTTGCCGTAGTCGTGCAGCGCGCGCGCCACCAGTTCCTTGCCGGTGCCGGACTCGCCGGTGATGGTCACGGTCAGGTCGGTGCCCATCAAACGGGCAAGGACGCGGTAGATCTCCTGCATGGCCGGCGAGCGGCCGATCAGCGGCAGTTGCTCGTCCGACTCCCCGGCGTCGGCGGGCAGAGGCGCCAGCGGGGTGTTGGAGTTCAGCGCGCGCTCCACCACCGACACCAGTTCCTTCAGGTCGAAGGGCTTGGGCAGGTATTCGAAGGCGCCGCGCTCCGCCGCCTTCACGGCGGTGATCAGCGTGTTCTGCGCGCTCATCACGATGACGCGCAGGTCCGGCCGGATCTTCTTGATGCGTGGGATCAGGTCCAGGCCGTTCTCGTCCGGCATCACCACGTCGGTGATGATGAGGTCGCCCTGCCCGTCCGCCACCCAGCGCCACAGCGTGGAGGCGTTGCCGGTGGTGCGGACCTCATGGCCGAGGCGGGCGAGCGCCTGGGTGAGCACGGTGCGGATCGCGCGATCGTCGTCCGCGACGAGAATCGTGGCCGCGCTCATCGCCGAGTCCCTCGAACGCCTCTGGCCGGGACGGGATCGCTGGAAATCTGCGATTCATCGTACATGGGTAGCGAGACCTTGAAGACGGTGCGGCGCGGCTGACTGTCAAACTCGATGACGCCGCCGTGGTCGCCGACGATTTTCGCCACCAATGCAAGACCAAGGCCAGTTCCGTTGACCTTCGTCGTGACGAAGGGATCGAACAGGTTCGACCGCAGATCCTCGGGTATGCCGTCCCCATTATCCTGAACGGATACGAGCAACGGCAGATGCAGGCGCGTGTCGCCGCCGGGAAGCGCCATGCGCACGCCGTGCTGATAAGATGTGCTGAGCACGATCTCGCCGCCCGGATCCGGGGCAGCTTCTGCCGCATTTTTAATCAGGTTCAGGAAAATCTGGATGAGCTGATCCCGATGGCCGTACACCGGCGGCAGAGACGGGTCATAGCGCTCGATGAAGCGGATGTTCCGCGCAAAGCCGCTCTGCGCCACCTTGCGCACATGCTCCAGCACCGTGTGGATGTTCACCGCGCTGCGCTCCAGCGGGCGCTGGTCGGAGAAGACCTCCATCCGGTTGACCAGGGCGACGATGCGGTCCGCCTCGTCGCAGATCAGGCGGGTCAGCACGCGGTCCGCCTCGTCGCAATTCTCTTCCAGCAGCTGCGCGGCCCCGCGGATGCCGGACAGCGGGTTCTTCACCTCGTGCGCCAGCATGGAGGCCATGGCCGTGACCGAGCGGGCGGCGTTGCGGTGCGTCAGGGAGTTGTCGATCTTGCGGGCGATGCTGCGCTCGTTGATCGTCACCAGCACATGGTCGGCGGGCTCGCCCATCGCGGTCACGCGCAGGGTGACGTGATGCGGGCCGATGCGCGGCGTGTCGATGACCACGCCCTCCTGCGAGACGCGGCGCCGGCCCATCTGCACCTGCTCGATCAGGCCCATCACCGGGCTGTCGGGCGGCAGCAGGTCGGCCAGCGGCATGCCTTCCATCATGGCGGAGGACAGGTCGAAGAACTCCTGCGCCTCCAGGTTCACGTAGCGGATGTCCCCGGCGCCGTCGACCACCAGCACGGGATCGGGCAGAGCCGCCAGCACCACCGACGGGTCGATGCGGGACGGGCGGAAGGACGACGGTGCCTGGGGCCGCACCGGGCGGCGGAGCGGCGTGGCGGCGGAACTGCGGGCCATCAGGCAGCCATCCTTTCGATCACCGGGGCGTAGAAGTCGCGGATGAGGCCGCGCACCGCCTCCGGATTGGACAGGCG
Organism: Azospirillum mesophilum; assembly: GCF_053470405.2. Lineage (NCBI taxonomy): Bacteria > Pseudomonadati > Pseudomonadota > Alphaproteobacteria > Rhodospirillales > Azospirillaceae > Azospirillum > Azospirillum mesophilum. Next base: position 68,131 of record NZ_JBPXMQ020000011.1, read on the forward strand.
GTTGACATCCTGCCGGAATTCGGCCGAATCGCGCAGACCCGTGGAATACCAGGAGATGTGCTTGCGGGCGACGCGCAGGCCACCCTCGACGCCGTAATGGCTCAGCATGGCGTCGTAGTGCTCCAGCAGCGTGTCGAGCTGTTCGTGCAGCGGCGGATCGGGCAGCCGCTCCCCCGTGCGCAGATAGTGCATGACCTGCGCCGGGAACCAGGGCCGCCCGTAGCAACCCCGCCCGATCATCACGCCGTCGGCGCCGGATTCCGCGAGCGCGCGGTCCACGGCGTCGAAATCCGTGATGTCGCCGTTCACGACCACGGGGATGCTCACCGCCTCCTTCACCTTGCGGATAAAGGCCCAGTCGGCGGTGCCGTGGTAGAACTGGTCGCGGGTGCGGCCGTGCACGGTAACCATCCGGATCCCGCAGTCCTCGGCGATGCGGGCCAGCCGCGGCGCGTTCAGGCTGTTCGCGTCCCAGCCCTTGCGCATCTTCAGCGTCACGGGGATCGACACGGCCCTGGCGGTGGCCTCCAGGATGCGCGCGGCGAGCGCCTCGTCCCGCATCAGGGAGGAGCCGGCGTGGCCGTTGACCACCTTCTTCACCGGGCAGCCGAAGTTGATGTCGATGATCGCCGCGCCGCGATCCTCGTTCAGCCGGGCGGCGTCCGCCATCACCTCCGGCTCACAGCCGGCCAGTTGGACCGCCATCGGGAACTGTTCGGGTTCGCACTCCACCATGCGCAGGGTCTGCCGGTTCTCCCGGATCATCGCCTGGCTGGCGACCATTTCGGACACGACAAGCCCACAGCCGGCCCTCTTCACGAGGCGGCGAAAGGGAAGGTCCGTCACGCCGGACATAGGGGCGAGGATCACCGGACCGTCGAGCGCGATGGAGCCGATTTGAATGGTCATGTTCACCTTGCCCAATTGATGGGCATAAGGACTATATGATGAGATTTTGAGCAGGCTAGCACACCGATTCGGCGCGTTGCAAGTGCCCAACGCCTGTGCGTCGGGGTGGCTGCCATGCACAGAGATTAGCCGAGAAGAACGTCCGTGACGAACTTTACGCCCGGATACGCGAGGGTGAGCAACAAATAGGCAATCAGCACGAGCCGCGTCGCCTTCCGTCCGCGCACCCCGGTCCGGGCATGCGCCAGCAGCAGCCCGCCGAGGACCACGAAGGTTGCGACCGACAGCAACGTCTTGTGGTCCAGCCGCAGCAAGATGCCCTGCTCGTAATAGAGCACCGCCATGCCGGTGGCGAGCCCGGCACCCAGCACGGCTTCCGACGCGCCGAGCAGGGTCAGTTGCAGCCGTTCGCTCTCGGCGACCGGGGGCAGGAAGCGGGTCAGCGGCGTCGGACGCTTGGCTTTCAGCGCACGCTCCTGAAGGAAGGCGGCGAGCGAGGCGACCGCCCCCAGCGTCAGCAGCGCGTAGGTGATGACCGACACCGCGATGTGCAGGTCGATCCAGATGCCCGGCGCACCACCGCGCAGCAGCGGGGCCGGTGCCTCCTCGGCCAGCGTGGCGAAGGCGCCGACCAGCAGCAGGTAGGGCAGCAGCAGCGGCGACAGCCGCCACGCGGAGCGCGTCAGGGCGCTGAGCGCCATGAACAGCAGCATGCAGGCGGCGATCGTCACCCACAGGGCGGTGGACAGGCCGGTGTGCCAGCGTCCGGCGATCTGGGTCAGCGACCACAGGGCGGGACCGGCGAAGCCAAGCAGCAGCGCGCCCCAGAAATAGGGCGACCGCCCTTCCCCACCCTGCCCCGCAATCCGGCGGTAGGGATAGACGGACGCCGGCAACAGCGCCAACAGAGCGGTCAGGCTGTAGACGATGTTCTGCGACATGCGGCGGACCCGTGCCCTTCCCGATCCTGAACGTCCGTTGCCCTCAGGCTTTTCCCAGGGGCCTTGGCGGATCGCTGGGGACAGGCTAGGCTCCGTCACGCTTCCGTCAAGCGCCTAAATGATTACGCGCCAAACACATATAGCCCAAACGGTACGGATCCGTCCCATGCCTTCCTGCATCGCGCTGATCGTCGCCGCCGGCACCGGCCAGCGGTTCGGCGCCGAGCGCCCGAAACAGTATCTGGACCTCGCCGGACGCCCGGTGCTGCGCCGCACCGTGGAGGCCTTTCTGCGCCATCCCCAGGTGAGCGCGGTCCAGGTCGTGATCAACCCGGCGTTTCGTGACCTTTACGAGGCCGCCGTCGCCGGCCTGGATCTGCCGGAACCGGTGGCCGGCGGGGCGACGCGGCAGGACTCGGTCCGCAACGGGCTGGAACGGCTGGCCGAATCGGCACCGGATCTTGTTCTGATTCACGACGCGGCGCGCCCGCTGATCGCTGCGGAGACGGTCTCGTCGGTCATCGGCGCGCTCGGCACGCATCCGGCCGCCATCGCCGCCGTTCCGGTTGCCGACACGCTGAAGCGCGGACGCGACGGCTTGGTCGCCGACACCGTGGACCGCGCCGGCCTGTGGCGCGCCCAGACGCCGCAGGGCTTCCGCTTTCCCGACATTCTGGCCGCCCACCGCGCAACGGTCGGCCTGGAGTTGACCGACGACGCGGCCGTGGCCGAGCACGCCGGACTGCCCGTCGCGCTGGTGCCCGCCAGGGAGGAGAATTTCAAGGTGACGACCCCCGACGACCTGACCCGCGCCGCCCAAATCCTCGACAGCCAACTGTCGGACATCCGCACGGGCATGGGCTTCGACGTGCACCGCTTCACCGGGGGCGACCACGTCACCCTGTGCGGCGTGCGCGTTCCGCACACGCACAAGCTGGAAGGCCATTCCGACGCCGATGTCGGGCTGCACGCGCTGACCGACGCGATCCTGGGCGCGCTGTGCGCCGGCGACATCGGCAGCCACTTCCCGCCCAGCGACCCGCAGTGGCGCGGCGCGGACAGCGGGCTCTTCCTCCGCCATGCGGGGGACCTGGTGACGGCGCGCGGCGGGCGCATCGCCCATGTGGACGTCACCATCATCTGCGAACGCCCCAAGGTCGGCCCCCACCGCGAGGCCATGGCCGCGCGCATCGCCGAAATTCTGGGCATGCCGGCCGACCGCGTCAGCGTGAAGGCCACGACGACCGAACGGCTGGGCTTCACCGGCCGTGGCGAGGGCATCGCCGCGCAAGCGGTGGCGACGGTGCGGCTGCCGGGCTAAAGTCGGCGCGCACGGAAGAGAGGGCCTCCCGCATGTTCCCCCAGCACATCCGCGAATTCGCCGCCAAGCTGCTCGCCGAGTTCGAACTGGCCGGCTACACCCTGGCGACCGCCGAATCCTGCACCGGCGGCCTGATCGCCGGGGCGCTGACGGACATTCCCGGCTCATCCAAGGTCGTGGAACGCGGCTTCGTCACCTATTCGAACGTGGCGAAGTCGGAGATGCTGGGCGTCCCGCCGAGCCTGATCCTCGCCCACGGAGCGGTCAGCGCGGAAGTGGCGGTGGCGATGGCGGTTGGCGCGCTGGCAAAGTCGAAGGCGGACGTTTCCGTGGCGGTCACCGGCGTTGCCGGACCGGGCGGCGGCACGCCGGAAAAGCCGGTCGGACGCGTCTACATCGCCACGGCCGTGCGGCGCGGCGCCGCCAAGCACAAGGAATTCACCTTCTCCGGTGACCGCGAAGCCATCCGTATGGCCACGGTCCAAGCGGCCCTGGAGCGCCTGAAGGCGGCGCGTCCAAGCGGTAGCTTACGCTGAGGGAGAACTCGCTTACGCCGTCCGCGCAGCGGTGGGGCGGACGGCGCTGTTGCCGTAAAGCTGATCGGCGCGGGCCTCGAAGGCCTGCACCATGCGGCGCACCGCTTCGTTGAACAGCACCCCCATGATCTTCTGCAGCATCTTCGAGCGGAACTCGAAGTCCACGTAGAAGTCCACGCAGACGCCCCGCTCGTGCGGGGTGAAGATCCAGTGGTTGTTCAGGTACTGGAACGGCCCTTCGGTGTACTGCACGTCGATGCGCCGCGCGGGCTCGTTCAGTTCGACGCGGGAGGTGAAGCGCTCCCGCACCATCTTGAAGCCGATGACGAGGTCCGCGAACATCACGTTGCCTTCGCGGCGGCGGATGCGGGCGGCCAGGCACCAGGGCAGGAATTCCGGGTACTTCTCCACATCGGCGACGAGCCGGTACATCTGCTCCGGCGTGTAGGGAAGAACCTTCTTTTCCGCGTGCGTCGGCATACCCGCTCCGTTTCTCCTATGTCCGCCCCTCAGCCCGCGCCCTCAACCCACAGCGGATGCGAGCTTGCGGAGGCGAGCCTCCCGCAGCTTCTCGAAATCCGCGCCCGCGTGGTAGGACGAGCGGGTCAGCGGCGTCGAGGCCACCATCAGGAAACCCTTGCCGCGGCCAAGAGTTGCGTAGCTCTGGAATTCTTCCGGAGTCACGAACCGGTCCACCGCCGCGTGCTTGGGCGTCGGTTGGAGGTACTGGCCGATGGTCATGAAGTCAACGTCCGCGGCGCGCAGGTCGTCCATCACCTGCCCGACCTCCTCCTTCGTCTCGCCCAGCCCGACCATGATGCCGGACTTGGTGAAGATCGTCGGATCCAGCTCCTTCACCCGCGCCAGCAGCTGCAGCGAGGTGAAATAGCGCGCCCCCGGACGGATCGTCGGGTAGAGGCGCGGGGACGTTTCCAGATTGTGGTTGAAGACGTCGGGCTTGGCCTCGACCACCACCTCGACGGCACCCTTCTTCTTCTGAAAGTCGGGGGTCAGGATTTCGATGGTCGTGGTCGGCGAGGCGACGCGGATCGCCCGGATGGTGCGCGCGAAATGATCCGCGCCGCCGTCCTCCAGGTCGTCGCGGTCCACCGAGGTGATGACGACGTGGCTGAGCTTGAGCTGTGCCACCGCCTCCGCCACGTTGTCCGGCTCGTGCGGGTCCAGCTTGTCGGGGCGGCCCGTCTCGACGTTGCAGAAGGCGCAGCCGCGCGTGCAGATCGCGCCCAGGATCATGAAGGTGGCGTGCTTGTGCTTCCAGCACTCCCCGATGTTCGGGCAGGCCGCCTCCTCGCACACGGTGTGGAGCTTGAGCCCGCGCATGAGCTGGCGGGTCTCGTTGTACTCCTGGCTCATCGGTGCCTTCACCCGGATCCAGGCGGGCTTGCGCTGGATGGGGTTGTCCGGCTTGTGGGCCTTTTCGGGATGGCGAAGCTTATCGGGCTGATCGGCCACGGTCATGGTCTCAATAGCTCCCAACGGGCCGCCAACGGGCAGCGCCGATGCTGAACGGGTGTACGCTCACACGCGCCACTCCGGCGGAAACAACTCCGCCGGATAGGCCGGATCGAGCGCCTGGTCAAGCGCGAAGGGCGGTTCCAGCGGAAACCGGCCAAGGTCCACCTCGGCCTCGTCGGCCGCTTCGACGCGCGCGTTGCGATAGACGCCGGCGAAAATCTCATGCGCGAACGGGCGAAGGCTGGGGCTGTCGGCCAACTCGTCCGTCAGGCGACGACGCTGTTCCCGGATCGTCGAGCGCCAGCCCCGCTCGCACCGTTCCCGCAATTCCGGGCAATAGGTCCATTTGAGCACATGGACCAGAAGGGCCAGAAGGCGGTTCCGGATGAACGAACGTTGACTGCGCCCCATGCTCTCGATCTCCTCGGCGACGTTCGCCCAGTCGATCCGTGTGTTGGCCGGCGTGTTGGCGCGTTCGGCGCCGGCACGGCGAAGCTCCGCCGCCTGTTCCTGGGTCCAGGCGTAGAAGTCCTCGTCGTACGCGGCGCTTGTGCGGTCCATAGCCCAACCGGTCGATGTCACCTCGGCATGCTAGCTAGAAGTGGATCGCCCGGCCATAGGCATCAAGCACGGACTCGTGCATCATTTCCGACAGGGTCGGGTGCGGGAACACCGTCTCCATCAGCTCCTTCTCGGTGGTCTCCATGGTCTTGGCGACCGTGTAGCCCTGGATCAGTTCTGTCACCTCGGCCCCGACCATGTGGGCGCCCAGCAGCTCCCCGGTCTTGGCGTCGAAGATGGTCTTCACCATGCCGTCCGCCTCGCCCAGCGCGATGGCCTTGCCGTTGCCGATGAAGGGGAAACGGCCGACGCGCACGTCATAGCCGGCCTCCTTGGCCTTCTTCTCGGTCAGGCCGACGGACGCCACCTGCGGGTGGGAGTAAGTGCAGCCCGGAATGTTGCGCACGTCCAGCGGGTGCGGGTGCTTGCCGGCGATGTGCTCCGCCGTGATCACGCCCTCGTGGCTGGCCTTGTGGGCGAGCCACGGCGCGCCCGTCACGTCGCCGATGGCGTAGACGCCCGGCTCGTCGGTCTGGCACCACTGGTTGGTCTTGATGTGGCCGCGGTCGGTCTGCACCTTGGTGTTCTCAAGGCCCAGGTTTTCGGTGTTGGGCGCGATGCCCACGGCCAGGATGACGCGGTCAACCGTGATGTCCTCGGTCTTGCCGCCGGCCTCGACCGCCACCGTCACGTTGTTCGCGGTCTTGCGCAGGTTGCCGGCCTTGGCGCCGGTGATGATGCGCATGCCCTGCTTTTCGAACTGCTTGCGGGCGAAGGTCGAGATTTCCTCGTCCTCGGCCGGCAGGATGCGGTCCACGACCTCGACCACCGTCACCTTGGCGCCCAGCTCGTTGTAGAAGCTGGCGAATTCGATGCCGATGGCGCCGGAGCCGATGACGAGCAGCGACTTCGGCGTGATGTCCGGGGTCATCGCCTTGCGGTAGGTCCAGACGAGCTTCCCGTCGTCCTCCAGCCCCGGCAGGGTGCGCGCCCGCGCGCCGGTCGCGATGATGATGTTCTTGGCGCCGAAGGTGCCGACCGACGCGCCGTTCTTTGCGACGGCGACCTGCCCCTTGCCGAGCAGCTTCGCCTCGCCCTCGATGACGGCGACCTTGTTCTTCTTCAGCAGGTGCTTGACGCCGCCATTAAGCTGCCCGGCCACCTTGCGGGAGCGCTGGACGACCTTGTCCAGGTCGAAGGACGCGTTCTGGATGACCAGCCCGTAGTCGGCGGCGTGCTTGGCGTTGCGCAGCACTTCGGCGGAGCGCAGCAGCGCCTTGGTTGGGATGCAGCCCCAGTTGAGGCAGATGCCGCCCAGGTTTTCGCGCTCGACCACCGCGGTGCTGAGGCCGAGCTGCGCGGCGCGGATCGCCGCCACATAGCCGCCCGGACCGCCGCCGATGACGATGACGTCGTAGTTCATGTCGGCCAAGGGTTATTCCTCCCTCTGAGACGAAGGCGTGCGCGCGCCGTCCGCCGTCGCGGCGGCGCAGGAGGCAAAGAAATCCTCTTCGACCCGGCAGGCCTCGTCGATGATCGTTTGGTAAAGCGTCTTCATGAAGCCCGGATCGAGCCCCTGGACCTGGCCCAGCGCCGCCGCCCTGTCCTTCACCGCTTCGACGCGGTCGGGCAGGACGGAGGGCAGCCCCTCCCTCTGCTTGATGACGGCGACGCGCCGGACGACGTCGAAACGCCGTCCCAGCAGGTCGATGATCTCCGCATCCAGTGCGTCGATTTCCGCGCGCAGAGGGGAGAGGCTGGCGCTCATTGATCCGGTCCTCGCTTACAAGAGCATGCTGAGCGGGTCTTCGATCAGCTTCTTGAAAGCAGCCAGGAACTCCGCCCCGACGGCGCCGTCAACCACGCGATGGTCCACGGACAGCGTGCAGCTCATCATCGTGGCGATGGCGAGCGCGCCATCCTTCACGATGGGCCGCTGCTCACCGGCACCCACCGCCAGGATGCAGCCCTGCGGCGGGTTGATGATCGCCGCGAACTCCCGCACCCCGAACATGCCGAGGTTGGAGACGGAGAAGGTGCCGCCCTGGAACTCCTCAGGCTTCAGCTTGCCGTCGCGGGCGCGCTTGGCGAGGTCCTTCATCTCGTTGGAGATCTGGGCGAGCCCCTTGCCTTCCGCCTTCTTGATGATCGGCGTGATGAGGCCGGTCGGTGTGGCGACGGCCACCGACACGTCGGCGTGCTCGTACTGGAGGATCGCTTCGTCGCTCCAGGCGGCGTTGGCGGCCGGTACCTTCTTCAGCGCCAGAGCCACGGCCCGGATGACGAAGTCGTTGACCGACAGCTTGTAGGCGTCGGACCGGCCGTTCAGCTCCGCACGCACCTTCATCAGCGCGTCGAGCTGGCAGTCGATCGTCAGGTAGAAGTGCGGGACCGTCTGCTTCGCCTCGCTGAGGCGGCGCGCGATGGTCTTGCGCATGGTCGTGTTCGGCACCGGCGTGTAGGCCATGCCGAGCTTGTCGGAAAGATCCTTCGCGTCCACGCCGGCCGGAGCCTTGGCCACCGGAGCCGCGGCGGGGGCCGCCGCCGGAGCGGGAGCCGCCGCGGGCTGCGGAGCAGCGGACGGGCGGGCGGCGCCACCGCCGGCCTTGGCGGCTTCCACGTCGGCCTTGACGATGCGGCCGTTCGGGCCGGAGCCCTTAACCGCATTTAGGTCAATTCCGGCCTGTTCGGCCAGACGACGGGCCAGCGGGCTGGCGAAGACGCGGTTGCCGCCGCCATGGGCGGGGGCCGCCTCCTGCTTCGCCGGCTGGGCCGGAGCGGCGGCCGGGGCCGGCGACTTCGGCGCGACGGCTTGGTCGGCGGGCGGAGCGCCGGCGCCCTGGCTGCCGTAGCCGCCGGTGCCGGCGGCCGGGGCAGCGCCCTTGGCGAGCGCGCTGTCGTCCTCGCCTTCCTCCAGCAGGACGGCGATGGGGGTGTTCACCGCCACCCCCTGGGTTCCGGCCTGGACGAGGATCTTGCCGATGCGGCCTTCGTCCACCGCCTCGACTTCCATGGTGGCCTTGTCGGTTTCGATCTCGGCGATCACATCGCCGGACTTGACCGAGTCACCCTCGTTCTTCAGCCATTTGGCGAGGTTGCCCTCGGTCATGGTCGGCGAGAGGGCGGGCATCAGGATTTGGATGGTCATGGGCTCGCCCTCCTCAGCGGTAGCAGGCTTTCTTCACCGCGGCCGCGATGCGGTCCGGCGAAGGAAGGACGAGCTTTTCCAGGTTCGCCGCGTAGGGCATCGGCACGTCGAGGCCGTTCACGCGGATCACCGGGGCATCCAGATAGTCGAAGGCGTGCTCCATCATCAGCGCGGCCATTTCGGAGCCGATGCTGCAGGTCGGCCAAGCCTCCTCGACGGACACGAGGCGGTTGGTCTTCTTGACGGAGTTGACGATGGTCTCGACGTCCAGCGGACGGATCGTGCGCAGGTCGATGACCTCTGCGCTGATGCCTTCCTTCTCCAGCAGGTCGGCGGCGGCGAGCGCGTAGCTGACCATCAGCGAGTGGGCGGTGATCGTCACGTCGGTGCCGGCGCGGCGGATCTTGGCGCGCCCGATCGGAACGATGAAGTCCTCGCTCTCCGGCACATCGAAGCTGTGGCCGTAGAGGATCTCGTTCTCCAGGAATATGACCGGGTTCGGATCGCGGATCGCGGACTTCAGCAGGCCCTTGAAGTCGGACGCCGAGTAGGGGGCGACCACCTTCAGGCCCGGGATGCTGGCGTACCAGGGCGTGAAGTCCTGGCTGTGCTGGGCGGCGACGCGGGCGGCCGCACCGTTCGGACCACGGAACACGATCGGACAGCCCATCTGGCCGCCGGACATGTACAGCGTCTTGGCGGCGGAGTTCACGATGTGGTCGATCGCCTGCATGGCGAAGTTGAACGTCATGAACTCGACGATCGGGCGCAGGCCCTTGAAGGCGGCGCCAACGCCCAGGCCGGCGAAGCCGTATTCGGTGATCGGCGTATCGATCACGCGGTCGGGGCCGAATTCCTGGAGCAGGTTCTGCGAGACCTTGTAGGCGCCCTGGTACTGCGCGACTTCCTCACCCATCAGGAAGACGGTCGGGTCGCGGCGCATTTCCTCGGCCATGGCGTCGCGCAGAGCCTCGCGGACGGTCTTCTTGACCGCCTTGTCGAAGAACTTGTCTTCGTCGCTGGCCGGCGGGGCGGCGGCCGGACCCTTGTTCGGACCGGTCGGCAGGGTGGCGTCGGGGCGGGCGCCCGTGTCCTTGACCACCGGCTCGGCGACGGTCTTGGGCGACGACTCCTCGATGGTGGACAGGTTCTGGGTGGAGTCCTCGCCCTCGCCCAGGATCACGGCGATGGGCGTGTTCACGGCCACGCCTTCGGTGCCCTCGGCCACCAGGATCTTGCCGATGCGGCCTTCGTCCACCGCCTCGACCTCCATGGTCGCCTTGTCGGTCTCGATCTCGGCGAGCACGTCGCCGGACTTGACCTCGTCACCTTCCTTCTTGACCCATTTCGCCAGCTTGCCCTCGGTCATCGTGGGCGACAGCGCCGGCATCAGCACTTCGATCGGCATTCCTCAACCTCCGGCGGCGCGGTTAACCGGTGGCTCGAAGCCCCGGCCCCTGGCGCCGCTCCCGCTTATGGTTTGTCGTCAGGCTTCGACGAGCACGTCGGTCCACAGCTCCGAAGGATCGGGCTCCGGGCTCTGCTGGGCGAATTCCGCGGATTCGGTCACCACGGCCTTCACCTCGCGGTCGATCTCCTTGAGCTGATCCTCGGTCACGACACCGGCGTCGAGCAGGACCCGCTTCATGTTGTCGATCGGATCGGACTCGCTCCGCATCTTCTCGACTTCTTCCTTGGTCCGGTACTTGGCGGGGTCGGACATCGAGTGGCCGCGGTAGCGGTAGGTCTTCATCTCCAGGATAACGGGGCCGTTGCCGGCGCGGATGTATTCCACCCACTTTTCGGCGGCCTCGCGGACCTCCAGCACATCCATGCCGTTGACCTGATGGCCGGGAATGCCGTAGGCGGACCCGCGCTGGAACAGCTCGCCGGCGGCGGCGCGCTCCTGCGAGGTGCCCATGGCGTACTTGTTGTTCTCGATCACGTAGAGCACCGGCAGCTTCCAGAGCGCCGCCATGTTGAAGCTCTCGTAAACCTGTCCCTGGTTGATGGCGCCGTCGCCGCAGTACACGGCGGCGAGGCCGTCATCCTTGTTGTACTTGTGCGCGAAGCCGAGGCCGGTGCCCAGCGGCACCTGCGCGCCGACGATGCCATGGCCGCCGTAGAAGTTCTTCTCGCGGCTGAACATGTGCATCGAGCCGCCCTTGCCCTTGGAGTAACCCCCACGGCGCCCGGTCAGCTCGGCCATCACGCCCTTCGGGTCCATGCCGCAGGCGAGCATGTGGCCGTGGTCGCGATAGCTGGTGATGACGTCGTCGCCTTCCTTCAGCGCCGCCTGCACACCCACCACCACGGCCTCCTGGCCGATGTAGAGGTGGCAGAAGCCGCCGATGAGGCCCATGCCATAGAGCTGGCCCGCCTTCTCCTCGAAGCGGCGGATCAGCAGCATCTCGCGGTAGAACTTGATCATTTCCTCGGCCGAAGCGGCCTGCTTCGGCGCGGATTCATTCTGCGCCTTCGGACGGCGTCGTGACGCGGCCATGTTTCCTCCCCAGAGTCTATGCGGCGACGGCATGCGAACAGCCGGCGCGGCAACACGTTACGAGGGAACATCCCCCTCGCACCGGAAGTGGACCTGGGGCGCACAGTACACGACAAGCGTGAGCCGCGCAAATATCTGTTTTTAAAAGCGAATTTCGGCGTTAACCGCCGCGCGGTTAATTCACTGATCTGGGCCGTTTCTCAGCGCTAGGATCATCCTGGTCATAGACCGGCGGCAGCGCGATGATGACGTCATGCTGCCCCGAAAGGTTCAGCATCGAGCGCGCGCGCTCGTCCAGCATGTCGCGGTCCAGATGGTCGCCGCGCATGAGTTGCGCGCGCCGATCCATGCGCTCACGCTCCGTCCTCACCTGTTGCAGGACGGATTCGGCCGTCGCGATCTCGGTTTCGAGATGCTTCATGGCGACCAGCCCGCGGTCACCTTGCACGGCGTAGTAGACGAAATACGCGACGACGCTCGCCCCGATGGCCGGGCCGATGGTGTGCCGGAAAGCGCTTTTCGCCGCGCGTTTCAACGAGTCGGTGAGGTTCGTGAGCATGGTCATGGCCGGATGGAATCACACGCGATTCCGCCGGTCAAACGAAAAAGAAGCATTAAAATAGAATTCAGCGGACCGCGTTCTTTGTGCACACCAGTATTGGAAGGCTCAAGCTTCCAACGAAGGCAACGGCGCTACCCCTTTCGACAGACGGGCTCCACAAACTCGCCCCCAGGGATGGAATAGCCGACGCCCATCGCGTGTTAAGGGGGGACTGCCGTGGCGGCGCTCCTCGCGGTCGCGGCACCCACTGCGTAACATGGACGGGAGACACTCCATGCGAAGCAAGCTTTGGCTCGCCGCTGTTCCGGCGCTGGTCCTGGGCCTCGCCGCGTGCAACGAGCAGTCGGCCAAGAACGACTCAGGGAAAAGCAACACCTCGACGGCCGAACGGCCGGCCACGACCCCGCCGCCCCCGGCCGGCACGCCGGGGCAGAACGCCTCCGGCGTAAGCGGCAACGCGCCCTCCACCGCCACCCCGGCTCCGGGAGCTCCCGGCGGGGCCACGTCCGGCGGTGCGGCCGGCGGCGGTGGCACCACCAGCGGCAACTCCAGCAGCCAGTGACATGATGTCACGGAAGGGGCCGGGCGATCCGCCCGCCCCCTTTCCATCCCCCTTTCCATTGCCGGTCACTCCGGCGGGACCTCGCGCGGCTTGCGGTCCTCGCCGATGGCGACGTAGGTGAAGACGCCTTCCGTCACCTTGATCGGCTCCTGCGCCGTGCGCTGGCGGCGCACCCAGGTCTCGACCCGCACGCGCAGCGAGGTGCGGCCGACCTTCTCCACATGGGCGAAGCAACTCACCTCGTCGCCGACGAAGACGGGCTTGTGGAAGGTCATCGCCTCAATGCCCACCGTCGCCACGCGTCCGCCGGCCCGCCGCAGGGCGACCACCCCGCCGGCCAGATCCATCTGCGCCAGCAGCCAGCCGCCGAAGATGTCCCCGTTGGGGTTGGTGTCGGCCGGCATGGCTATGGTGCGCAGCGCCGGGCCGCTGTTGAACTCCTCAGGCGTGCCGTTGCTCATCGTTCCTCCGCAGGGTGAAAAACCGCATCACAAAATATTGTGCGAAGCGTGTATAAAGGCCACCGCATGCGCTTGCGCAGCCCTGACGAAATTCCTATAAAGTGGGGCCATGAGCGATCTTTTCGAGAACACGGCGCGCAAGGCCGACACCTATTCCGCCCAGGATATCGAGGTTCTGGAAGGGCTTGAGCCCGTCCGCCGACGGCCGGGCATGTACATCGGCGGCACCGACGACCGGGCGCTGCACCACCTCGTCGCCGAGGTGCTGGACAACGCCATGGACGAGGCGGTGGCCGGACACGCCAGCCGCATCGACCTGGAGCTGGCGGCCGACGGCACGGTGATCGTGCGCGACAACGGGCGCGGCATCCCGGTGGACGACCATCCCAAGTACCCCGGCAAATCGGCGCTTGAGGTAATCCTGACCACGCTGCATTCCGGCGGCAAGTTCTCCAACAAGGTCTACCAGACCTCCGGCGGCCTGCACGGCGTCGGCCTGTCGGTGGTGAACGCCCTGTCGGACCGGCTGACGGTGGAGGTGGCGCGCGAACGCCAGCTCTTCATCCAGCACTACAGCCGGGGCGTTCCGCAGGGGCCGCTCGCCAAGCAGGGCGCCATCAACCGGCGCGGCACGACGATCCGCTTCCACCCCGACGCGGAGATTTTCGGCGAGGCGGCGCATTTCGAACCGCACCGCCTGTACCGGCTGGCGCGCTCCAAGGCGTATCTGTACCGGGGCGTGGAGATCCGCTGGAGCTGCGATCCGGCGCTGCTGTCGCCCGAGTCGACCACACCGGCGCAGGAGACGCTGCACTTCCCCGGCGGCCTGCTCGACTACCTGACCGCCGCGCTGAAGGACCGGAAGACGCTCACCCCGGTTCCCTTTTCCGGCGCCCTGGACTTCCCGAACCAGCAGGGCCGCGTGGAATGGGCCATCGCCTGGCCGGAGGATGACGAGGGCTTCTCGCACACCTACTGCAACACGGTGCCCACGCCCCAAGGCGGCACGCATGAGGCGGGCTTGCGCGCCGCCCTGATGCGCGCCCTGAAGGGCTATGGCGAGCTGACCAACAACAAGCGCGCCGGGCAGGTCACCGCCGACGACGTGGTGGGCGACGCCTGCATCCTGCTGTCGGTCTTCATCCGCGAGCCGCATTTCCAGGGCCAGACCAAGGAAAAGCTGGTCACCGCCGAGGCGCACAAGCTGGTCGAGGCGGCGGTCAAGGACCACTTCGACCACTGGCTGTCGGGCGACCCGTCCTCCTCCAACGTCCTCCTTGAGCGCCTGATCGAGAAGGCCGAGGAACGCGCGCGCCGCAAGCAGTCCAAGGAGCTGGGGCGCAAGTCGGCGACGCGCCGCCTGCGCCTGCCCGGAAAGCTCGCCGACTGCTCCCGCAACACGCCGGAGGGAACGGAGCTGTTCCTGGTCGAGGGCGACTCGGCCGGCGGTTCCGCCAAGCAGGCCCGCAACCGCGAGACCCAGGCCATCCTGCCGCTCCGCGGCAAAATCCTGAACGTCGCCTCGGCCTCGGTCGACAAGATGAAGGCGAACCAGGAGCTGAACGACCTCACCCAAGCGCTCGGCTGCGGCATCGGCAAGGACTTTTCCAGCGACAAGCTGCGCTACGAGCGCGTCATCATCATGACCGACGCGGATGTGGACGGTGCGCACATCGCCTCGCTGCTGATGACCTTCTTCTACCGGGAGATGCCGGGCCTGATCCAGAACGGGCACCTCTATCTCGCCCTGCCCCCGCTCTACCGCATCAGCCACGGCGCCAAGTCCGTCTACGCGCGCGACGACGCGCACAAGGACGAGCTGATGGGCAAGATGTTCAAGGGCAAGAAGGTAGAGATCAGCCGCTTCAAGGGCCTGGGCGAGATGATGCCGGCCCAGCTGCGCGACACCACCATGGACCCGTCCAAGCGTTCGCTGCTGCGCGTCGTTGTCCCCAACGCCGCCGACCCGGAGCAGGAAGAGGACTACAAGGGCACCAAGTCCCTGGTGGAAAGCCTGATGGGCCGCAAGCCGGAGCTGCGCTTCCAATTCATCCAGGAAAACGCGAAGTTCGTCCGCGTGGATGACATCGACGTGTAATACCGTGTTCGAAAAGTTCTGACTTTTCGAACACGGTATCGGCCGCGACGGCGGCCGCGGCCCGCGAGGGCCGAAGCCTGCGTGGCGTGTGAACGCAGCGGTCCGAATTTTTCGGACCGCGTATAACCCCGGAACGCGGAGCCAAAACAAAGGGGGCTTCGGTCACACGACCGAAGCCCCCTTTTTGCGCGTCGATTCGGCGCGTCAGCTCGCCCGGACCTTGGCGATGAAGGCGACGACTTCCTTGTCGAGCAGGTCCGACTGGCGGGACAGTTCGGACGCCTCCGTCAGAACCTGTTCGGCCGCCGACGCCGCCTCGTGCGCGGCGTCCGACACGCCGACAATGTTGCTGGCGACCTCCTGCGTGCCGCGCGCGGCTTCCTCCACGTTGCGGGAGATCTCGCCGGTGGCGGCCTGCTGCTCCTCCACCGCCGAGGCGATGGAGCTGGACGTCTCGTTCACCGACGTGATGGTGTCGGTGATGTCGCGGATCGCCTCCACGGCTTGGCGGGTGGCGTCCTGGACGGCCGAAATCTGCTGGGCGATCTCCTCCGTCGCCTTGCCGGTCTGGTTGGCGAGGCTCTTCACCTCGCTCGCCACGACGGCGAAGCCCTTGCCCGCCTCACCGGCGCGCGCCGCCTCGATGGTCGCATTCAGCGCCAGCAGGTTCGTCTGGCCGGCGATGTCGTTGATGAGCGCCACCACGTCGCCGATCTTCTGCGCCGCCTGGGCGAGGCTGCCGACGATGCCGTTCGTGTGCTCCGCCTTCAGAACGGCGGCCTGAGTCGTTTCGGTGGAGCGCGCGATCTGCCGGCCGATTTCCCGGATCGACTCGCGCAGCTGGCCGGCGGCGGCGGCCACCGTCTGCACGTTGACCGAGGCCTGCTCGGCCGCCGCCGCGACCGTCGTGGCCTGCCGCTTTGCCTGATCGGCCGCCGCCGACATGGTGGAAGCGGTGGAGGTCATCTCGGCCGACGCGGAGGCGACGTGCTGGACGACACCCTCCACCTGGCTTTCGAACTCGTCCGCCAGTCGGTTCATGTCCTGCTTGCGCGCCTCCTCGGCCCGGCGCTTGGCCTCCTCCTGCTCGGCGCGCAGGCGCTCGGCCTCGACCATGCCGCGCTTGAAGACCTCCAGCGTGTCGGCCATCTCGCCGACCTCGTCGCGGCGCCCGAGGCTGGGCACCGGCGCGGACAGGTCGCCGCCGGCGATCCGCTTCATGGCTTCGGTCATGCCGATCACCGGGGTCGAGATGCCGCTGCCGATCACCCAGGCCAGCAGCATGCCGACGACGAGGCCACCGACCGTCAGGACGATCATCAGCTGCTCGCTGCTCTCCAGCGTGGCTTCGGCATCGGCCTTGATCGCGTGCTCGTCGGCGATGGCCGAATCCTTGATCTCGGCGATGTTCCGGCTGATGGAATCGCCGGCAGCCTTCATGGACTGGTTCACCGTCTGGCTGATCTGCCGGCTCAACTCCCGCGCCCGCTTGAACGAGTCGTAATAGCGCTCAGTGCCGGTCGCGACGGTGTCGTACTCGGCGCGGTAGGGAGTGTCGCCCGACAGGGCGTCGAGAGCCCTCATAAGGCTCTGCAGCTCCTTGAAGTACTGATCCGCCTGCTGGGCGGCCTCCTCGTCCTGGCGCACCATCATGACCGTCGCGTAAAGGCGGGCCTGCATGACGGTCTGCTGACCGGTCTGGGCCATGTCGGCCACGTCCCGGTCGCGCGCCTTGCCGGCGGCGGCCACCAGCGTTTCCAGGTCGAAGCGCATCCGCTTGCTCAGCGGGTCGAAGCTGTCCTTGACCAGCGCGGCCTCGTCGCGCTTCAGGGCGACGACCTGGTCGAAGCTCTTCGCATATTGCTCGAAGGACGCCTGGACGGCCTTCAGCCGGTCCAGCCGCTCCGGGTCTTCGATCTGCGACAGACCGTCCTGGATGTTCCGCCGCAGCAGGGCGATGACGTCCTTCGCAGCGGCCCGGGCATCCTCGCTTCCCGACTGCGTGTACTCCGAGGCCTTGCGCCGCAGGTCGAGCACGTTGCGGTCGATGTCGCGGGCGATTTCGACCACCGTCACCCGATCGCCGAAGCCTTTGAACGCCGTCTTCGCCTTCAGAAAAGCGGTAAAGCCGACGGTGCTCACGGCCAGAAGGATCATAAGCACGCATATAAAACCGGAAAGCACCTTCGCGCGGATGCGGAGGTTGGCCAGGAAGGAAAAGGATGTGGGGGAAGACACCGGGGCGGCCATGGGATTTCGCTCAGCATTTGTGCAGGACGGGGGCGGCACGGTGCCGAACTTTAGGGACGCGCCGCAGCATCGACTGAGCGTTGTACAGGATCTTTCCCCACTATCAACATTTTCCATGAAGGCCTGGCGATAGCAGCCCTGCAATTGCAGAAGCTTTCGATGCCGCCGCCTTGCCGAGGCTGGACCGGCGCTCCATTCTCCTCTGCTGTGACAACGGTCTGGAGCGCACCATGACGATCCTGTTCCGCGCCGCGGCCCTCGCCCTGTGCGCGGCTGCGGCCGCCTGTTCCAACGAGCGCGTGGTGGCGGATCAACCCATACCGGCCTACACGGCCTCCGAGGTCGCCTACGCGGCGGCCGACCGCGACCTGCGGGTGGTCATCCAGGGCAATCCCTTCGGCATGGATGCGCAGAGCTTCGGACAGCTCGTGACCGACAACATGCAGAACCGCGTCATCGGCGTGCGCACGAACTTCACCACCACGCCGAACGCGACGGCGCGGCCGGACTATCGCGTGGTGCTGGCCTTCAATCCGGCGCAGACCACGCTGAACTCCTATCTGTGCAGCGGACAGCCGATCGCGACCCTCCCGCCCGGCGGTCCGATCGTGGTGCAGGGCGCCTTCTGCCGGGGCGGCGGACCGTTGTCGTCGGCGACGGGCTGGCTCGACCGCCCGCAAGGACCGGCGGATCCGGACTTCAAGGCCCTGATCAGCGACATGACCTTCGCTCTTTTCCCCGCCCGCCGGGCTGATGCGGGGTGCGCCGGCGGGCCGCTCTGTTAAGCACCATTAACCGTACAGCAGCCATTCCCGCAGCAGAGCCGTCACCGCCTGAGGCTGCTCCATGGCGGAAAGGTGGCCGCACTGTTCCACGATCACGAGCCGCGCGCCGGGGATCCCGCGGGCCATCTCCTCATGGAGGTCCGGCGGCGTGATCACGTCCTGACGGCCGCACAGGACCAGCGTCGGGCAACGGATCGCCGCAAGGCCCGGCCGGCTGTCCGGCCGGTTCATGATGGCGGTCTGCTGGCGTGCGTAGCCCTCCGGCCCGATGCGCTGCGCCTGGGCGCGGACCGACTCGACCAGCGCCGCGTCCGCCAGCCGGTCGGGGTGAACCAGCCGCGACAGGCCGGCGGCGATGACCTGCCGGAACTTGCCCTGCCCCACCAATGCAACGGCGTCCTTGCGATTGGCCGTCTGCTCCGGCGTGTCGGGCCGCGCGCTGGTGTCGAGCAGCGCGAGCTTGGCAACCCGCTCGGGCGCCTGCCGCAGAATTTCGAACGCGACGTACCCGCCCATGGACAGCCCGCCGAGCGCGAAGCGCTCCGGCGCGCCGGCCAGCACGGCGGCGGCGAGGGCCGCCATGGAATCCCGCCCCGTCAGATCGCCGGCGCGCACCTCCGCCACGTCGGCGAGATGGCGGGTCTGGTGTTCCCACAGCGCCGCGTCCAGCGGCATGCCCGGCAGCAGGATCAGGGGAAGTGCTTCGCTCATGCGTTCCGCTCCCGAACAGTTGCGTGAAACGGTTATTTGATCAGGGCGCTGACCGCCTTGAAGGAGGGCGTGCCCGCCCGCTCCATCCACTCGAACACCACCATCTCGGTGCTGACGATCTCCACGCCGTGGCCGCGCATGCGGGCGATCGCCAGGTCGAGGTTCGAGGCCGCACGGGAGGAGGTGGCATCGGCCGCGAGCGCCACGGTGCGTCCCATCGCCGCAAGCGACAACGCCGTCTGCAACACGCACACATGCGCTTCCGCTCCGCACAGCACGATCTGGTCGCGCCCGATCCGCGCCAGACGGTCCAGGAAGGCGGGCTCGCCGGTGCAGGAGAAGGTGATCTTCTCGACCACGGAGTCGGGCGGCAGGAGGTCGCGCAGCGGCTCCACCGTGGGGCCGAGGCCCTTGGGGTACTGCTCCGTCGCCAGAACGGGCACGTCCAGCGCCTTGGCGGCCTTCAGCAGGATGCCGACGTTGCGGGCCACGCGGGCGGACTCGAGGATGGCCGGCATCAGGCGTTCCTGCACATCCACCACGAGGAGGACCGAACGCTCCGAAGACAGAAGCATGGTGCATGTCCTTTTTTGTTTGGCCGCGTCAAGCCGCGGAAGCCCGCCGTCGGAACCCGGATTCCCATCGAAACCCCTGGATTTCCGCCATTTGCACGCTTGCGGCGGAGCCTAGCGGACGGCGCGCGCCCCGCCAAGCCGAGGATTTCCGCTGCACGCAATGCGCGCTTGCGGCACAAGGTCTATTGACAGCGCCCTTTGACTTCATATTCTCCGGCCCCATCTAATCGTCGGGCCGTGACGGCTCGATCTTCGTACTCCAGACAGAAACAGGTTGGATGCTATTTTCGGAACTTGGGCTTGGACCTGACGTCCTCCGGGCAATCGAGGACAAGGGTTACACCCAGCCGACGCCGATTCAGGAACAGGCGATTCCCTGGGTCCTGCAAGGCCGTGACGTGCTCGGCTGTGCGCAAACGGGCACCGGGAAGACGGCCAGCTTCACCCTGCCAATGATCGACATCCTGGCCTCCGGCCGGGCGCGGGCGCGCATGCCCCGGTCGCTCATTCTGGAGCCGACGCGCGAGCTGGCCGCTCAGGTTGCGGAAAGCTTCGAGACCTACGGCAAGCACCACAAGCTGAGCATGGCGCTCCTGATCGGCGGCGAAACCTTCACCGAACAGGTGAAGAAGCTGGACCGCGGCGTGGACGTGCTGATCGCGACTCCGGGTCGTCTGATCGACCTTTTCGAGCGCGGCAACATCATGCTCAACGACATCAAGGTCTTCGTCATCGACGAGGCGGACCGGATGCTCGACATGGGCTTCATCCCGGACATCGAGCGGATCGTCAGCAAGCTGCCGAAGATGCGGCAGACGCTGTTCTTCTCGGCCACCATGCCGCCGGAAATCCGCCGTCTGGCCGATGCCTTCCTGATGAACCCGAAGGAAGTGACCGTCGCCCCGCCCGCTTCCCCGGCGGAGACGGTGACCCAGGCGATGGCCCTGGTGCAGGAGGAGGACAAGCGCAAGGCGCTGCGCCACCTGCTGCGCACCGAGGACGTGAAGAACGCCTTCATCTTCTGCAACCGCAAGCGCGACGTCGCCATCTTGCAGAAGTCGCTGGAGAGCCACGGCTTCAACGCCGGCGCGCTGCACGGCGACATGGTGCAGTCCAAGCGCACGGAGACGCTGGAGGCCTTCAAGAAGGGCGACATCACGCTGCTCGTCTGCTCCGACGTGGCGGCGCGCGGCCTGGACGTCCAGGGCCTCAGCCATGTCTTCAACTTCGACGTGCCGGTCAGCGCGGAGGATTACGTCCACCGCATCGGCCGCACGGGCCGCGCCGGCCGTATGGGCCGCGCCTTCATGCTGGCCAGCCCGCTGGACGGCAAGCAGGTGGCGGCCATCAGCCGCCTCATCAAGCGGGAGATTCCGTTGATCGCCATCGATGGCCTCGAGTCGGCCGAGTTCCTCAGCGAGGACGAGGCGCGTCGTGGCCGTGGCGGCCGTGGACGCGGCAAGGATAAGGATCGTGAACGGGCGCCGCGCGAGCGGGGCGAGGAAAAGGCCGCCCGCGAGGAGCGCCAGCCGCGTGAAGAGCGCGCGCCCCGCGAAGAACGGGCTCCGCGCGAAGAGCGTCAGCCGCGCGAGGAACGCCATCCCCGCGAGTCGGTGGCCGCCGCCGAAAGCCGCCGTTCCGATCCGCGCCGCGACCGTGATCGCGACCGTGACCGCCGCCGCCGCCGCGACGAGGACGACGACGACACACCCGTGATCGGTTTCGGCGACCATATGCCAGCCTTCATGCTGCGTTCGGCCCGCCGGTCGGTCGCCGCTGAACCGGTCGAGCAATCCTCGCAGGAGGGGTGATCGCCATGCAGACCATCTTCGTCATGGTCAAATGCGAGCTGGGCAAGGCGTATCAGGTTGCCGATCAGGCCGTTCAGGAGATCGAACAGGTGTCGGAGGTGCATTCCATCTCCGGCCAGTACGATCTCCTGATGAAGTGCTATCTCACTCAGGACATGGACATCGGTCGATTCGTGACCGAAAACCTCCAGACCCTGGCCGGCGTGCGCGACACCTTCACCCTGATCGCCTACAAGGCCTTCGCCTAAAGCGAACTGCCGTTCGCTTTAGATTTAAATGGCCTCATTTGCCGGCCGGGCTTCGGACGCATGGGCGTCCGGAACCGCCTTTGCGGTCCAAAGCGGATCACGATCCGCTTTAACCGGCCACAGTCCTTGGACAATTCGCAGCGTCCAACGCGAAAGCGTTGACTTGGCCGGTTGGTTACCCCAAACGTTCGGGCATGTCCCAGCTCCCGTCCCGACATGCCCGGCGCGCTCGCGCCGCCACCCTGAAGAAGCGCGATGCAGCGACGACCGGATCGCTGATCATGCGCTCCGGTATCATCGCCCTGATGGTCGCTTGCGGCGTGGCCGTGGGCGATCTGGCCAACGCGCAGCAACCGGCGGAACAGCCGGCGGAACAGAAGGATCCCCCCGTCCTGCTGAACGCGGACACGGTGACCTTCGACGAGGGCCTTGGCCTCGTCACCGCCTCGGGCAATGTGGAGCTGTCGCAGGGCGCGCGCACCGTCCGCGCCGACACCATCACCTACAACCAGAAGACCAAGGTGGTGACGGCGACCGGCAACGTCCGGGTCGTGGAGCCGTCGGGCGACATCCTGTTCTCCAACTACGCGGAACTGACGGACGACATGCGCGACGCGTTCGTCCAGAACATCCGCGTCCTGATGACCGACAACAGCCGCATGGCCGGCAACGAGGGCGAGCGGCGCGAAGGGCGGCTGATGCGCATCAACCGCGGCGTCTACAGCCCTTGCGAACTCTGCAAAACAGACCCGACCCGCGCCCCGCTGTGGCAGATCCGCGCCGTCCGCGTCGTGCACGACAACGAAGAGCACGAGGTCCGCTACAAGGACGCCGTCATGGAGATGTTCGGCGTCCCGTTCTTCTACATGCCCTACCTGTCGCACCCCGATCCCACCGTCGACCGCCGGTCGGGTTTCCTGACGCCGAGCTTCCGCAACAATTCCGAACTCGGCTTCGGCGCGATCGGGCACTACTACTACGACATCGCGCCCGACAAGGACGCGACCTTCGATCTCGGCTACTACTCCAACCAGGGTCCCTACCTCGGCGGCCAGTACCGCCAGCGGTTCGAGCAGGGGCGGCTGCAACTGGACGGCTCGATCACCGAAGGCGAACTCCAGAACGGCAGCATCAAGGATCCCAAGGACCGGCGGCTGCGCGGTCATGCCTTCGCGCGTGGACAGTTCGAAATCGACGACGTCTGGCGCTGGGGCTTCGACCTCAAGCGGGCGAGCGACGAATTCTACCTGCGGCGCTATTTCGACATCCGCGACGACGTTCTGACCAGCCGCGCCTACGTGGAGGGCTTCAACGGCCGCAACTACGCGGCGATCAACGCCTACAGCTTCCAGGACCTGCGGTACGGCAACCCGGTGCCGGAGCCCTATGTGCTGCCGTGGGCGCGCTGGAACGCGCTGGGCGAACCCGGAAGCCTGTTCGGTGGCCGCTGGTCGATGGACAGCAGCCTGCTGGCCGTCAACCGGATCGGAACCGCCGGCCCCGACACCCGGCGCTTCGCCGTGCAACCCGGCTGGGAGCGCGAGATCGTCTCCAGCACCGGCTTCGTCACGAACCTGTCCGCGCACACGCTGTTCGCCGCCTACGACGCCGACCGCTTCAATCCGCTCGACCCGACCACGCGCGGCAACCAGTCGACCGACCTCCTGCGCTTCTTCCCGCAGGCCCAGGCGACCGTGCGCTACCCGTTCGTGCGCTATGGCGAAAGCTCGCAGCAGCTGATCGAGCCGATCAGCCAGCTTACCGTGGCGCCGAAGGCCAAGAACAGCCCGACCTACCCGAACGAGGACAGCCTCGACGTCGAGTTCGACGAGATCAACCTGTTCATGCCGAACCGCTTCACCGGTATCGACCGGCTGGACGGCGGTCCGCGCTTCACCTACGGCCTGCGTTCGTCGATCAATGGCTACACGACCGGGTCGGCCGGCATCTTCCTGGGGCAGAGCTACCGCTTCGTCAGGACGTCGGAATTCCAGGGCGGCTCCGGCCTGGAGGAAAAGGGGTCCGACTATGTCGGCCGCATCGACCTCCAGCCGACCAGCTGGTTCGACGTGAACTACGGCTTCCGCATCGACCACGACACGCTCGAGCCGCGGCGCCACTCTGTCAACGCCGTCTTCGGCGTTCCGCTGTTGCGGCTGTACACGACCTACACCTACGTGGACCAGACGCAGAACCGCTACGCCATCCAGCGCGACGTGGTGGAGCAGGCCAACTTCTTCGTCACGTCGCAGCTCACCCCGACCTGGTCGGTCAGCCTCGCGCATGTCCAGGCCATGAGGCCGAATCCGGGCGCGCGCTCCAGCCAGGCCATCCTGCATTACCAGGATGAATGCCTGATCTTCGAAACCATCGCGCGCCGCGACTACACGACGACGGTGAACGGGCAGAGCGACGGCAACACGATCTTCTTCCGCTTCGTGTTCAAGAACGTCGGCGAGTTCCGCACGCCGGGCATCAGCTCCAGCTTCCTCGGCAGCTCCGCGGCCAGCCACTGATCGAACCGGCGGGGCGGTCCCTCATTCGGGATGGACCGCCCCATCGCCGCAGGCCGGGAACGGACAATACGCCCCAGACCAAAGGTCAGGTCAGGGGGTTGCATCGACGCCCCGTTCTGGGTAGCCATAGCACCCTCTCCTTCCGAGCGGATCGCACGCACCATGTCCCTGGGACGCTACGATTACGAACGTCGCTACCGTCGCCGCTTCTGGGCGGGGTTCGGGAAGTTTTCCATGTTCGCGGTCGTCATCCTCGGCGTCGGCCTCTTCGCCTACCAGATGGGCATCGAGCAGCTGAAAGGCCGCGACGTGACCTTGCGGGAGGAAAACGCCGCCCTGTCGCGCCAGAAGGCCGAGCTGGAGCTGCTTGCCAGCCAGATGCAGCACGCCGCCCGAACCGCCGAGGCGCGCTCGGCGGAGCTTGAGGGCCGGCTCCAGCGCGAGGTGCCGACCGGGGACATCGCCCGCTTGGGCAGCCTTGTCGCCGAACGCCTGAAGGGCGGCATGGACGCCAACCGCCTCGCCTTCGTGATCACGCAGGCACAGCCGCCGCGCAACTGCCAGCAGCCGGAGAACAAGCGCTTCGCCCTGTCCACGCCGCTGCTGAAGTCCGGCAACCGCGCGGTCGGCTTCGGCAACGGCACGGTGACCGTCAGCGGCGAGGGCCAGTCGGCCCGCAATCCGCAGGGCGCGGCGGAAAGCTGGTTCGACCCGGCGCAGCCCGTCACCATCAAGGTCACCGCCATCGGCGGCAAGGAATCCGTCGCCACGGGCGTGCTGCCGCTGCACCATGCGGTGGTGGTCGACAACACCGAATACCGCTTCACCTTCACCGCCGGCCCGCGTTCCTTCGTGGAGGTCACGGCCGACCGCTGCCCGTTCCCGTAACCGAGGCTCAAGCCTCGTCCGGAACAGCGAAGGCGCGCGGAGGATCCCCGGCGGCGTGGATGGCCCACATCGTCTCGTAGGCGCGCTCCAGCGCGCGGGCGAGGCGGTCGGTGTCGAACAGGGGCGCACGCTCGCGCCCCGCCGCCAGACGCGCCTTCAAGGCCGCCACCTCGTCCGGCTGACGCGCCAGGCGCAATGCCGCCGCTTCATAGGCGGCCCAGGAATCAACCGCCAACTCCGGAAGCCCAACCGCGCGCAGCAGGCTTGCAGCAACGCGAGAGGCGAAGCCCTCGCCCCGCAGCGTCAGCACCGGCAGGCCCGCCCACAGCGCGTCGCTGGCCGTCGTGTGGGCGCCGACGGGTGCCGTGTCCAGGAACAGGTCGGCCAGCCGGTAGCGCGCCAGATACTCCGGCAAAGGCAACCGGGGGGAGAAGGCCAGCCGCTCCGCCGCCACGCCGCGCTTCGCTGCCTCGCGGCGCAGATTCCCGGCGACCTCCGGGTGGCTTTCCAGCAGCCACAGCACGCTGCCGGGAACGGCGCCCAGCAGCCGGCACCACAGGTCGAACAGGGTGGGCGTGATCTTGTAGGCGGCGTTGAAGCAGCAGAACACCACGCCCTGCTCCGGCAGCCCGCAGACCGCACGGCCAGGGACGGTGCCGATGGGCCGGCTGCGGTCGTTGGGCTGGTAGCAGGCCGGCAGTTGGACGATCGGCTCCGCGAAGTCAGGCTGCCGCTCGAACGGCGTGACCACGGGATCGCCGATCACATAGTCGATGAATTGGGCGCCGAGCGTGCCGGGATAGCCCAGCCACTGCGCCTGCACCGGTGCCGGGCGGTGGGCCAGAATCTCGATTCGGGCGTTTTGGGTGTGGCCCTTGAGGTCCACCAGCACGTCGACGCCATCGCCGTGAATGGTTGCTGCGGCTTCCGCATGGGACGAACCCGACAGGTCGAGGAAGCGGTCGAAGGCGCTGACCAGACGCCGGCGCATCGGGCCGCCATCGTCGGGACCGTAGGAATAGCCGATCACCTCGACCCGGCGCCGGTCGTGCCGCTCGATGAGTTCTGCGATCAAAAGGGCGGTGGCGTGCTCGTGGTAGTCGGCCGACAGGTACCCGATGCGGAGGCGGTCCCGTGGCCCCGCACCATCCGGGAACCGATTTGAGAGGATGGAGCGCGTCCGCCACGCCGTGTAGCGCTCCGCGCAGGCCCGCTCCAACGCCGGCCCGGCGCCCTCGCCAAGGAAGATCCAGGGGTGGACCTGCTGCGTGGCGCCGTCTCGCACCGCCGCGACCAGCCGCGCCGACCGCTCCGCCAGCCCCTCCCAACGGCAGAGATGCCTCTGTTGCTGCACCAACTGCGCCAGCACGCCGCCAACGTCAGGCAATCCGAGCGCCAGTGCCCGTTCGAAGCCTGGCAGGCTCTCGGCGATTCGCCCCGCCTCCTTGTGGAGGAGCGCCAGATTCGCGTGCGCTTCCGCCAGATCGGGCCGCAGGGCGAGCGTCCTGCGGTAACTGGTCGCGGCAAGCTCCGCCCGCCCCTGCACCTGGAGGACCGATCCGAGATTGAGCCACGCGGGCACCAGCGCGGCGTCGAGCGCAACGGCGCGGCGCAGAGCGTCCTCGGCCTCGTCCAGCCGGCCGAGCGCCCGCAGCAGGACGCCCTGGTTGCAGAGCGCCGGCGCGAAACGCGGCATCAGCCGCGCCGCCTCGCCGTAGGCCTCCGCCGCCTCGGCGAGCCGTCCGAGCGATTGAAGCGTCAGGCCCAGGTTGAAGTGGTTGCCCCCGAAGTCGGGCAGCCACGCCAGAGCGCGGCGGTGGTGCGCCTCGGCCTCAACCGCCCGGCCCTGCCGCCGCAGCGCCTCCGCGAAGCCGGAGCGTGCCACCGCCTCCTCCGGCGTGCCGGGCTCGTCCAGGGCGTCCAGGGCGGCGAACAGGGCGGCCAGTGCCCCGGCGTCCCCGGGAGAGGCCTTCAGCGCCTGCCGGCTCGCCTGAAGCTGCGCGCGAAGGTCGGGAGGCATGCCGGTCCCGCTACTTGCGGACCCACTGGCCGCCGGACAGGACATACTGGCCGGCCGGCGTCCGGTCGATCAGCTGCTGCCCGGCCAGGGCCTGGACCTGATCCACGGAGGTGCCGTTGCCGCGGGCGATGTCACGGTAACGGGCGATGCGCTGGGCGTTCACCTGCTCCGCCAGCTGGGCGGCGGAGGCGGGCGCGCCGGACACGACGCCGACCAGCCCGTCCGGCCGCTCCCCGATCTGCCCCGCGGCCTTGGCAGCCGCCAGGGCGTCCTGGGCATGCACAGGTCCGGCGAGGCCGAGCGCGAGGACCAGCCCGAGCGTCGCGAGGATGCGGTTCATGGCGCCTTCCCTCCCTTGGCGGCTCCCGACCCTTTGGTGGCGCCCGAACCTTTGGTGGCTTCCGCTGGCGGCAGGCCGAACAGCGCCGGGTCGTCGGCAATGGCCTTGTCCAGGTCGCGTTCGACCTTGACCCGGACTTCCTGCTCGATCTTGACGTTCAGGTTGATCTCGATGGGCTTGTCGGGGGCCTCGATCTTGACCGTGGGCGTGCAGGCCGTGGCGGCGACGGCGGCAAGGCCGATCGCGGCGGCGTGGCGGAGGAGAACCGTGCGTCTCATGGATTTCTTCGTTCGAACTCCGTCATGCGGTCGCGGACCGCGTCGGGGATGCGGTAGGAATCGAGGCTCTGCCGCAGGATCCGGTCGAGGGCGCCGCTCACCTTAAGATTAAGCGCGACCGGATAGCCATCGTAGAATGCGGGGTTGGCGCCGCGGATCGCGAAGCCGACCCGCAGGTCGCCGCCGGCCTGCCCATCCACCGTGGCGCGCAGGCTTTCGTAGCGGAAATCGGTCAGAGCGCCCATCAGCATGTCGGTCGGGCTGCCCTCCTCCCCCTGCAGGAATCCCGGCGGGCGGGCGGGGTCGTAGCGCAGGGTGCCCGGCGCGTCGGCCTCCAGCACGCCGCCGTCCAGATGAATGCCATCCGGTGCGAATCGCACGGGCAGATGGCCGCTCACGGTCCCGGTGGCCTCCAGCCCCTCCACCGCGGCGAGGTTCAACAGAGGCCCAAGGGGTATGCCCTCCGCGCGCAGGGCGACGGTGCCCTTTGGTGCTGCGGGGTTTATCTCCACCGGCTCGGCCCGCAGCAGCCCGCCGGCCCAGCGCCATTCGGCCTGCTCCACGGACAGGCGTCCGTTGCGCCCATAGCCGAAGCGGATTGTCCCGTCGGTCAAAGGCAAGCCGACGTCCAGAAGCTTGACCGCCAGGGTCTGGCCGGGCGGAACCACCGGAGGAAGGAGGCTGCTCAGCCTCACCACACCGTTGATGCCGGAAACGGCAATGGGACCGAACCGGCCGCCCAGATCGGCGATTCTCACATCCCCCTCGCCTTTCAGCCCCTCCCCGCCCCAGCGGAAGCGGGCCTTGGCGGTCAGCGTTCCGGCCGCTTCGGTGACCGGTCCGGCTCCCATCCAGGCGGCAAGGGTGGGAAGCCCTTTTGCCGAGGCGGTCAGCGTCGCCGTCCCCTGCTGCTCCGTGCCCACCCCCGTCATCGCCAGCCGCAGCGAGCCGTGCGCCGTCCCCTGCGGTGTCGCAAGAGTGACGGCGGCGTCCTCGACGCGAAGATCGTCTACGGGCAGCGCGATCCCGCCACCGGAGGCGCCACCGTCCCCTTTCCCACCCGTAAGGGGTAGGCCGGCGAGGCGCAGGCGCCCATCCTTCCCGGCATCCAGCCGCAGGCGCCCTTGGCTCAGCACCAGCTTGGCGATGCGTCCCTTGAGCAGCGTGGACAGCGGATGTTCGATCGTCACCGTGCCGCCGACCGCCCCGACCTTGTCGAGGCGCAGGGTGGCGCGGCTGTGGGCCGGGGCGAGGTCGGTGACGGTCACCGCCGCGTCCGGAAAGCCGGCTTGGCGCAGGGCCAGGGTTGCGGCGCCGCCGGCCAACTCGGCCCGGTAGACCGCAAGCACAGCGATCGCCCCGCCGCCCACCGCCAGCCATACCAGCCCTCGCCGCACGCTCCACCCCTTGGCCATCGACCACCATCCGTCATGAACACCGGCGTGGGAGATTACCTTCCACGCCCAGCGGCGCGCGAGAGGCAGACCTTGCGACAAAGTATGGACATCGTGTTCGCCGGGCGGCTTTGCATCCGCGCCGGTTTACCCTATGGTCCGTCAGCGGAATCGGCACATCGGAGAGTTTCGCATGTTGCGGTGGACGCGCATTCTCATGGCGGCACTGTTCGCCACATTCTTTCTCGTTCAGGGGGAGGCCAAGGCCTTGGATCCGGAAAACACCCTTTACCTCGACCTCAAGGACGGCCGCGTGGTGATCGAACTGCGCCCGGACCTGGCACCGAACCACGTCGCCCGCATCAAGGAACTGACCCGCCAGGGCTTCTACAACGGCGTCGTGTTCCACCGCGTGATCGACGGCTTCATGGCCCAGACCGGCGACCCGACCGGCACCGGTTCCGGCGGTTCCGGCAAGAAGCTGAAGGCGGAATTCTCCGCTGAACCGCACGTCCGCGGCACCGTGTCGATGGCCCGCACGCCGGATCCCGACAGCGCCGACAGCCAGTTCTTCATCTGCTTCGCGCCGGCCTCTTTCCTGGACCGCCAGTACACCGTCTGGGGCAAGGTCGTCGAAGGCATGGAGTTCGTCGACAACATCAAGAAGGGCAGCCAGGCCCGCAACGGTCAGGTCTCCGACCCCGACAAGATCGTCAAGATGCAGGTCGCGGCCGACGCCAAGTAATGGCCAAAGCCCGGTAGCGGTCGACCCAAAAAGCCCTTCTCCCCGACGGAGAAGGGCTTTTTTTCCAATGGACCTCAGGACGCGTTCAGGGTGCCGGTCATGGCGCGTTGCAGGTCGCGCATGCTCTGCGGCCGCTCCTGCCAGCGCATCGACAGGCCGGCGAACAGCACCTTTTCGAAGGCGGGCGGCACCGCCACCCCGTACTCCGACAGCTTCGGCACCTTGTCGTTCATGAAGCGGCTGGTCGCGTCGGGCGGCGCCTTGCCGGTCAGCGCCTGATAGGCCGTGGCGCACAGGGCGTAGACGTCGGTCCAGGGTCCCTGCTTGCCGTCCGGCGAATACTGCTCCGGCGGGGCGTAGCCCGGCTTCAGGATGACGGTCAGGCCGGAGTCGCGCCCCGCCGCGTGCCGGGCGGCGCCGAAGTCCAGCAGCTTGCGCTCGCCGCCGGTGGTCAGGAAGATGTTGTCCGGGCTGATGTCGCGGTGGACGAGCCCATGCTCGTGCACCGCCTGGAGCGCGCGCATGATCGGCGAGAGGATGGTCAGCGTCCGCCGCGCGTCGATGCGCCCGCCGCATTCCGCGACGTACTTCTTCATGGTCCGGCCGTCCAGCAGTTCCATGACGAGGTAGGCGGTCTCGTTCTCCTCGAAGAAGTCCTGGACGCTGACGATCTCCTTCACGTCCCGCAGGCGGGCGAGCAGCCGCGCCTCGTCGAGGAACTTGGCGAGGCCGGCGGTGAAGTTGCGCGCGTGATCGTCGGAAAAGGGCATGACGCTGAGCGAGCCGGGAACCCGCGAAATCAAGTTGGCCGGGTAGAATTCCTTGACGGCCACCTTGACGTGCAACCGCTCGTCCCAGCCGAGATAGGTGGCGCCGAAGCCCCCCTGCCCCAGGATCCGTCCGATCTTGTACCGGCCCAGCAGGGTCGTGCCCGGCATCAGGTGGATGCCGTTGCGGTTTTCCATCTGCGACGGGTAGCCGCAATCCCGGCAGGCCTCGCGTTGGCCCTTGGGGCTGAAACAATTGGGGCAGACCGCGCTGCCTCCCACCGGCCCGGACGGGCGCTCGGCCTGTTGGGCGGCGGTGGCGACGCTGACGGGACGGGACGAAAGGTCGACGGCCACCGTCTCGGCGGCGGTCGCCAGCTGGCGCGGCGCACGCCGGCCGGCAAGCGGCCCCGGAGCGGTTGGCGCCGATGACGAACCCGGTGGCGAACCGGATGGCGGCGCGGCGGTGGCGCGCACCGGTGCCGTCTTTGGCGCTGGCGCGTCGGGCGGCGGCTGGGTCTGCGACGGGACTTGCCGCAGCCTGTCCAGAAGCTCGTACAGCCGGCGGACTTCGGCCTGGGCGATCTCGTCGTGCTGGACGGTGACGAGGTCGGCCTGGAACTGCGGCTGCCGGACGATTTCCAGGATGTGCTGGCGCAGCAGGGGAAGCGCCCCTTCCTCGCGGACGAGGCCGGAACAGGCCAGTTCCGCCAGACGGATGGTGCGGCGGCGCAGCATCGGCTCGATCTGGCGCAGGCGTTGCGCGAGACGGCCACGCTTGGCGAACTCGTCCACGATGAACTCGGCGCGGCCGGCGATCCGCGCCTTCACCGCGTCGGGCAGACCGCAGGCGCGCAGCGCTTCCACCGCTCCCGCCAGCGACTGCTGGACGAGCGCCGTGTCCGGCGTCTGCACGATCATGTTCTCGACCAGCAACTCGTTGCCGAGTGCCGCGTCCAGCGCGTCCGCGATCTCGCCCATGTGGCGCTCGGCCGCCGGAACCGTGGAGACGGCGGCCAGATAGTGGATGCGGCAGATGAGGTCGGACTGCGTCTCGCTGAGCCCGACGATGGACCGACGGTAGGCGCTGGCCCCGCCCTGCTCCAGCCGCCGCGAATAGCGGACGGTGATCGCATCGGCCATCGCGCCGCCGCCGGTCAGTCCGGCCGGGGTCAGGAGATGGCCGATCAGCGTCCGCAGCAGTTCGGCCTCCTGGTCGGCCGCACCGCGTCCCAGCGGCTGGGGCGCGCGCAGCTGCCGCCGGATCCGCTCCAGCACCATGGCGCGCGCCAGCGGCAGCTTGCCCTGGCGGAACCAGCCGTTCAGGATCCCGATGCGGTTCGGCCCGAACGTCTCCATGGGGACGCGGCCGAACAGGGTGTCGCACAGCTTCGCGAGCACCGCTCCGGGCGACAGGGCCGCGCCGAACAGCTCCTGCCCGGCCCCAACCGAGGCGAGGACGTCGCCGATGACACCGTCCACGGCGACCATGAGGCGTTCGTTCTGGTCGCCGTCGCCCTGGTACAGCTCGACCAGCCGGTCGAGCTTGGCCGACCATGTCCGGTGCTCCGCGAGGTCGAGGCTGATCGCAACGCGCAGGTCGTAGTCGAAATTGCCCGTCGGCGCGCGGCCGGGACCGCCGGCCAGCACCGCCTCGACCGGAACCCGCCCCTTGGGAAGTCCCGCGAAGGCGACCTGCGCGACGCGCGCTTTGGCGGAGGTCTCGTTGATGGCATTCTGAACCGCCGTGCGGCGGGCCTTCTGGTCCTGGCCCGGAATGCGCGCCTGGACCGTGGCGACCTTTGCGGTGGCGACCTCGACCAGCTGCGACTGGTCGAGCAGGGCTTTCAACAGCTTTGCGTTGTGGATGACCTCGGTCGGAGTGAGGACCATCGTGTCCAGATACTGGCGCAAGGCGATGCCGATGACCATCCGTCCTTGCTCGCCATGGAAATCGGCGAGCGAGGTGCATAGTTCGGCCTCGTCAATCGCGCCGACGGAGCCTGAGGACACGGCCTGCATGGTGGACAAAGGCTTGGACACGCGGTGCCTACGAAGGAATGCGGCGCGACGGGCGTCGGCCGGAGCTGTGGTGGTGCATTGTCGGAGGGGACCGGTAAAGAGCCGGTGTATAAACCCGACGCATACTAAGCGTCACGGTTGCGGAATCGAAACGCCTTTTTTCGCGTACCCAGGCCTTGCGCACGCGTCAGGGCGCGTGTTCCGGGCGTCACCATCGCGTGAGGCGATGCACTTTCTTTCCCGCGCCGGCTGTGCGATACCCGGCGGACGACCGACCGCCTGGAGGCCGATTTGGGGAAGGATGCCGAAATCCTAGCGCTGCGACGCGGCGACATGGAGTGCGTGCTGTGCCCGGAACGGGGCGGGTCGATCGCCCGCCTGACCAGGCATGGGCCGGAGGGCACCGTCGAGTTGCTGCGGCCGGCGTCCGACTGGGCGCTCGCCAGCGGGTCGGCCATCGACATGGGCTGCTTTCCGCTGGTTCCCTTCTCCAACCGCATCGACGGTGGCCGCTTCCGGTTCGACGGACGCGACGTGGAGCTTCCGCTGGACATGGACGGCTGCCCGCACGCCATCCACGGGCATGGCTGGCGCGCCGCCTGGACGGTCGAGGACCGCGAGGAATCCTTTGCCCGCCTCGTCTACCGCCACGCCGCCGACGGCTGGCCGTGGCGCTACGGCGCAACGCAGGACATCGTGCTGGAGGAGGACGGGCTGCACGTTGCGCTGGACCTCGTCAACGAGGACAGCCGGCCGATGCCCGCGGGGATCGGTCTCCATCCCTATTTCCCGAAGCCGCCGGGGACGCGGCTGGACGCGCGCGTCCACAACGTCTGGATGAACGACCCAACCCTCCTCCCGGCCGAGCGCGCGCCGCTGCCCGCCGCCTGGGACTTTCCGGAGGGGGTGGAGATGGACCGGACGGTGCTCGACAACGGCTTCACCGGCTGGGACGGCCGCGCCGCCCTGACGTGGCCGGGGCTTGGGCTGCGGCTGACGCTGACCGCCGACGGTCCTTTTGGCCATCTGGTGATCTACGCACCGCGGGGCGAGGACTACCTGTGCGTCGAGCCCGTGACGCACATGACCGACGCGGTCAACCGCAGCCGGGAGGCCGATGCCGGCCTGTGCACGCTCCAGCCCGGCGAGAGCCTGCGCGGCACGATCCGGCTGCGGTTGGAAATGATTCCGTCCTGAACCTCAGCGGCAGCGGACGAAGGTCGCGCCGAAGGGAAGCGGCTGCTCCAGGCGCAGAAACAGCCGGTCGAGGCGCGCGGCCTCCGCCGCGTCGAGACGCAGGGTACCCTTCGGGCCGTTCCCCGCGTCGGACGCGAAGGCGACATCCTCCTGCGCGAGATCGCCGCCGTCCAACTTCACGCGCCCTTCGACCGGGAAGCCGGGAATGCGCGGGTCGTGCAGGCTGAGGGTCGAGTCCTTGGACAGTTCCAGGTAGGAGACGCGGCAGTCGTCGACCGGCGTGCGGGCCACCGGATCAGCCTTGGCCCAGCGGCCGACGAGGGCCGGCAGACCGGTCGGGCGCTTCGCCGGAGCCGGCTTGGCCTGGGCCGGCGCCAGACGGGGTGGCGGGGCGGCGTCGGTGATGGTCACCGGCTCGTCGGCCACCGGCGCGCGGCGGGCGGCCAGTTCGCTTTCCAACGCCTTGGTGCGCTCCGCGATCTGGCGGGACAGGCAGCCGGTGCGGTCCTTGCCCTTCTTCGGGTCGGCCAGATCCGCCTCGCTCACCGGGCAGGCGGCGTCGCGCCGCTGCATCCAGGCGCGCTGGCCGGCGGCCAGCGGTTCGCGCCCGGCCTCCCCGGCGGCGTCGGCGAGAGCCTTGAGGGCGGCATCCATCTTCTCCGAAGCGGCGCCGAGCGCCGCGTCGCGGCAGATGAGTTGACCCGCCGGGCTGTCCGCCGCGCAGTCTAGGGCCGGAGCTTGGGCCGGAGCTTTTGTCTCCGCCGCCATGGCCGAACCGGCCGCCAGCAGACCCGCCAGAACAATCGCTGCCCGCATCGGAAAATCCCTCATCCCGGAAACGCTTCCAGCACGGCCTTGACCTGCCGCTGGAAATCCTGGTCGGTCCGATAGCGCGTCAGAACGGTCTTGTCACGCTGAACGAAGAACAGCATGTCCTCGCGGCTCGGCAAGGACCGCTGGTTGGGCTTGTCCAGCAGCTCACCGCTCCAGTCCACGCGGGCCATGAAATAGGCGGCGCGCGAGTAAAGCATGAACAACTTGTTGTCCGGCGTCAGTTTTTCCCGGCGCAGCAACGCATAGTAATAATAATTCCGCGCATGAAAATAGTTGGTGTAGATCGCCTGCAGCGCAGCGAAGCGTTCATCGGGACTGTTGATCTTCTTGATCTGCCGTTCCAGCTTGAACCCGGCAAAGAAATATTCACGCGCCTCGTTTTCGAAGGAGAAGGCGGCTCCCTTCATGAGCGCCATCTGCTCCCCATACCGACGCAAAATGCGCCCCATCAGCAGTTCGAGGAAGCGGCGCTCGGCGGCGAGTTCGTTCGGAATCTGGAAGATCAGTTCGAACACATGGCGCAGGTGATAGGGGTGCCGCACCACGATGACTGGGACGGGCCTTCCCTTCCCCTTGCCCGGTCCGCGCCGGTCGCCGGCCATCGTCACGGTGGGCGATACCGACGCGACGACCGACGCGATGGTGTCCTGCACCTTCCAACGCAGCGTGGTGTGGGCCGACTGCTTGCCGATGTGAAAGCGCGCCAGGATACGCTGCAACCGTCCGCGCCATGTTTCCTGGGGCATCTTGTGCGTCGGCAGGTCGGGCACGACGAGCGGGTTGCCGAGCACGTCCGGCGGCGGCGGCAGGGGCGTCAGATTGAAGTAGCGCCCGGTGACGACGCCGCGCGCGCTGCCGCCGGGCGCCGAACCGCCCGACCGCAAGCCGCCGCCACCCGACGCCGCCAGCGATGCCATCCTCTGCGAACACCCTTCGTTCCGTCCACGCGGTGGGCAACACGCGAAAAAGTTGTTGCCTCGGCCGGACTTATACCCGTTACAAGAATAGGGTCTCCCTTATAGAGTCGCACGGAAAGCAATAAAAGGCGCCGTTCCGTCGCGGGCTGGACGCGTGACTTTTGTGCAACTGATTTTTGCCGCGGGTGCGAAGGCGCGCTGTGCGCCTTACCACTTCGGTGGTAACTTGCCCCATCCGCCTGCCGGACTGTCCCGGTCGGCAACGGCCGCCGCAGACCACGCCGCCAAAGAAAACGGGGAGCATTCATGGCGATCCACGTCGCTCTCAACCACAAGACCGTCTACCGCTACGACCGTCCGATCAATCTGGGACCGCAGATCGTCAGGCTCCGTCCGGCGCCGCATTGCCGCACCCCGATCCTCAGCTACTCCCTGCGGGTCTCGCCGAAACAGCATTTCCTGAACTGGCAGCAGGACCCGCAGTCGAACTACCAGGCGCGCTTCGTCTTTCCGGAGAAGACGCGGGAATTCACGGTGGAGGTGGACCTTGTCGCCGAGATCGCCGCCATCAACCCCTTCGACTTCTTCCTGGAAGAGAAGGCCCAGACCATCCCCTTCGCCTACGAGCCGTGGCTGGAACGGGAGCTGCGCCCCTATCTGGAGGCGGAGGAGCCGGGACCGCTGCTCGCCGCCTATCTGGCCGAAATCCCGCGCGAGCCGGCGGCGACCATCAACTTCCTGGTGGACATCAACCAGCGCCTGCAGAAGGACATCGGCTACGTCATCCGGCTGGAGCCGGGCATCCAGGCCTGTGAGGAGACGCTGGGCAAGCGCACCGGTTCCTGCCGCGACTCCGCGTGGCTGCTGGTGCAGATCCTGCGGCACCTGGGGCTGGCGGCGCGCTTCGTGTCCGGATACCTGATCCAGCTGACCGCCGACCAGAAGGCGCTGGACGGCCCCTCGGGGCCGGAGGCCGACTTCACCGACCTGCACGCCTGGACGGAGGTGTTCCTGCCCGGCGCCGGCTGGGTGGGCCTCGACCCCACCTCCGGCCTGCTGGCGGGCGAAGGGCACATCCCGCTGGCCTGCACGCCGGACGCCTCCTCCGCCGCCCCCATCTCCGGCCTGATCGACGAGTGCGAGGTGGAGTTCGGGCACGAGATGTCCGTCACCCGCATCTACGAGGCGCCGCGCGTCACCAAGCCCTACAGCCCCCGGCAGTGGGCGGGCATCGAGGCGCTGGGCCACCGCATCGACGAGGAGCTTCGGGCCGGCGACGTCCGCCTGACCATGGGCGGCGAACCGACCTTCGTGTCCATCGACGACATGGATGGCGCGGAGTGGAACACCACGGCGCTCGGCCCCAACAAGCGCAAACGGGCCGCCGACCTCGTGCACCGGCTGATGAAGCGCTTCGCGCCCGGCGGGCTGCTGCATTTCGGGCAGGGCAAGTGGTATCCGGGCGAGTCGCTGCCGCGCTGGGCCATGACCATCTACTGGCGCCGCGACGGCGAAGCGCTGTGGGCCAACGCCGACCTGCTGGCGCGCGAGGACACCGACTACGGCCACACCACCGACGACGCCGGGCTGTTCCTGACGACGCTGGCGAAGCGGCTGGGCCTTGACCCGGCCTTCGTGCTGGCCGCCTATGAGGACCCCTGGCACTACCTGCGCCGGGAATCGCAGCTGCCGGTCAACGTCGATCCGCTGAACAGCAAGCTGGACGACAAGGAGGAGCGGGAACGGCTGTCCCGCGTCTTCACGCGCGGCCTGAACACGCCGGTCGGCTTCGCCATGCCGATCAACCGGCGCGTGACGCAGGAAGGGCCGGTCTGGCTGTCCAGCGCGTGGCCGCTGCGCCAGGAAAAGCTGCTGCTGGTCCCCGGCGACAGCCCCGTCGGCTACCGCCTGCCGCTGGGCTCCCTGCCCTGGGTGGCGCCGCAGGACTATCCCTATTCCTGGGACGTGGACCCGTTCGAGGAGCGCGCGCCCCTGCCCCCGCATCCCGTGCCGGTGCGCCAGCGCGTCCGCGAGGCGGTTCAGGAACCGGATCGCGGCGTCCACCCGGACAAGCGCCGCGCCCAGCTCCAACGCGCCATGGCGGAGGTGCGCACCGAACTGCCGGAGGAAGGCAAGTCGGCCTGGTGGATCGTCCGCACGGCCCTGACCTGCGAGGCGCGCGACGGGCGCCTGCACCTGTTCATGCCGCCGATGAACACGCTGGAGGACTATCTGGCGATGCTGGCGGAGATCGAGGCGACCGCCGTCGAATTGGACATGCCGGTGGTCATCGAAGGCTACCAGCCGCCGAAGGACCCGCGCCTGAACTCGCTGGCCGTGACGCCGGATCCGGGCGTGATCGAGGTGAACATCCACCCGGCCCACGGCTGGGACGAGTTGGTCCGCAACACGCAGGAGCTTTACGAGGACGCGCGCCAGTCCCGCCTGGGGGCCGAGAAGTTCATGATCGACGGGCGCCACTGCGGCACCGGCGGCGGCAACCATGTTGTGATGGGCGGCGCCACGGCGGCGGACAGCCCCTTCCTGCGGCGGCCGGACCTGCTGCGCAGCCTGCTGACCTTCTGGCAGAACCACCCGGCGCTGTCCTACGCCTTCTCCGGCCTGTTCATCGGCCCGACCAGCCAGGCGCCGCGCGTGGACGAGGCGCGCGACGACACGCTCTATGAGCTGGAGATCGCCTTCAACCAGCTGGACAAGGCGGCGGAGGCCGGCAACTGCCCGCCCTGGCTGGTGGACCGCGCGCTGCGCAACCTGCTGACCGACGTGCAGGGCAACACCCACCGGGCGGAGTTCTGCATCGACAAGCTCTACTCCCCCGACAGCTCCAGCGGACGCCTCGGCCTGCTGGAGTTCCGCGCCTTCGAGATGCCGCCCCACGCGGAGATGAGCCTGACGCAGCAGCTTCTCCTGCGGGCGCTGGTCGCGCGCTTCTGGAAGGCGCCCTACAAGGGCCGGCTGGTGCGCTGGGGCACGGAACTGCACGACCGCTTCATGCTGCCTTATTTCGTGCAGCAGGATCTGGCCGACGTGATCGCCGACCTGCGCGACCACGGCTATCCCATCGAGGAGAGCTGGTTCGCGCCGCACATGAACTTCCGCTTCCCGGTCTACGGCCACGTCGTCCAGCGCGGCATCACGCTGGAGCTGCGCATGGCGCTGGAACCCTGGCACGTGCTGGGCGAGGAGCCGGGCGGCGGCGGCACCGTGCGCTACGTCGACAGCTCGGTGGAGCGGGTGCAGGTGCGCGTCACCGGTCTGACCGACGCGCGCTACGCCGTCACCTGCAACGGCCGTCGCGTTCCGCTGATCCCCACGGGAACGGAGGGCGAGTTCGTGGCCGGCGTGCGGTACCGCGCGTGGCAGCCGCCGTCCTGCCTGCACCCGACCATCCCCGTGCACACGCCGCTGGTCTTCGACGTCGTGGACCTGTGGGCGGAGCGATCGATCGGCGGCTGCACCTACCACGTGATGCATCCGGGCGGCCGCAACTACGACACCTTCCCGGTCAACGCGAACGAGGCAGAAGGCCGGCGGCTCGCCCGCTTCTTCCCCTTCGGCCACACCCCCGGCCCGATGGCCATGCCGGCGGAGGAGCGCAACCCGCAGTTCCCCATGACGCTGGATCTGCGGCGCGGGTAAACGCCGGACAACACACCCGTCCGAGTCGCATAGGACTCGGACGGGCAGCCTATGACGCGCGCTCCGCATTGCATTCATTCGTGGTCGAAAAGCACTGGGTCCGCATCCAAAACGCGATTTATAGAACCGTTCTTCCCGCATTGCAGATGCATCGGAAAGCTTTTGCGCCCTTAGAATTGTTATCCCGCTAAGCCTTGAAGGATCGTCGGCCACGCGCCGAACCCGACTTCAGGAGCGAAAGGAATGAACGCCCGCCTGCTGACCGCCCTTGCTGCGGGAACCATGCTGCTCAGCGCCTGCGCCGAACAGCCGCCGGCCCTGCCGCAGGACACCACCATCAAGCCGCCGCAGCAGATCGGCGATCTCTGGTATCTCGATCAGGGTTGGAACGACCAGGACCGCCAGTGGTACTACAACACCACGCAGGGGTCTCAGATCATCCGCTACGACTGGTTCATGGCGCTGGAGGATCCGGAAACCAAGGACCTGTTCCACAAGGGCATCACACGCTTCGGCTATCTGCGCGGCACGCCCAGCACCGGCAACCCGGACCTGTTGCCCGTCGGTTTCGTGAAGGACACCGATTCCGACAGCACCGCCTGGGTCGGCATGACCTGCGCCGCCTGCCACACGGGTGACGTGCGCGTCGGCGACAAGACCATGCGCATCGACGGCGCCGTGACGACCGGCGACCTGTACGGCTTCATCAGCGCGCTCAGCCGGGCGGTGCACGCCACCGTGGCGGTGGATGGCAAGTTCGAGCCCTTCGCCAAGCGCGTGCTCGGCCCCGACGCAACCGCGCAGCAAAAGCGCGACCTGCTGGCAAAGCTGCAGGAGTTCGACGCCTCCTTCGCCCATTTCGTGGAGAAGAGCACGCCGGCCACCCCCTGGGGGCCGATGCGCACCGACGCCTTCGCGATGATCTTCAACCGCGTCTCGGCCATCGACCTGAACATCGACAAGAACAACGCCGCCCCCGACGCCCCGGTCAGCTATCCCTATCTGTGGGATGCGCCGCACCAGTCGGTGGTGCAGTGGAACGGCCTGATGGACAACAACGGCGCGCTGGCCGCGCTGGGCCGCAATTCCGGCGAGGTTCTGGGCGTCTTCGGCAAGGCCACCTTGAAGAAGCCCAAGCACGCGCTGGATTTCTATCCGTCCACGGTGCGCGCCCGCAACCTGATCAACATGGAAAACCAGCTCCGCGCTCTGCGCTCGCCGGTCTGGCCGGAGCAGATCGCCGGCCCGATCGACCGCGTCAAGGTGGCGGCGGGCAAGGAGCTGTATGACCAGAACTGCTCCTCCTGTCACGCCGTCCTGAAGCGGACGGAGCCGAACACGACCGTACCGACCACGATGGTCCCGCTGTTCAAGTGGGCGAACGAGGACGACGCGACGCAGGTCGCGAACACGTTCCGGCTGATGTGCACCGGGGACCAGGGCGTCCAGCAGGCCGTGGACCGGGGCCTCGTCACGGTCAATTACGGCGCCGACCCGAAGACGGCGGTGGACGCGCTCTGCCGCTTCGTGAATCCCGGCGTGCTCACCGGCACCGTCATGCCGCCGGCCGAAATCAGCACCCTCCTCAAGAAGCTGCTGAAGCCGATCGCCCCCGACATCGCCAAGAAGGTGCCGACGGGGACACCGCTCGCCAACCCCGATCTGGCGGCGCTCCTGCTGTCGAACGCGGTCTTCGGCACGATCCTGCAAAATGTGTCGGACGAACCGGAACTGCTGGCCCTTCTGTTCGGCGAAGACATCGTCAACGGCCTGCTCGGCCAGAGCAAGGGCAAGACCAAGTCGGGCACCAGCGCCACCAACGTGACGAAGGCGCTGGCCGTCGCCAAGCTGCTGGAAAAGGCCCCCGACACGCCGACGATCATCGCCGCCCCGACGCCGGCGGAAAAGGCGGTTGCCGTCCGGAACGCATCCGCGACCGCCAACCCGCAGCCCTCAGCGCAGGACGTGTCGATCTCCACGCTGGCCCGCAAGCTGCTGGCCTACAAGTCCCGCCCGCTGGACGGCGTCTGGGCGACGGCGCCCTACATGCACAACAGCTCGGTCCCGAACCTGTACGAGCTGCTGCTGCCGGTGTCCCAGCGGTCCGCGACGTTCCGGGTCGGCACGACCTCGTTCGACCCGGTCAAGGTCGGTGTGGATCAGGCGGCGTCGGACAACAGCTTCACCTTCGACACCAGCAAGCCCGGCAATCGCGCCACCGGGCACGAGTATGGCGCGACCCTGACCGACGAGCAGCGGTTCCAGCTCATCGAGTATCTGAAGACCCTGTAACCGGGGCACGACACCCCGGCCGGATTCTCATCCGGCCGGGGCTCTCCGATCCGCCGCTTGCATCGGCCGGGGTGGGCGTTCACACTCCCATCGCAATAGACCAGACGTGAGCGTGCGAACCCGCCTTGTCCGACCGCGATAACCCCTTTTCCGATCCTCCGTTTCCGGATCCCAACAGTCCCGCGCCGCTGGGATTGCGCACGGTTCCGTTCCTTCAGGGGTCGTTGTTCGGCGAGGCCGACGCGCTCGGCTACGGCACGGGGCAGGTCTATGACGAAATGGTCACCGGGCAGGGCCGCCTGCGCCCGCACTGGCAGACCTTCATGGGCACGCTGGGCCCGCTCGACCCCGAACTGATGGCGGAGCGGTGGGAGGAGGCGCGGCGCCTGCTGCACCAGAACGGCGTCACCTACAACATCTACGGCGACCCCAAGGGGATGGAGCGGCCCTGGCCGCTCGACATGGTGCCGCTGCTGATGCCGTCGCACGAGTGGAAGGCCGTCGAGTCGGGCCTGACGCAGCGCGCCACGCTGCTGAACGCCATCCTGGCCGACATCTACGGAC
Organism: Azospirillum mesophilum; assembly: GCF_053470405.2. NCBI lineage: Bacteria > Pseudomonadati > Pseudomonadota > Alphaproteobacteria > Rhodospirillales > Azospirillaceae > Azospirillum > Azospirillum mesophilum. Next base: position 110,023 of record NZ_JBPXMQ020000011.1, read on the forward strand.
CGCAGACCCTGACGCGGAGCGGCCGGCTGGCGCCGGCGGTCATCCACGCCGATCCGGGGTTCCGCCGCGCGGTCCACGGGATCCGGGTGCCGAACGACATCCATCTCCATTTCTACGCGGCCGACCTCGCCCGCGCGCCGGACGGGCGCTGGTGGGTGCTGTCCGACCGCACCCAGGCGCCGAGCGGCAGCGGCTACGCGCTGGAGAACCGGGCGGTGATGTCGAAGGTGCTGCCCGACAGCTTCCGCCACTGTCAGGTGGAGCGGCTGGCGCCCTTCTTCGACGCCTTCAAGGAAACGCTGCTGGCGCTCAGCCCCCGGCGCGACCAGCCGCGCGTCGTGCTGCTGACCCCCGGCCCCTACAACGAGACCTATTTCGAGCACGTCTACCTCGCCCGCTATCTCGGCATTACGCTGGTGGAGGGCGCGGATCTGACGGTGCGCGACCGGCGGGTGTTCCTGAAGACCCTGTCGGGGCTGGAGCCGGTGGACGTGATCCTCCGCCGCCTGGACGCCGACTTCGCCGACCCGCTGGAGCTGCGCGCCGACAGCTCGCTCGGCGTACCGGGGCTGGTCGAGGCGGTGCGCGCCGGCACGGTGGCGGTGGCGAACGCGCTGGGGTCCGGCTTCATGGAGTCGATGGCGGTCAAGTCGTCCCTGCCGACTCTGTGCCGCCACCTACTGGGCGAGGAGCTGAAGATGCCCGGCGTCGCCGTCTGGTGGTGCGGCAACGACGCGGAGCGCGCCTACGTCATCGACCATCTGGACGGGCTGGTGGTGAAGCCCGCCTTCCCCTCCCTCGCCTTCGAGCCGATCTTCGGCGCCGACCTGTCGGCGGCCGAGCGAATCGCGCTGGTGGAGCGGATCAACGCCCGTCCCTGGTGCTACGTCGCGCAGGAACGGCTGGCCCTGTCCACCGCCCCGGTCTGGCAGGGCGGCCGGCTGCAGCCGCGCCCCCTGGTGCTGCGCGTTTTCCTGTGCGCGCGGCCGGACGGCAGCTATGCGGTCATGCCCGGCGGGCTGACGCGCGTGTCCACCGAATCCGGCAAGCTGGTCGTCTCCATGCAGCGGGGCGGCGGCAGCAAGGACACCTGGATCCTCTCCCCGCGCCGCAGCGAGACCGCCCCGGCGCGGCAGAGCCCGCAGCCGGCGCCCGAGGAATCGGCGGTGCCCACGCTCCGCCCCGCCGCCAACGACCTGCCGAGCCGCGTCGCCGACAGCCTCTACTGGCTGGGCCGCTACGCCGAGCGGTCGGAGGGCGCGGTGCGCCTGCTGCGCGCCACCCACACCCGCCTGACCGACGGCACCATGCCCGGCGCGTCGGCGCAGCTGCGCCCGCTTCTCTGCCTGATGGCGTGGGAGGGCATGATCCCCTGGGACCTGACCCGCGTGTCGGAGTTGGGCAGCGGGCGGGCCTTGCGCAATGCGCTCCACACCTCGGTCGTCGATCCGGACCACCCGAACAGCCTGCGCGCCCAGGTGCAGCGGCTGCACCGCACCGCCTATTCGGTGCGCGACCGCCTGTCGCTCGACATGTGGCGGGTCGTCACCATGCTGGAACGGATGAGCCAGCCGCCCAAGCAACGGCTGGACGCCGCCGCCATGCTGCTGCGGCTGGACGATCTGGTGACGCTGCTCGCCGCCATCGCCGGCATGGAACAGGAAAGCATGACCCGCGGGCCGGGCTGGCGCTTCCTGGAGATCGGGCGCCGCATCGAGCGCACGCTGCACACCCTCTCGATCATGCGAGGCGTGAACGTCGCCGGCCTCGACCGGCAGGACGAAAGCGCGCAGGCCGCCACGCTCGCCGTCCTGCTGGAGCTTGGGGAGAGCGTGATGACCTACCGGTCCCGCTACCTCACCAAGGTCAGGCGCACCCCCGTGCTGGAGCTGCTGCTGGCCGACGAGTCGAACCCGCGCTCGCTCGCCTTCCAGCTCGCCGCGCTGGAACGCCACGTCGAGTCCCTGCCCGGCGGGGCGGGCGGCGACTCCGGCGGCCCCACCGCCTCGGCCCTGTCCATCGTCCAGTCGGCCCGCGCGTCGCTCCGCAACCCGGAGGCGTTGCGGTCCAGCACCGACCTGAACCGCCTGCTGGACACGCTCGCCATGTCCCTGCCGGACATTTCGAACCTCCTCACACACGCCTATTTCAGCCATGCCTTCGCCCGATCGGCCTGACGCCCTCACTTCCCCGGCGACCGGCGGCGTGCGCTACCGCGTGCGGCACGTCACCCGCTACGACTATGGGGAGGACGTGTCGGTGTCGCATCATCTGCTGCACCTGACCGCCCGCCCCCACCCGCGCCAGCGGGTCCGGCGCTGCGTGCTGTCCGTAGAGCCGTTGCCCGCCGCGCGGTCCGACCACACCGACTATTTCGGCAACACCACCACCTACGTGGCCGTGCAGGAGCCGCACCGGCAATTCACCATCACCGCGGACAGCGAGGTGGAGGTCTTCCCGCCGCCCGCCCTCGACGCGGCGGCCACGCCGCCCTGGGAGACGGTGCGCGATTCCCTGCGCGGCCTGTCCGGCCCGGACGATGGGGCGGAGATCGTGCAGTACGCCTTCGACAGCGTGCTGGTGGCGGTGTCGCCGGTGCTGAGCGATTATGCGGCCGGCTCCTTCACCCCCGGCCGGCCGGTGGCGGAGGCGGCGCTGGACCTGATGCACCGCATCCACCGGGACTTCACCTTCGACCCGACGGCGACCACCGTGGCCACCCCGATGGCCGAGGTCATGCGCCACCGGCGCGGCGTATGCCAGGACTTCGCCCACATCGTGGTGGGGTGCCTGCGCGCGGCTGGGCTGCCGGCGCGCTACGTCTCCGGCTATCTGCGCACGCTGCCGCCACCGGGCCAGCCGCGCCTCGTCGGTGCCGACGTCAGCCACGCCTGGGCGTCGGCCTGGTGCGGGCCGGCCGGCTGGCTGGATCTCTGCCCGACGAACGCCCGCCGGGCGGACCAGGACTTCATCACGGTCGCCTGGGGCCGCGACTATAACGACGTCAGCCCGGCGCGCGGCGTCCTCCAGGGCGGCGCCGGCCACGCCCTGACCGTCAGCGTGGATGTGGAACCGCTGGAAGATGGCGGGGCAGCGTAGGAGGGCACGTCACGCGTCGGCGTCTTCCGCCCGGTTCATCAGACGCGCCATCGTCGTCAGGATGTCCTGCGGGCTGACCGGCTTGCGCAGCACTTCCAAAGGCTTCCACCGGTCGGCGGTGAGGTCGTCCTGTCCGGGCTCCAGCGACAGGAAGCCGGTCATCACCAGCAACGGCAGATCCGCGTGCCGGGATCGCAGTTCGCGGATCAGCGCGTGGCCGTCCATGCGCGGCATGCGAAGGTCGGTGATCACGAGGTCGGCGGGGTCGTTGTGGAACGCTTCCAGCGCTTCCAGCCCATCCTGGGCGAGCGTCACACGGTACCCCTTGCGGGACAGGAAATCCTCCAGCGCCATGGCGGCCAAGGCTTCGTCTTCGGCCACCAGGATGTGGGCGGGGTCAGGCATGGGCACGTTCCACTGACTGCGCGGAGGGACGGGAAACCGGGAGGGTGATGGTGAAACGCACGCCGCGGCGACCGCCGCCGTGCTCAACGTTGGCGGCTTCGATGCGCCCGCTCATCGAATCGATGATGCCGTAGCCGATGGAGAGGCCAAGGCCGGAGCCCTTGCCGACCTCCTTCGTCGTAAAGAAGGGGTCGAAGATGCGGGGCAGCAGTTCCGGGTTGATGCCGCCGCCGTCGTCGGTGACCGTGATCACCGTCTGGCCAAGCCCCTCGTCGCACCGAAGCGACACGTCGATGCGCCCCTCGGGCGGCGCATCGTCCGGCGCCGACGCGCGGCGCTCCACGATCGCGTCGTGCGCGTTGGAGAGGAGGTTGACGATCACCTGCTCCAACTGCAGCGGACGGCCACGCGCGACCCAGCCGCCACTGTCGATGTCCGCGGAAACCGTGATGTTCTCCAGCGCGAACTGATGGGCGACCAGATCGACGGCCGAGCGCACGTTCGGGGCCGGATCGAAGAATTGCAGGTCGCTGGTGTCCCGCCGGCTGAAAGTGCGCATGTGGTCGATGATCTTCCCCATGCGGTCCGTCTGGTCGGACACGATGGACAGCACCTTCTCCAAACGTCCGGTGTCCGCATCGCCGTCGCGCAAGCGCGACAGGGCGTTTTCCGCCCAGATACGGATGATGTTCAGCGGCTGGCTCATCTCGTGCGCCATGCCGGCGGCGAGCGTCCCGAGCGTGGCAAGCTTCGATGTCTGGACCAGTTCCTCGTCGAGGCGCTTGCGCTCGGTGATGTCGCGGCCGCTGCCGAGGATCTGGACGATCCGGCCGCTGTCGTCGCGCACCGGCGCCAGCACCGTGTGCCAGACGCGCCGCCCGATGGGCAGATCCAGCGTCTCCTCGTAATCGATGGGTTCGTCCGCCGCGATGCAGGCGCTGTACCGCGCGATCACCGCGTCGGCGGTCGCGGGCGGCAGCGCCTCGCGGACCAGACGGCCGCGAATGGCGTCCGGATCGATGCCCGTCGCCTTGGCGTGCGCGGGGTTCAGCGTATCGAAGGCGAATTGCCCGTCCGGCAGGACCGTCACGACGAACAGCCCCTCCACCAGATTGTTGAAGAAGCCCGCGTACCGCATCTCCGCCTGACGCCGCACCTCGATCTCGCGCTGGAGCGCGTCGTTGGCGGCGGCAAGTTGGCTGGGGCTCGGCAGGGCGAGCGCCTTGGGCATGAGCAGCCAAAGCGCCACGGCGGTCAGCAGCGAGGCCACCGCCGTGATGCCCTTGATCACGCCCTCAAGGGCGTAGTCGGGATGCCACAAGGTCCAGATGCTGAAGAAATGGGTGGTGCCGCAGGCCAGGATGAAGGCGGCGAACAGCCAGAACACCCAGCTGAAGGCCACGTCGCGCCGCCTCAGCACGAAATAGACGAGGGCGATGGGAATCGAATAGTAGGACAGGCCCGTCAGCACGTCGGCGCCGACGTGCAGCGCCAGGACATCCGGGTTCCAGAGCAGGCACACGCCATGGGGTATGAAACCGCTGGTGTCGAAAAAAGCACCAAGGCCACCGAACATGCCGCCCTCTCGTCCCTGTGCGCGCACGGATCGTCCCGCGCGCGTAGCCGTCGTGAACCGTTGCTTGTGAACCGTTCCGCCACCGACGCGAGGAGGTCCAGGCCGGCCTGGAGGACAGCCGCCATCCCCCGCCGTTATGCAGTCAAAGGTCAATGACCCCTGGAGGAAAGTCAATCTGACTTTCCGGAAAAGTCGCTACTCGAAACGGACAGGTGCGGGCAAAACTATGGCGCGGCCCTCGGTCGAGGAGCCGCGCCACCGAAGACTCAAGCGGCGGTGTGCACCTTTCGGTTCTGCTCGCGCGTCTTGAGGAACCGCAGGTTGGGGAAATCCTCCTGCGTGCGGTTCAGGTGCCAGGCGTTGCGCGCCAGGAAGACGAGCGCGCCGTCGTGGTCCTCGGCCGCCGCGGAGCGGTTCAGGTCGAGGAACTTCTTGAGCTGGGCGTCGTCGTCCGTCTCAATCCAGCGCGCGGCGTCCACGCCGGCCCCTTCGAAGCGGGCGGTGAGGCCGTACTCCGCCTCGATGCGGGCGGCCAGCACCTCGAACTGCAGCTGGCCGACGACGCCGACCACCCAATCCGCGCCGGTCAGCGGCTTGAACACCTGGGAGGCGCCTTCCTCCGCGAAATGCTCCAGGGCCTTGCGCAGGTGCTTCACCCGCATCGGGTCGTCCAGCCGGACGCGCTGCAACAGCTCCGGCGCGAAGCTCGGCACGCCGGTGAAGCGCAGGTCCTCGCCCTCGGTCAGCGTGTCGCCAATGCGAAGGCTGCCGTGGTTGGGGATGCCCATGATGTCGCCCGGCCAGGCCTCCTCGGCCAGCTCGCGGTCGCGGGCCAGGAACAGCACGGCGTTGTTGACCGCCATCAGCTTGCCGGAGCGGACATGCTTCAGCTTCGCCCCGCGCTTGAACTTGCCGGAGCAGATGCGCACGAAGGCGATGCGGTCGCGGTGGTTCGGGTCCATGTTGGCCTGGACCTTGAACACGAAGCCGCTGAACTTGCCCTCATCCGGCTGCACGGCGCGCTGCTCGGCCGGCTGCGGGCGCGGCGGCGGAGCGCTCTCGGCGAGGCCCGTCAGCAGTTCACGAACGCCGAAGTTGTTGATGGCCGAGCCGAAATAGATCGGCGTCAGATGGCCGGCGCGGTAGGCTTCCAAGTCGAAGGGCGGCATCAGGCCGCGCGCCATCTCCACGTCCTCGCGCAGCTTGGCGACGGCGTGGGCGGGCAGCAGCTCGTCCAGCTTCGGGTCGTCGAGGCCGTGGCACTCGATGCCGTCGTCGATCTCGTCGCCCTTGGTGCGGTCCATCAGGATCAGGCGGTCGCGGATCAGGTCGTAGCAGCCGAGGAAGTCGCGCCCCATGCCGATGGGCCAGCTGGCCGGCGTGACCTCCAGCGCGAGCGAGCTTTCGATCTCCGAAATGAGGTCGAAGGGGTCGCGCGCCTCGCGGTCCATCTTGTTGCAGAAGGTCATGATGGGCACGTCGCGCAGGCGGCAGACCTCGAACAGCTTCAGGGTCTGGCTCTCGATGCCCTTCGCGCCGTCGATGACCATCACCGCGCTGTCCACCGCGGTCAGCGTGCGATAGGTGTCCTCCGAGAAGTCCTCGTGGCCCGGCGTGTCCAGCAGATTGAAGGTGCGTCCGTCGAAGTCGAAGGTCATGACGGAGGCCGTCACGGAGATGCCGCGCTCGCGCTCCACCTTCATCCAGTCCGACTTGGCGCGCCGCTGCTCGCCGCGCGCCTTCACCGCGCCGGCCATCTGAATGGCGCCGCCGAACAGCAGCAGCTTTTCGGTGAGGGTGGTCTTACCGGCGTCCGGGTGCGCGATGATCGCGAAGGTTCGACGCCGGGAAACAGCGTCCAGAAGCTCGGACATGCGCGAATCCCGTAACTTGAGCAACGATAACGGCGAAGAGGGCCGGAAGCGCTGGCGCTCCGCGACCCTCTTCGTTCAGGCGTATAGATAGCAGCGTGGAGGCCGCCGTTCCAGTCTTGATCCCTCTCCCGCCCGGAGACGGGAGAGGGAACTTTCCATCTTACAGCGCCAGCTCGGCGATCTGCACCGCGTTCAGGGCCGCACCCTTCAGCAGCTGGTCGCCGCAGACGAAGATGTCCAGGCCGTGGTCGCCGAACACCAGGTTGGTGCGGATGCGGCCGACCTCGACGTCGAACTGGCCGGTGGCGTTCAGCGGCATCGGGTAGACGCCGTTGGCGGGATCGTCGGTCAGCTTCACGCCCGGCGCGTCGGCCAGCACGGCGCGGGCCGCGTCCGGCGTCACCGGCGACAGCGTCTCGATGGTGATCGCCTCGGAGTGGGCGCGGTAGGTCGGGATGCGCACGGCGGTGCAGCTCAGCGGCAGGTCCGGGATCTCCAGAATCTTCCGCGTCTCCCAGGTCACCTTCATCTCCTCCTTCGTGTAGCCGTTCTCCTGGAAGGCGTCGATCTGGGGGATCAGGTTGAAGGGGATCGGGTGGCGGAACACGCTGTTGGTGACCGGCTTGCCCTCAAGCTGGTTGCGGGTCTGCTCCTCCAGCTCGGCCATGCCTTCCGCACCGGCGCCGCTGGTCGCCTGATAGGTGGAGACGATGACGCGCTTCAGGCCGAAGGCCTTGTGCAGCGGGCCGAGCGCCACGACGGCGATGGCCGTGGTGCAGTTCGGGTTGGCGATCAGGCGGCCACCGCTCTTGGCGCCATCCTTGAAGACGTGCGCGTTGATCTCCGGCACGATCAGCGGGATGTTGTCGTCGTAGCGGAAGGCCGAGGAGTTGTCGATCACCAGCGCACCGCCCGCCGCGATGGCCGGGGCGTGCTGCTTGGCGAAGTCGCCGGACACGGCGAGCAGGACGATGTCATAGCCCTTCACCTTCTCGACGTCGAACGCCACGAGGGTCTTCTCGCCGAACGGGGTCTCGACGGTGCGGCCGGCGCTGCGCTCCGACGCGAACAGGCCGAGTTCCGCGACCGGGAACGCGCGGCGGTGGAGGACATCGACCATTTCACGGCCGACGGCACCGGTGGCTCCGACGACAGCGACGCGGCGGGGAGAGGCAGAGGGGGTGCTCATCTTTCGGGTTCCGTCCTTTGTGCATGCCCGGATCGAGCGTCGGACGGCGGCCCCCAGATACACCGAGGCCCCGTCCGTGTCCGGCGGGGCCTTCGTGGTGGGTGAAGCGTCTCTACTCGATCAACGCACGCCACCAGCCGACGGCCCGCCGGAGCGGGTCGTTTTGGTAGTGGTGGTGGTGATGGCGAGCGAGCGATTCATGGAACGCTTGATAAACGAAAGGCGCGGGGCTTGTAAAGCACCCGCGCCTTCGCGCCTCAATTTTATTCGAAACGTGCTTACCGGAAACCGTCGCCGCCGTGTTCCGGCTTGACCGGGTGGACGTTCCAGATCTCCGTCGCGTATTCCATGATGGTGCGGTCGGACGAGAACCAGCCCATGTTCGCGGTGTTCAGGATGGCCTTGCGGGTCCATTCCTCCTGGTCGCGATACAGCTCCATCGCCTGTTCCTGGGCCTCGCAATAGGCCGCGAAATCCGCCGTGACCAGGAAATGGTCGCCGCCGTCGGTCAGCGCCTGCAGGATCGGGTGGTAGCGGTTGGGGTCGTCCGGCGAGAAGACGCCGGTCGAGATCATGTCGAGCGCCCGCTTCAGGCTGGGGTTCGACGCGATCACCTCCCGCGGGTTGAAACCGCCGCTGGCGCGCAGGTCGTTCACCTCGTCAGCGGTCAGGCCGAAGATGAAGATGTTGTCCTCGCCCACATGCTCGCGGATTTCGACGTTGGCGCCGTCCAGCGTGCCGATGGTCAGGGCGCCGTTGAGCGCCAGCTTCATGTTGCCGGTGCCCGACGCCTCCATGCCGGCCGTGGAGATCTGCTCCGACAGGTCGGCCGCCGGCATGATGATCTCCGCCGCCGTGACGTTGTAGTTCGGCAGCAGCACGATCTTCAGGTTGTCGTGCAGCGACGGGTCGTGGTTCACCACCTTGGCCACGTCGTTGATCAGCTTGATGATCAGCTTGGCCATGTGATAGCTCGGCGCCGCCTTGCCGGCGAAGATCTTGGTGACCGGCACCCAGGAAACGGTCGGGTTGTCGCGCATCTCGTTGTACAGCGCGATGGCCTGCAGGATGTTCAGGAGCTGACGCTTGTACTCGTGCATGCGCTTGACCTGCACGTCGAACAGGCTGTCCACCTGCACCTCGACCCCGGTCTGGCGCGCGATGTAGGCGGCAAGCCGCTTCTTGTTCTTGCGCTTGGCCCGGCGGAACTCCTCACGGAAGACCACGTCGTCGGCCTTCTCCACCAGCGTCTTCAGCTGGCCGAGATCCTTGATCCAGCCGTCGCCGATCCGGCTGGTGATCAACTGGGCCAGCGGCGGGTTGGCCTGATGCAGCCAGCGGCGCGGCGTGATGCCGTTGGTCTTGTTGTTGATGCGGTCCGGGAACTCCGCGTGGAAGTCGGCGAACACCGTCTGCTTCATCAGGTCGGTGTGCAGCGCCGACACGCCGTTGACCTTGTGCGAGCCGAGAAAGGCCAGATTGCCCATGCGCACGCGGCGGTCGCCGCGCTCGTCGATCAGCGACAGGCGCGACAGGCGCCCGTTGTCGCCGGCCGCCCGCGCCTTGGAGCGGTTCAGGAACTTGGCGTTGATCTCGTAGATGATCTGCATGTGGCGCGGCAGCACGCGCTCCAGCATGCGGACCGGCCATGCCTCCAGCGCTTCCGGCAGCAGCGTGTGGTTGGTGTAGGAGAAGGTCGCCTGGGTGATCTCCCACGCCTTGTCCCACAGCACGCCGTGCTGGTCGACCAGCAGCCGCATCAGCTCGGCGATGCCGATGGCCGGGTGCGTGTCGTTGAGCTGGATCGCCGCCTTGTTCGGCAGGTTGTCGAAGTCGGAATGGTGCTGCAGATAGCGGCGCAGGATGTCCTGCAGCGAGGCGGAGGTGAAGAAATACTCCTGCTTCAGGCGGAGTTCCTTGCCCGTCTCGGTCGCGTCGTTGGGGTAGAGCACGCGGCTCAGGTTCTCCGACAGCACCTTCTGCTCGACGGCCTTCATGTAGGCGCCGTCGTTGAAGTGGCCGAAGTTGAAGTCGCGCGTGGCGCGCGCCGACCACAGGCGCAGCGTGTTGATCGTGTTCCCGCCGAATCCGACCACCGGCGTGTCGTAGGCCATGGCCAGCACGCGTTCGGCGTCCACCCAGCGGTAGGCCTTCTCGCCCACGGAATCCCGGAACTCCTCGACGCGGCCGTAGAACTGCACGGGGTACAGAACCTCCGGCCGCGGGAATTCCCACGGGTTGCCGAACTGGAGCCACTGCTCCGGATACTCGACCTGCCAGCCGTGCTCGAAGCGCTGCTCGAACAGGCCAAACTCGTAGCGGATGCCGTAGCCGTAGCCGGGCAGCGCTTCGCTCGCCATGCTGTCCAGGAAGCAGGCGGCGAGGCGCCCGAGACCGCCGTTGCCGAGTGCGGCGTCCGGCTCCGCCTCCACCACGTCGTCCAGGTTCAGGCCGATGCGGTCCAGCGCCTGCCGGCACTGGTCGGTGATGCCCAGGTTCGCCAGGCTGTTGCTCAGCAGTCGGCCGATGAGGAATTCCAGCGACAAGTAATAAACGCGCTTGGCGTCCTGCTGGTAATAAGTCCGCGTCGTGTCCATCCAGCGGTCGACCAGCCGGTCACGCACGGCGAGCGCCACCGTGTGGAACCAGTCGCGCCGGGTCGCCGCGCGCGCGTCCTTGCCGACGGAATAGACCAACCATTCCAGAAACGAGCGCTTGAGCCCGTCGACATCCAGACTGCGGCGTTCGATCTCGCGGGACTTATACCGAGCGTCCATGTCTTGACTTTCTTCCTTCAAGGGCCAACTGGAGCGGGCGGTTCGGGGCCGTCCTACCAGTTGGCGGCAGTTTCCGGAACTATGGTTAAGCAACTTTTAAGGCTGATGGCCGTCCATCCGTCGTCACACGCTCCACCGCCGTGACCGCTTTCAAGCCCGGTCGAAGGGAGTAAGATGGCATCCGCGCCAGCCTCTTTGAACCTCCAGATGCTCGACGAACTTCATCCCGACAGGACCGGCCACACCGGCGACGACCGCATCCAGCTTCGCCAGGCGCAGCCGGGAGACATCCCGGCGCTGCTGGCCATCGAGGAGCGGTGCTTCGCCACCGACCGGCTGACCCGTCGCAGTTTTCAATACCTGCTGACGAAGGCCAAGGCCACAGGTCTTGTGGAGGTTCACAGCGACAAAGTGGTCGGGTACGCGCTGGTGTCCTTCCATTCCGGTACCTCGCTGGCTCGGCTCTATTCCTTCGCCGTGGACCCGGACCACCGGGGGCAAGGGGTCGCCAAGCGCCTTCTGGCGGCGGCGGAGCAGGCCGCGCGTTCGCGCGACTGTATCTATCTTCGCTTGGAAGTGCGGCGGGACAACGTTCCGGCCATCGACCTCTACAAAAAAAGCGGCTACCGCGAGTTCGGCGTCTACACCGATTACTACGAAGACCACATGGAGGCGCTGCGGCTGGAAAAGCGCCTGGGCAACGTGGGGCCGAGCGCGCCGCTCGGCGGCCCGATGGTCCCCTACTACCAGCAGACGCTCGACTTCACTTGCGGCCCGTCGGCCCTGATGATGGGGATGAAGGCCCTGAAGCCGACCGAGATCGAGTTGGGCCGCAAGCTGGAAATTCGCCTGTGGCGCGAATCCACGACGGTGTTCATGACCTCCGGCCACGGCGGCTGCGGGCCGTTCGGGCTGGCGCTGGCCGCCGCCAAGCGCGGGCTGACGGTGGACATCTACGTGAAGGACAGCAGCACCCCCTTTCTGGACAGCGTGCGCAGCGATGACAAAAAGGAGGTCATGCGCATCGTCCACGACGACTTCCTGGACGAGCTGGAGGGCTCCGGCGTAACCGTGCACCACACGACGCTGACGGCGGAGGACATGGCCGACGCGGTGAGCAAGGGCGCCATTCCGATCGTGCTGATCAGCTCCTACCGGATCTACCACGAAAAATTCCCGCACTGGGTCGTGGTGACCGGGGCCGACGACCGTTTCCTGTATGTTCACGACCCGTTGGTGTATGATCGGCACCACGCGCACATTGACCGGATGAACATGCCAATCCCCAAGGCCGACTTCGAGCGCATGGCCCGCTACGGCAAGGCGCAGCTCAAAGCCACCATCCTGCTGCGCGGGCAGCCCGCCGCCTGATGCCCGGCCACATCCTCATCGTCGACCGGCGGGCCGACGTCAAATGGGCGAAGGACACCCTTCAGGTCGTCAGCGCCCGCGACTACATCGCCAAGCCGGAGACGGTGAAGGCACAGCGCAGCGTGCGGGTGCTGAATCTGTCGCGCAGCTACCGCTACCTCGGCACGGGCTACTACTGCTCCCTGCTGGCGGAGGCGCGCGGGGAGCGGGTGATCCCAACGGTCAAGACGATCCTCGACCTGTCGCAGAAGGATTTCTACCGCCCCCGGCTGGCGGAGGTGAACGAGGCGCTACGCCGGACCATCAAGCGGATGCCCGACGCGCCCGGCGCCTCCTTCAACCTGTGCATCTTCTTCGGCCACGCCGACGACCCGCGCTTCCAGGACATCGCCAGGCAGATTTTCGACCTGTTCCGCTGCCCCCTTCTCAAGGCCCAGGTGCGGCTGAAGGACAGCTGGACGGTCCACACGCTGGAGCCGCTGTCGCTGGCGGACCTGCGCCCCGACCAGGAAGCCTTGTTCGAAACGGCGCTGGACGCCTACACCCGCGCCTCCTGGCGGGAGCCGACGGCCACCAAGGCCTCGCCGCGCTACACGCTCGCCATCCTTCACAACCCGAAGGAGGAGCTGCCGCCCTCCAGCCCGCGCGCGCTCCAGAAGTTCGTGAAGGCCGGCGAAAGCCTGGGCATCGCCGTCGAGCTGATCGAGAAGAAGGACTATCTGCGCCTCGCCGAATTCGACGCGCTGTTCATCCGCGAGACGACGAACCTCGACCACCACACCTACCGCTTCGCCCGCAAGGCGGCGGCGGAGGGCATGCCGGTGATCGACGATCCGAACTCGATCCTGAAATGCACCAACAAGGTCTATCTGGCGGAACTGCTGAAGGCCAACCGCATCCCGGCGCCCAAGACCGTGATCTTCGACAAGCGGGGCCTTGCCGCGCTGGACCAGGAGATCCCCTACCCCATCGTGCTGAAGATTCCGGACGGGTCCTTTTCGCGCGGGGTGTTCAAGGTGCAGAACCGCAGCGAGCTTGAGGCGACCGCCGAAGGGCTGTTCGAGCAGTCCGACGTCATCCTCGCCCAGGAGTTCATGTACACGGAATTCGACTGGCGCGTCGGCGTGCTGAACCGCCAGCCCATCTATGTCTGCCAGTATCTGATGGCGAAGAAGCACTGGCAGATCGTGAAGCACGGCGGCAACGGCCGGGCCGAGCAAGGCTCCTCGCGCACGTTGGCCGTGGATGAGGCGCCGCCGGAGGTGATCGACACCGCGGTCAAGGCGGCCGGCCTGATCGGCGACGGGCTTTACGGCGTGGACCTGAAGCAGAACGACCGCGGCGTCTTCGTCATCGAGATCAACGACAACCCCAGCATCGACCTCGGCGTCGAAGATGCGAAGCTCAAGGACGAGCTGTACCGCACCGTGATGCGGGAATTTTTGCGCCGGCTGGAAAATCGGCCCAAGAAATAGTGCTTGAGGTACTTGCAACCGCAATACCTACTCGGGCGTAGCCAAATCCGGTGAATTTCGGTCCCGGAAGCCTCAATCGGTTGTTTCGACTGGGGAACAACCCCTTTTCCCCCGCGTTATGTCCTCAACGTCACCACGAACGGGAGCAACCCGGAAGCGTCCAAACGCCGATGGATTGCCCAGTTGGAGAGCGGGAGACCGTTGATGACGACACCCTGTACCGCTTGCATCGCCGGCCCGACACCCGGGACCAGGTAGGCGGCACACCGATTTAGCGACACCGCCAAGAGCACCACGGAACCGGCGCGGCACAGCCGTGCGCGCCGGAAGGGATTTGTCGTCTCCGCGCAAGGTCTCCTTAGGGGCGCCGCAGCAAAGGCCGCCTCCCTGAACGAAGAGAATGTGGAGGAAGAGAGATCATGGCGTACTCGTTCGAAGCCGAACTGATCCGCTGCATGCCGAACCTGCAGCGCTACGCCTGCAAGCTGACCCGCGACGTCAGCGCCGCCGAAGACCTCACACAGGATTGCCTTGCCCGTGCCCTGTCACGCCAACATCGCTTCGAACCCGGCACCAACATGCAGGCTTGGCTGACCACCATGCTGAAGAACCTGCATTTCAACAATCTCCAGCGCGAAAAGCACGTCACGAAGGTTGAACTGTGGGACGGCGCCATGTCCGTCGAGGCGTCCCAGATCGCCCGCCTCGTGTTCCGCGACGTGGATCGCGCCTTCGGCGCCCTGACCCCCAGCCAGCGCAAGGTCGTCAAGCTGGTCGCGATTGAAGGCCGCCCCTACCAGGAAGCCGCCGAAAAGCTGAACGTCTCCATCGGCACCATCCGCTCCCGCCTGTGCCGCGCGCGGGAACGTCTGAACACGCTGATGGCGGCGTAGACATTCCTTTTCCCGCCCCGCCCTTTTCCCGCCCCGCGAGTGCCGGGCGGGAAAAGAAGACATCACCCGTTCACCACACTCCCGCCGTTCGGGTGCAGCACCTGCCCCGACATGTAGGAGGAGTCGCCCGACGCCAGGAACAGGTAGCAGGGCGCCACCTCCTCCGGCTGGCCGGCGCGCTTCAAGGGCACGTCGCTGCCGAACGTCTCGACCTTGTCCTCCGGGAAGGTGGAGGGGATCAGCGGGGTCCAGATCGGCCCCGGCGCCACACCGTTCACCCGGATGCCCCGCTCGGCCAGAGCCAACGCCAGCGACCGCGTGAAGGCCACGATGGCGCCCTTCGTGGACGAATAGTCCAGAAGCATCGGGCTGCCCTTGTAGGCCGTGACGGAGGTGGTGTTGATGATCGCCCCACCCTCCTTCATGTGCGGCAGCGCGGCCTTGGCCATGAAGAAACAGGCGAAGATGTTGGTGCGGAAGGTGCGCTCCAGCTGCTCCGCGGTGATGTCCTCCAGCTTCTTCTGGGGATGCTGTTCGGCGGCGTTGTTGACCAGAATGTCGATGCGGCCGTGCTCCTCGACCATGCGGGCGACGGCGCGGCGGCACATATCCTCGTCGCCGAGATCGCCGCGCAGGACGGTGCAGGGCTGCCCCTCCCGGGTCACCAGTCGGCGGGTCTCCTCGGCGTCGGCGTCCTCGTTCAGGTAGACGAAGCCCACCTTGGCCCCCTCGCGGGCGAACAGCACGGCGATGGCCCGGCCGATGCCGCTGTCGCCGCCGGTGATCAGCGCGACCTTGTCGCGCAGCTTGCCGGTGCCGCGGTGCTCCGGCCGCGTCGTCGCGGGCTGCGGGGTCATCGCGTCCTGGTGGCCGGGCTGGGTGTTCTGGTGCTGCGGCGGCTGCCGGCCCTCCTGCTGAGCCATAGGCGTCTCCTTCCGGCTGAGATGTCGCGTGCGGGGGATGCCGGCGGACAACAGTCGGAAATTCCTTGCGTTCCGGACAATTCGCCGCTGGAACAACCGCTGGGAGCCGCTGTTACATCGGGCGTGCGAGACGAGTTCGGCTTTGACGGAGCGGCCAAGACCTTTGCCAAGACCTGGGTTGTGCCATCGCATCCACCGTTCTAATCACTTGGTGGTGCCCGATGCGTTCCCCATAAGAAGAGGTAAGGCACCACTCCCGTTGACCGCAGAGCCGTACTATATTGATCACTGTGTCGCGGACCGTTTCCGCCTCAGGGGCAGGCCCCAGGCGACGTTCCGGGATCGAAAAGATATGAAGCGTGTGACGATGAACCATATCAACGCATATCTTGACGGCGCCTTGGATGATAAGGAGCGTCAGGAGTTCGAGCAGTCCATCCAGGACGACGCCGACGCCAAGGCGGTGCTGACCTTCCACAGGAGCCATGTGGAGGAGTTGCACCGATTGTACGACCCCGTGCTCGAAGAGCCGGTGCCGGCGCGCATGCTCGAACTTCTGAGGCAGCGCCGCTCGAGTTAACGGCCCCCCTTCCGCGTTCCATCGTCACATCTGTGGGCGACCGGGCGAACCGGCCGCCTTTTTCTTTATTTTGGGGAAGCGCCCCCACCAGCTGCGTCCATCCCCGGCTGCGCCGGCCTGCCGCACGGGGCCGCGCAGTGCAGGTCCGACCTGCCATGCTGCACTGCCCTCTTTCGAACCTGCGAAACTTTCCCCATAAACGCGTTCAGCATAAACAGAGGCTTGGCGGCAGGCCTTCAACGAAGACGGCAGGGTCGGAACGGGCGGATGGCGCGCGGCAGGGCTGAACCGAACATCATACTGGGTCCCATCCTCTATTTCCGGGGGGAGCAGGGCGACCGCTGGTGGCTGTCCGCCCTGTTCGTGCTGGAGGGCGATGCGGAGCCCGACGACCTCCGCGTGGACGGCGTCACCCTGCCCGTCCCGCCGCGCCATCTGCTGATGTGGCGCCGCCGCCATGTCTGGCGGTTCGATTTCGCCGTGCCGCGCGGCCTGCGGGACGTGGAGATCGGCTATGGCTTCGAGGCTGGCCCGTCCTGGAGCCTGATCGTCCCCGGACGCCTGACGCACCCGCGCCTTGCCTATGTGTCCTGCAACGGGGTCGAGGACGAATCGCGACTCGCGGCACTGCCCGCCTCGCGCAACGCGCTGTGGTCGGACCTCTACCACCGCCATCAGGCGGAGCGGTTCCACCTGCTGCTGCAAGGCGGCGACCAGCTCTACGCGGACGGGGTGTGGCGCAAGGGGCCTCTGCTGTCGGAATGGAAGGCGCGCACCGACAAGGCGCGCTTCAGCCAGACCTTCACTCCGGCCATGGCCGAGGAGGCGATGGCCTTCTACTTCGACCTGTATCTGAGCGTCTGGAGCCAGCCGGAGACCGCCGCCGTGCTGGCGCGCATCCCCTCCGTGATGATGTGGGACGACCACGACATCTTCGACGGCTGGGGCTCCCACCCCGAGGAGGAGATGCAGTCGCAGATCTGGCGCGGCGTCTACATGACCGCTCGCCGCCATTTCGCGCTGTTCCAGATCGGCGCGGTGGTGGAGGCGATGCCGGAATGCGTCTGGGGCGCCCAGCGCTCCACCTTCACCCAGGGCTTCCGCGTCGGCGAGGTCGGCATCCTGGCCCTGGATCTGCGCACGGAGCGCACGCCCCGCCGCGTGCTGTCGGACCGGAGCTGGTCGCTGCTGCCCGAATGGCTGGAGCGTTTCGACGGCTGCCGGCACCTCGTCCTGATGTCCAGCGTGCCGCTGCTGTTCCTCGACACCGCCCCCGTGGAGCGTGCGCTCGGCGCGTTGCCCCTGCGCATCGGGATCGAGGACGACCTGCGCGACCAGTGGCGCAGCCACGCCCACGCGGAGGAATGGCAGCGGCTGATCGAGCTGCTGGCAGGCTTCTCCCTGCGCAGCGGCTGCCGGATCACCGCCGTGTCGGGCGAAATCCACGCTGGCGGCCGGGCGCTGCTGCGCGGCGGTGGGGTGGAGATGTGGCAGCTCATCGCGTCGGGCATCGTCCACCCGCCGCCGCACACGGCCACCGTCACGGCGCTGGAGTGGCTGGCGGGGCGGAAGGAGACACCTTTCGACGGCTACAGCCTGGAGATGCCGCCCTTCGCCGAGTCGGGCAAGCGGATCATCCGGCAGCGCAACTGGCTGTCCCTGATCTTCGACGGCAAAGGCCAGCTCCACGCCCGTTGGTCGGCGGAAGGCCAGCCAAACCGCTACGTGCAGGTGATTTAGCCGACTGGTTTCTCCAGAACGAACAGCAGACCGGGAACCTCCTTGCCCTTCTCGCGGCGGGGGGCGCAGGGCTCCAGCAAAAGCACGGTCAGTCCGTGCTCCGCCGCCGTCCGGCGCAGGTACGACTCGGCGTGGGCGTAGCGTCGCGCGGGGCCGAGCGCGAAGCCGTCCCCCTCCAGCCGCTCGACCGTGGCGGCGAAGCGCCCGCCGGGAACGAGCGCGTCGGCCGCCGCCCGGAACACCGGGGCGAGGTCGCCGATGTAGACCAGCACGTCGGCGGCGACCAGCAGGTCCCAGGCCTCCGGCGCCGCCTCCATGGCCGCGACCACGTCGCCGACCTGAAGGTCGTCGTACAGCGCACGGGCGCGGGCCTTGTCCACCATGCGCGGCGACAGGTCCACGCCGGCGAGGTGCCCGGCCAGCGACCGGAAGGTCACCCCGGCCAGCCCGGTTCCGCAGCCGAGATCCAGAACGCGCATGCCCGCACCGCCGCCCAGCCGGTCCATTGCCGACCGCAGCAGGTCCGGCGCCGCGTAGCCGAGCTTGCCGAGCAGATCCTGGTCGAAGCGGTCGGCGTAGCGGTCGAACAGCGCGCGGACATAGGCCGCCGACAGGTCCGCCCCCTCCCCGGCCTCCAACGCGGCGATCAGCGGTCCGGCGCCGAGCGTGTCGTCGGAGTCGAGGTCACGCGCGCGGCGGAGCGACGCCAGGGCCTTTTCCGGTTCCCGCAGGGCGATCCAGGCACGCCCTATATATAGGTGTAGGGTCGCGTCATCCGGCTCGCGGCGGGACAGCGGCTGCAACAGTTCGACGGCGCCGAGCGCGTCACCCGACTCGACCAGCAGCGCGGACAGTTCCAGCGCGGCATCGCGGTCGTCCGGGCGCAGGGTCACCGCCTCCCGATATTCTTCCAGCGCCTCCGCCGGCTGTCCTTCGGCGGCGAGCGCGCGGGCGAGGCCGAGGCGCACGGTCGCGGAATCGGGCCGCTCCGCCGCCAGGGTCTGATAGGCCTGAACGGCATCCGCCGTCCGGCCGGATTGGAACAGGGCGTCGGCCCGGCCGACCCGCCATGGCCACACGCCGGACTCCAGCGTCACCGCCCGGTCGTAGGCCGCTACCGCAAGGGCGACGTCCGCCGCGTCCCGCGCGCTGTCCGCCAGGGCGGCCCAGGCCTCCGCCGACACCGGATCGGCGACGCAGGCCGCACGGAAGGCCCGCGCGGCTCCCGCCGGGTCGTCGGCGTAGAGGCGGTCGTAGCCGGTCTGAAACAGGATGTCGGGGATGGAACCGGGCTCAACGGGCGCCGGGGTTGCCGCCTTGTCGGCCGAAGCCGTCGGATCGAGTGACACGCTCTCGCAGTCCTGATGGGGTCAGCGAATCTAAGGGTCGCAAGGAGGCGCAGTGTAGTGCCTCACCTTGCTGCGCCGCGCAAGGGGCCTTTGGCAAATCCCCGCAGCCTGTGATTCCGGTGACACACCGTCGCAGTACCCATAAAGGAAGAAGGGTTGAAGCCGCAAGTGGGGTGCACCGCGCCGATTTTTCAGACTTGTTTAAAATCAGTACCTTATTTGTCAAACGGCTCCGCATATGACGCCTATGCCCCGTCCCGTTGTGACATTGCACGAACGTTTTGCGTGGTATTACCGGGATGCAATTTGATTGACGGTGCCTAAAATTTTTGGAACTGTGACCGCGGCGCCCGGTTGGCGGCGCTGACTTTTGGGTAGGAGGCGGTCACCGTAAGCGACTCGGTGACCGGAACGACGGCCCCGCGCGGGGGGCCAAAACGACGCCAGGCGACAAGGCCGGCACCGGATAGGGGGAAGAACATGCGGGAACGACAAGAGCGCGTGCGTGGCACGCGAGGCGGCTGGATCGCTCTAGCCATCGGACTCTGCACCGCACCGCTCTTCGCGAAGCCGGTCCTCGCCCAGGAAAGCTGCGTCACCCACGCCGTCGAGGCGGAACGCAAGCTCAACATTCCCGCCGGCCTGCTGGTCGCCATCTCCCTGGTCGAAAGCGGCCAGGACGGAACTCCCAACCCCTTCGTGATGAGCGTGGAAGGCCGCGCGGTCTACGCCCGCAGCGCCAACGACGCCGCCCGCCACCTGCGCGACCGGCGCGGCCAACTGAAATCCAACGTCTACGTCGGCTGCATGCAGCTCTCGCTCGCCACCCATCGCGGCCAGTTCCAGCCGGTGGAGCGCATCGTCGAGCCGAAGGAGAACGTCTACTACGCCGGTCGCCTGCTGGTCCGCCTGCACGGCGAGGAAGGCAGCTGGAAAACCGCCGTGGCCCGCTACAACGGCGGTTCCACCCGGCAGGCCCAGGCCTATGTCTGCAAGATCTGGCAGCACCTGAACGAACTGGACGCAAAGAGCGCCAAGCTGCTGGAATCGCCCCGCTGCGGCAACGACGAGCCCGCGACCATCGCGCCGGGCACCCGCCGCACCTTCCGCAACGCCCAGCAGGTCGCCGCCATCGATTGATGGCGCTGTACTGGCGACGCCAGACTGGCGGCGCTGCGGGGATGGCGCAAAGGCCGGTCTTGGGCTAAATCTCTGGGCCATGAACTACCGTCACATTTTCCACGCCGGCAACCCGGCCGACGTGATGAAGCACGCGGTGCTGGCGCTGATCATCGATCACCTGCGCGCCAAGCCGACGCCCTTCTGCGTGCTGGACGCCCACGCCGGAATCGGCCGCTACGACCTCGATTCCGAACAGGCCCGCAAGACGCTGGAATTCGAGGACGGCATCGGCCGGCTGTTCGGCCACCCGCTGCCGCACCCGGCGCTGCAACCCTATCTGGACGCGGTTGCCGCCCTGAACCCGGACAGGCGCCTGCGCTGGTATCCCGGCTCCCCCCGGCTGGCGCGCGCGCTGCTGCGCGACCAGGACCGGCTGGTGCTGAATGAGCTGCACCCGGAGGATGTCCAGACCCTGAAGGCCGAGTTCGCCGGCGACCGCCGCGTTTCGGTGCAGCAGGCCGACGCCTATCACGCCTTGAAGGTTAACCTGCCGCCGAAGGAGAAGCGCGGCCTCGCCCTGATCGACCCGCCCTTCGAGAAAGCCGACGAGTTCACCCGCATGGCCGAGGGGCTGAAGGCCGCGCACAAGCGCTGGCCGACCGGCGTCTACGCCCTGTGGTACCCGGTCAAGGAGCAGGCGGCCGTCTGGCGCTTCCAGGAGGCGGTGGAGAACACCGGCATCCGCAAGATCCTGACGGTGGAGCTGACCTGGCACCCGGAGGACACGCACCTGCGCCTGAACGGCTCCGGCTTGCTGATCGTCAACCCGCCCTGGAAGCTGGACGAGACGCTGCGCGACATGCTGCCGGCCCTGCACGCGGTCCTTCCCTCCACGGGCGGCGGCGTGAAGGTCGATTGGCTGGTTCCGGAGGGCTGAAGCGACCACCGGTCACAGACGTTGACGTTGCGCCTGGGTTTTTCTCGCCCTAGGGTGCAGTGTTCGCTTCCGTCCGCGCAGGCCCCGATGTCCCGTTCCAATGATTTTGCCGCCGCCTTCACCAAGGCCCACAGCGAGGCTGGTCTGACGCGCGTGTCGGTCGCGCACATCCTCCAGACGATCCAGAAGGACCCGCTGTTCCTGTTCAGCACGGAGTTGCGCCAGGGCGGCGGGCAATGTCCGATGCACGCGACCAACAAGGAAGATTCCGACAAGGTGGCCGTCAACACCCTGCTGGCCTTCCTGTTCGAGCGGCTGCGCGACCATGTGGCGAAGTCCCTGCCGGTGGACGAACGGGGGCAGGTGATCCTGCCGATTCCGCCGCTCTCCCCCCACGGCATCAATCCGGCGAACCGGGCGGCGGTGCGGGCGGCCCCGCTGGAGGTGATGGCCTCGCTCCTGCGCGATGCCACCTGCCACCTGCTCGACACGCTGATCAGCGGCTGGACGGCGGAACTGCTGGCGGAGGAGGACTATTACCGGTCCAAGGGGACGGGAGAAATCTCCGCCGAAGCGGCGGCCACCTTCGTCCTGCGCACGGTGCTGGAGAATTCAGCGCTCTACCAGCGTGCCGGTTACGACATGCTGTCGATCACCAAGACCGGCAGCCACACCGCCATCCACATCTGCTGGGCCATGGTGGAGGCCGCCCCGCTGCTGAAACCCGGCCTGGACGACGCCGGCTACGACGACCTCATCCGGCGCAGCCTGAAGCAGGTCGTGCCGCTGTCGATGGCGAGCCTGGGCATGCTGGTCCATTACATGGAAGCGTCGGGGATCGAGCCGAAGGACGGCCTCGCCATCCACATGCTGCCCAAGGACCAGACGGCCTTCGTCCTGGACGAAAATGGCCTGATCAGCCTGAACCCGGAGCCGATCACCCGCTTCGCCAAGCCGGAGGAGAAGCACTACACCGGCTGTCCGGCCTTCTACACGCCCGGTTTCATCAAATTGTACCTGGACATCGTGGCCCGCATCGCCATGGACTATGGTGTTTACGACCGGCTCCGCGACCGGTAACCGATCCTCCCCCACATCCGATCCGTGCAGCCATGGCCCGCTCCAACGATTTCGCCCTGACCTACCTCGACGCGCATGAAAAGGCCGGGATGGCCCGGATCAATCTGGCGCCGGTCCTGCACCAGATGGCGGAGGATCCGAACTTCCTGTTCTCCGACGAGCTTCAGAAGCTTGCCGGCCACTGCCCCGCGCACGCCGACACGCGCAAGGAGGATTACGAGAAGGTCGCCATCAACGCCCTGCTCGCCTTCCTCTACACCGACCTGCGCGAGCACATCGCCAACCGCATGCCACTGGACGAGAATGGGCACCTGAAGCTGTTCACCCCGCCAGAGTCGCCGCACCAACTGGACATCGACGCCCCCGCCGGCCTGGACGCCGCACCGGTGGAGACGCTGATCGGCTTCCTGCGCGACAGCGTGTGCCACCTGCTGGACGCCATCATCAAGGACTGGGCGGTCAAGGTGATGCTGGAGGAGGAGCGCTGCCGGGCTGAGGGCGAGATCACCCCGTTGGCCGCGGCCAGCTTCGTGCTCGCCAACACGCTGGCCGCGTCGGTGCTGCACGCGCCGTCGGGCTACGACATGCTGTCGATCACCAAGACCGGCAGCCACACGGCGCTGCACGTCTGCTGGAACCTGTGCGAATCGGCGCCGATGCTGAAACCCGGCCTGGGGCTGGCGGAATACGACGACCTCTCCCGCCGCAGCCTGAAGCAGGTGCTTCCGCTCGCCATGGGCAGCCTCGGCATGCTCTGCCAGTTCATGGGGGCCGGCGCCATCGAGGCCGACGACCATCAGGCCATCCACCCCCTGCCGCGCCACCAGACCGCCTTCGTCTACGACGCCGACGCGCCGGGCGGCATGATCGTGCTGAACCCCGACCTGATCGAGCCGACCGCCCAGCCGGGGGAGCGCCATTACACCGGCTGCCCGGCCTTCTACGCCAACGGCCTGATCAACCTGTACATGGAGATCGTGCTGTCGGTGGCCGCGCGGTTCGACATCTACGGTCGCATCCTGCGCGCCGGTTGAGCCTTTCCATCAACCGATGGTCTTGACGTGGGGCGAGGCGTGCCTATGTTGGCGGCCTTGTCCAATTGGAAGGTGCCGCGTGGCCAAGAAGTGGATCCTGCGCCGTTACACCACGACCGCGATGGCCGACGGCATCAAGCGCGCCCGCGGCCATATGCGGTCCCCGTGGCAGCGCGCGCTCGGCCATCTGGAAAGCGTGTTCATCGACCACGCCTGCTTCCGGCTGATCTATTCGAACACCTTCCGCATCTCGCCCAACATGTTCCGGGCGAGCCAGCCGTCCCCCTCGCACATCCGCGAGGCGGCGAAGCAGGGCGTGAAGACGATCCTGAACCTGCGCGGCAACCGCGACTGCGCCTCCTATTTCCTGGAGGCGGAGGCCTGTCGGCGGCACGGGCTGACGCTGGTGGACTTCCCCGTCAGCTCCCGCGACATGCCGAAGAAGGAAACGCTCCTGAAGGCGCGCGAGCTGTTCGAGCGCATAGAGTATCCGGCCCTGCTGCACTGCAAGTCGGGCGCCGACCGCGCCGGCTTCATGGCCGCTCTGTACCTCTACATCCATGAGGGCGTGCCGCTGGAGCAGGCGACCAAGCAGCTCCACTGGAAATACGGCCACTTCAAGCAGGCCAAGACTGGCATCCTCGACTACTTCTTCGAGCTGTACGCCGCCTACAACGAGAAGCGCCCGACCCCTTTCTGGGATTGGGTGGAGCGCATCTACGACCCCGTGGAGGCCAAGGCCAGCTTCCGCACCCGCGAATGGGCCGACACCGTCGTGGACCGGGTGCTGCGCCGCGAGTAGTCAAGGGTGGACGATGTTGCGTTGAGCGTTTGCCGGCGTGGCGATCCATAGCGGATCAGACATTCAAGCCCCTCTCCCTTGAGGGGAGAGGGGTTGGGGTGAGGGTGGTAGCCGGCTCTGCCGGCCGGTCTTTTCCCGCTCTTCGAGCGGTAACGCCCCCTCATCCCAACCCTTCTCCCCCAAGGGGAGAAGGGCTTTTGAACCGGCGTAGTAAAACCCAACAGCCGCAGCCATTCACCCCTACTTCGCCCCGACGAAGTGGCAATAGGGGAAGTTCAGGAAGTCATAGCGGTGGACGCGGATCGGCTCGTACCGGTTCATCCAGTCGAACACCGCGTAGTGGGCCATCTGGTCCAGCAGCCAGTAGACCTCCGGCTGGGCCAGGAAATGGCCGATGTAGGCGGCGACCAGGGCGAGGTAGCGGTCGCCGCCCGCCGTGTTTTTGTAATAGTTGAAGCAGACGGTGATTTCGCGCGCCGGACCGCGCCGGCGCGGGTCGAACAGCAGGCCGACGTCGTTCCCGTCCATCTCCGCCTGCAGGGTCCGCAGGTCCGCGACGACCTGAGCGTCGGTGTCCACCACGATCACCGGGCGATCCAGCCGCCGCAACCATTGCAGGGTCCGGATGAAGCGGGACGAAGCGTAATAGGAAAAGCGCTTGATGTCGGGCCAGCCGCCCATCTCCGGGTCATCGCGCGAGA
Source organism: Azospirillum mesophilum (assembly GCF_053470405.2). Lineage (NCBI taxonomy): Bacteria > Pseudomonadati > Pseudomonadota > Alphaproteobacteria > Rhodospirillales > Azospirillaceae > Azospirillum > Azospirillum mesophilum. The sequence goes on from NZ_JBPXMQ020000011.1 coordinate 134,950, forward strand.
AGCCCAGGTCCAGGCGCCCGTCGCTCCGCCGGCGCTCCATGTCCTGCACGGTCTCCGGCGTCGGCGCCACCACATGGACGACGACCGTCGCTCCGGGCATGCGCTGGGCCAGGGAGTCCAGAAGCGTCGGGGCGAACCGCCGGTAATAGACGTCGTCGCAGCAGAAATAGACCGCCGGTTCGGTCCCGCCCTTGCGCGCGGGGTCGAAGACGACCTCCAGCGGCGCCAAGCGCTCCAGCACCGCCTCCACCGGGGGCAGGGACCGGAAGAAGGCGTCGTCCGCGCGCAGCATGGTCCAGATTCCGAACTCGTGCTCGCGCGCCACCTCTTCGGCGGTGAAGCGCCTGCGGAAGCGCTGGAGCAGCCAGCTCGCGATGTCCAGGCGGTCGCTGCGGTACAGGTGGAAGCCCACGACGCAGGCAGACACCACGTCCTTCGGGTGACGCCGCAGGCGGCGCCACGCGGCCCGCGCGCCCTCATGCAACAGGTCCGCCGTCGCCAACCCCACCTGGACCAGCGTCATCACGGCAGCGACGTGGAGCCATTCGGACTCCTCATCGTCCGGACGGGCGGCTACGGCGCGGCGGAGCGCTGCGATGGCCTCCTCCGCCAAGGCTCCATCGACCGCGAACGGCTTGCCGTCGGCCACGCCCATGGCGCCGCTGCGCTCCAGGAGCAGGCGGCCAAGCAGCCGGTTGGCTGGCGCGTTGTGGAGATCCCGCTCAAGGGCGGCGCGCGCCGACGCCTCCGCCGCCGCCGGATCCTTGACCGCGTACAGCGCGTTGGCGGCGGCTGCGTGGGCGGCGGCGTCCGCCGCCGGGCTCCGGGACGCCGCCAGACGCCGCGCCGCCTCGTCCAGGCGGTCCCCCCATTGGCCGCGCAGCGCCGACAGGTTGGTCGCCGCCCCGCCGTGGTTCGGGTCGAGCGTCAGCGCCCGGCCATAGCCGCGGGCCGCGGCGGCCGGCTTGTCCAACTGCTTCAGCGCGTTCCCGAGGTTGAACCACGACCCGGCATGGGCCGGATCCAGGGCGAGCGCGCGGTGGAGGCTGCCCACCGCCTCCGCACCCCGGCCGGCCGTGCGCAGTGCCGCGGCGAGGTTGCTGTAGCCCGCCACCCCATCGGGGGCCAGCCGGGTCACCGTCCGGAACGGTTCGACCGCCTGATCCGCGCGCCCGGTCTGCACCAGCAGCATCGCGAACATCTGCAGCGCGTTGCGGTTGTCCGGCTCCCGCTCCAGAATCGCGCGGTAGATCGGTTCAGCGTCGGAGTGGCGCCCGGCTTGGTGGTGGCGGATGGCCGCGTCGAGGGAAATATCCATGGTCCGGAACCATACCCCCAATGCGCGCAACCGCCAACCCGATCTCCCAGCCCCGACCTCAGGGGGCCAGAAGCGCGGCCTCGCCGTCCTCACCGAACTGCAGCTTGCACAGCCGCGCGTAGGTGCCGTTCTGCTCGATCAGGGCGTCGTGGGTGCCCTGTTCGACGATGCGGCCGCCTTCCATCACGACGATCCGGTCGGCGTTGCGCACGGTGGCGAGGCGGTGGGCGATGACCAGCGTCGTGCGCCCCTCGGTCAGGCGCTCCAGCGCCCCCTGCACCAGCCGTTCGGATTCGCTGTCGAGCGCGCTGGTCGCCTCGTCCAGCAGCAGGATCGGCGCGTCCTTCAGGAAGGCGCGGGCGAGCGCCAGCCGCTGTCGCTCGCCGCCCGACAGCTTCACGCCGCGGTCGCCGATGACCGTGTCGTAGCCTTCCGGCAGCCGGGCGATGAAGTCGTGCGCGGCGGCGGCCTTCGCGGCGGCCACGATGTCATCGAAGGAGGCGTCCAGCCGCCCGAAGGCGATGTTGGCGCGCACCGTGTCGTTGAACAGCACCGTGTCCTGGCTGACCAGCGAGATCACCCCGCGCAGACTGCTCAGCGTCACCAACCGCACGTCCTGGCCGTCGATCAGCACCTGCCCGCCGGTGGCGTCGTAGAGGCGCGGGATCAGGTTGAAGACCGTGGACTTGCCGGCCCCGCTGCGCCCGACCAGCGCCACCGTGGCGCCCGCCGGCACGTCGAGGTCGATGCCCTTCAGCGTCTCCGCCCCCTCTTCATAGGCGAAGCGGACGTCGCGCAGGCTCACGGCGGCGCGCTCCACCGTCAGCGGGGCGGCGCCCGGCCGTTCGGTGATCGTCGGCTTCTCGTCGACCAGCTCGAAGATGCGCTGGGTGGCGGCGAGCCCCTCCTGCAGCACGGCGTTCAGCGTGCCGATGGCCCGCACCGGCTGGGCGGCCATCAGGAGCGCACCGACGAAACCCGAAAAGGCCCCGACCGAGCCCTCGCCCGTTGCCATGCGGTAGCCGGCGAAGGCGATGACGCCCGCCACGGCGGCCCCGCCCAGCACCTCCATCATCGGGTCGATGCGGGAACGGGCGCGCGTCGCCTTCATGGTGAGGGCGTAGTTGTCCTCGAAGGCGCGGGCGGCGCGGGCGCGCTCGTAATCCTCCAGGCAATAGGTCTTGACCATGCGCGCGCCGGCCAGGCTTTCCGTCAGCAGCGCCGTCATGTCGCCCATCTGCGCCTGGGTGTCGCGCGACACGCGGCGCAGGCGCTTGCCGATGTTCACGATGGGAACGGCGGCGATGGGATAGATGATGAAGACGATCAGCGACAGCACCCAGTCCAGGTAGAACATGGAGCCGACCAGCGCCACCACCGTCAGGATGTCGCGCACGAGGCCCGTCAGCGTCCGCGACAGGGCGTTGCGGATCATGTCCACGTCGCTGATGAAGCGCGAGGTCAGCGTGCCCGTCGGGGCGGCGTGGAGCTGCGCGGTGTCGGCAGTCAACAGATGGGCGAACATGGACAGCCGCACGTCGGTGACGATGCGCTGCACAATGTCCGTGGTCACCACGGTCTGGGCATACATGGACACGGCCTTCACCGCGGTCACCAGCACGATCACCACGGGAATCAGCAGCGCCATCGACCGATCCTGCGCCGAGAACATGGCGTAGGCCTGGTCGATCAGCAGCGGATAGGCGCCGGTGGTCGCCGCCACCACGCCCATCAGCAGGAAGGACAGCAGCAGCTTGCCCGTGTAGGGGCGCACCCATTCCCGCAGCATGCGGCCCATCAGCCGCTCCGTCGCCGCGTCGAGGCGCAGCCGCTCACCGCTTTTCTTTGTCACGAGCCGAATATCCTGTACCGGGGTCCCGATGGCTTAGCCGATGCCGCCCGTGCTTGTCCACCGGAGCGGGCCGATCAACCTTCCTTAACCGGGCTGGGGCCATACTACCGGCAATATGGTCCCTTTCCCTGTGCGAAGGAGACGCCATGACGGTGGAAGGCGGCAATGCTGGGGGCAATGCCGGGGGCAGCGGGCGGCACAGGCCGCGCATCGGACTGGCGCTGGGCGCCGGGGTGGCGCGCGGGTGGGCGCACATCGGCGTGCTGCGGGCGCTGGAGCGCTACGGCATCGAGGCGGACATCGTCTGCGGCACGTCGGTCGGCGCGCTGGTCGGGGGCATCCACCTCGCCGGGCGGCTCGATGCGCTGGAGGACTGGGTGCGCGGGCTGACCCGCCTGAAGATCGTCGGGTATCTGGACCTGCGGCTGCGCCAGGGCGGCGGGCTGATCGGCGGAGACCGGCTGGTCGCGGAAATGCGCCATCACCTGGGCGACGTGCGGATCGAGGAGTTGCCCGCCCCTTTCGTCGCCATCGCCACCGACCTCGTGACCGGGCACGAGGTCTGGATCCGGACCGGCCCCCTGGTGGACGCCATGCGCGCGTCCTTCTCCCTGCCCGGCGTGTTCCCGCCGGTACCGGTGGAGGGGCGCTGGATGGTGGACGGCGCGCTGGTCAACCCGGTGCCGGTGTCGGCCTGCCGGGCTCTGGGCGCGCAGATGGTCATCGCGGTCAACCTCGCCGCCGACATTCTGGGCAAGGCGCGCAAGCCCGGCGCCGCCGTGCCCACAGCGGCCGGCTTCGACATTCTGAGCATGATGGAGGAACAGAGCCCCGCCGCCCGGCAGCGGTCACCCATCGGGGCGCTGGCGCGGCGCATCTTCCGCCGCGACTACGAGGGGCCGAGCCTGTTCGGCGTCATGGTGTCCTCACTGGGGATCGTCACCGACCGGATCGCGCGGTCCCGGCTGGCGGGTGAACCGCCGGACGTTCACATCACCCCGCGCCTCGGCCACATCGGCCTGTCGGAATTCGACCGCGCCGAGGACTGCATCCGCGAGGGCGAGGCAGCGGTCGAGCGCGCCCTGCCCGATCTGCACGACGCGCTCGCCGTCTTTGGCAACGGCACGCGTGAGCCGTTGCGCGGTTGAGAAATGGAGTTTTTAGTGGTCGAGAGCGGTCCCTACGGCCGCGCCGCCGAGGCCACCGATCAGGGCACCGCGCTTGCCGCCGAGCGCATAGCCGCCCGCGGCCCCGGCGCCACCGCCGAGCACTGTGCCCGTGTTGCAGGCAGCCAGCGTCAAGAGCGCAATGGCAGCCCCAATCAGGCGCAAACGAGACATCGCTAAACCCTCCTCGTGGTGTTTGTTATCTCCTTAAACACGCGAGGGGGCGATTTGCTTCCGAACTTTCCATAATCGAACCGGACGGGCACCGCGGCCCGGCCCCGGGGCGGCACCGTACCTTTGGCTATGGTGCGGTGCGGCAACCCTTTCTGCTTTAATGGCGCAAACCCGCAACTGCACCCCCCGGCCACGTTGCGGAGCCGTCGCAAAATCGTCAAAATCAAAGGGTTCCGCGTCCCCGCGGCCCCACAAACCCGGCGCGAGGCACATGGAGGCGACGAGCTACATCATCCTGATCGGATCGACGCTGCTGATCGTCAGCATCCTGACGAGTTACCTCGCCCTCAGGATCGGTACGCCACTGCTGTTGATCTTCCTGTCGGTCGGTCTGCTGGCCGGCGAGGACGGCATCGGCGGCATCTCCTTCAACGATCCCGACAGCGCCTTCCTGATCGGATCCATGGCGCTCGCCGTCATTCTGTTCGAAAGCGGGCTGGACACCAAGCTGTCCAGCTATCGGGCGGCTGCCTGGCCGGCCCTGAGCCTCGCGACGGTCGGGGTTGCGGTCACGACCGGGGTGGTCGGCGGTGCTGCGCATTACCTTCTGGCGCTTCCCTGGATTGAATCGATGCTGGTCGGTGCCGTGGTCAGCTCCACCGACGCGGCGGCGGTGTTCTTCCTGCTGCGCGTCGGCGGCATCACCATCCGCGACCGCGTGCGCTCCACGCTGGAGATCGAGTCGGGCAGCAACGACCCGATGGCGATCCTGCTGACCATCATGCTGGTGGAGGCCGCCCTTCACGGCTGGGGCACGCCGCTGGAGCTGGGCGGCTTCCTGCTGATGCAGATCGTCGAGGGCGCCGCGCTGGGCCTTCTGGGCGGCGCGGTTCTGGCGGCCTTCATCAACAAGGCGAAGCTCGACCCCGGCCTCGCCCCGGTGGTGACGCTGACCTTCGCGCTGTTCGTCTTCGCCGGGACGAACGTGCTGGGCGGCAGCGGTTTCCTGGCCGTCTACATCGCCGGTCTGGTGGCCGGCAACGTGAAGCTGCGCGGGGCCGTGGACCTGCGGCGCTTCCATTCCGGCCTGACCTGGCTCAGCCAAATCGTGATGTTCGTGATGCTGGGCCTGCTGGCCACCCCGCGCGAGTTCGGGACCATCGCCCTGCCGGCCATCGGTCTGGCCTTCCTGCTGATCCTGGTGGCGCGCCCGCTGGCCGTGTGGCTGTGCCTGCTGCCCTTCCGCTTCACCGCCAACGAGACCACCTTCGTCGCCTGGGTGGGGCTGCGCGGGGCCGTGTCCATGCTGCTGGCGCTGGTGCCGGTGCTGGGCAACCTTCCCGGCGGGCAGATCATCTTCAACACGGCCTTCCTGGTGGTGATCGTGTCCCTGCTGGTTCAGGGCTGGACCATCGGGCCGATGGCGCGCTGGCTGAAGCTGATCGTGCCGCCCCGGCGCGGCCCGGTGGAGCGCGTGGAGCTGGAGTTGCCGGGCGGGGCCGACCAGGAGTTGGTCGCCTACACCGTCCACGCCAAGAGCCCGGCCGCGCGTGGCCAGCGGCTGCCGCGCTTCGCCCGCCCGTCGCTGGTGATCCGCGAAGGCAAGGTGGTGCCGCTGCACAAGGCCCGTCCTCTCCAGGCCGGCGACATGGTCTATCTGTTCACCCCGCCCGAGCAGATTCCGCTGATCGACAAGCTGTTCGCCGGCAGCCGCGCACTGGACCAGGACGACCGGGAGTTCTACGGCGACCTCGTGCTGAGCCCCGACGCCACGGTGGGCCAGATCGCCGAGATGTACGGCCTGCCGATGTCGCTCTCCAACGCCGGCCTGACGCTGCGCGACCTGATGCGCAACGAGTTCGGCAGCGCCTGCGAGCCGGGCGACCGCGTGCGCATGGGCGGGGTGGAGCTGATCGTCCGCGACATGGAGGACGGCCGGATCCTCTCCGTGGGCCTCGCGCTGGAGCCGACGCCGGTCACCAAGCCGCGTGTGCCCCTGTTCCTGCGCCCCCGCCAACTGTGGGAGCGCGTCATGTCCTGGTGGACGCGCCAGTCCTTCCGGCGCTGGCAGCGCCGCGAACACCGGCGCGAGCGGCTGCCGGCCCCGGAAAAGCCCTCCTCGTCCTCCGCCGCCGAAGAAAAGGAGCCGGAAAGACAGGTGGGGTGAACACTCCCGCAACCCTGCCATCTGTGATCTTCCTGGGTCGCTTTGATCCGCCTCAATCGCCGTCGGGCGGAGCGGTCGTACAAGACGTCCATGACGGGCGTCCGGTGCGGACGCTCCCGCAGCCAAGGAGAAGGCGGTCATGAGCCAGCAGAACGGCCAGCAGAACGACGACCGGGACTACACGGAACAGATGTTCAAGGAATATTATGGCGAGCGTCTCGCCGGCCTGCCGGCCGACCGCGTGGCCGCGGCCTGCGACCTGTTCGGCGAGGTCATGTGGCACGAAGGGATCGAGGCGCTGACCCCTGAACGCCTGGACACCATTCTGGAATTCACCATTCTTGACTTCACCGCCGAAACCCTGCCCCACGCCGCCTGACGCGGCCTTACCCGGAGGCGCACATGCGCCTCCCCGGCCAAGGGGATCCGCCGCTTTGGCTACGCCGCCGAGGCGAGCTGTTTGCGGACCATCTCCGACAGGGTGTCGGGCGGCAGCGGGCGGCCGAACAGGTAGCCCTGCAGCAGGTCGCAGCCGATCGACACCAGAAACTCCCGCTGCTCTTCGGTCTCCACGCCCTCCGCCACGGTGACGAGTCCGAGGCCGTGCGCCATGCCGACCGCGGCGCGGACGAGGGCGCCGTTCTTGGTGTTTTCCGGAACGTCGATGATGAAGGCGCGGTCGATCTTCAGCTTGGCAACCGGCAGCTGCTGCACGTAGCTGAGCGACGAATAGCCCGACCCGAAATCGTCGATGGCAACCTGAACGTCGATGGCCTCCAGCTCCGTTAGGGTCCGGACGGCCGCCTTCAGGTCGCGGACGGCCGCCTGCTCGGTGATCTCCAGCCCCAGCCTTTTGTGCAGCGAGGGATGCTGACCCAGCAGCTCTTCCAGCCGGCCGACGAGGTTGCCGCGCAGGAACTGCTGGCCGGAGATGTTGACGAAGACGCGGTCGGGCAGCACGCCCTCCTTGTCCCACGCGGCCATCTGCGCCACAACCGTGGACAGCACCCAGTCGGTGATCGGGACGATCAGGCCGCTTTCCTCCGCCACCGGGATGAATTCGCCCGGGGACACCGGCCCCAGCGTGTGATGGGTCCAGCGCAGCAGCGCCTCGGCGCTGACCACCTGGCCGGATTTGGCCTCAACGATGGGTTGGTAGACCATGTGCAGCTCGTTCCGCTCGATGGCGTGGGCGAGATGCATGGTCAGGAACATGCGCCGCGTCGCGGCAGCGGCCATTTCCGGCGTGTAGAAGCAGACGGAGTTGCCGCCGTTGTGCTGAGCGGCCTGAAGCGCCAGCTTGGCCTTGGCGTTCAGCTCCTCCAGCGTGCGCACGTCGTCGTCCTGCACGGCGGCGCCGATGGACAGGCGCAGGCGCACCCAATGGCGGTCGGCGTAGATCGACGCGGTCAGGCGGTCGTGCAGCAGGTCCGCCAGGGTTTGCGCATGGTCCGCATTATCCACCCGCGACAGGGCGGCGAACTCGTCGGCGGCGATGCGGCAAACGTAGGTTTGCGGCGGCAGCACCTCCGTCACGCGGCTGACCATCGCCTTCAGCGCGGCGTCGCCGACATGGAAGCCGAAAGCCTCGTTGATGTCGCTGAACTGGTCCACGTCCAGGGCGTAGAGCGCGTAGAGCCCCTGCCCGTCGCCCGCCGGCGCCTGGGCCAGCACCGCCTCGCACTCTTCCAGGAAGGCGGTGCGGGTCAGCACGCCGGTCAGCGGGTCGTGCCGCGCGAGGTAGGAGGCGCGCTGCTCCGCCGCCAGACGTTCGGAAATGTCGCGGATGATGCCGACGAAGGTGACCTCGTCGCCCACCCGCGCCTGGCCGACGCTGAGGTGGATGGGAAAAACGGTCCCGTCCTTGCGCTTGCCCAGCGAGTCGCGCCCGATGCCGATGATCTTCTTGCGGTCGGTTTCCAGGTAGGTTTGGACGTACTTGTCGTGATCGCGCGAGAAGGGCGACGGCATCAGAACGGAGACGTTCCGCCCGATCAGCTCCGCCTCCTCGTAACCGAACAGGGTGCAGCAAGCCTTGTTGATGGTGCGGATGATACCGCTGCGATCCGAAACGACGACTCCGTCCACCGCGGCGTCGAGCAGCGTCGTGACGAAGGGATCGCGGCGCATGACATAGTCCGCGATGCGCTCCGGATCGGTCACGTCCTGGAACACGCCGAGGAAGCCGTTGATCGTTCCGTCCCCATCGAGGTGCGGCACGACGCAGCCCGTCAGCAGCGCCCGGCCGCCCCCCGGCCGTTCGACCTCGCAGTCCACCGGTGCTGCCGACCCCGTGCGGGCCGCCTGCTCCAGCGCCCGTGCCACGGCACGGGCCACAGTGTGATCAAGGTCGGCGAGTCGCTGCCCGACCAGCGCGGCCGGGACGTCCTTCATGGCGGTGGCAAAACGCTCATCGACATGCACGCAACGGTGTTCGCCGTCCATGTAGACGAGCGCGAAGGCCGCGTGGTCGAGGAAGCTGGCCGCCAGCGACGCCAGGAATTCCGGCGCGCGCGACAGCGCCGGGACAGGCGAACCGTCGGAGTCCTGTTGCTGTGCCGGAGCCACGTTCGACAAAACCGTACCCGCTTTTCAAGACATCGCCGGATGCGACTATACCGATGGTCGCGCCTGACGGGTTGTCATTATGACCGCTTGCGAATCGTTTTCCAAGATTTCGAAGCGCGTCCGCACCATTTATCGCACACAACCACTTCCGTTTGCACAACCAACGGACGGAATGTGGTCGCCTCGGCCCCGATGGATGCCGCCGCCTCAAAGTCCTAATTCCTTCGGTATAGACGACGGGCTGGGGCGGATCAACCCACCGGAGCGGGCACCGGGGCCGTTTGTCACGCCCCGCCGGGCATGCGCCGGCGGGATGCGTGGTCCAATGGAGAATTCGGCTCAGGCCGCGGCGGACAGGGCGAGCACCCGTTGCGCCACCTTCTGGAAGGCGCGCTCCTCGATCTGGCGGATGCGCTCGCGGCTGACGCCGAAAACGCCGGCCAGATCCTCCAGCGTTTTCGGCTGCGGGTTGAGGCGCCGCTCCATCAGGATGGTGCGTTCGCGTTCGTTCAGCACCTCCAGCGCCTCATGCAGCATGGCGCGGCGATGCTCAGCCTCGCTGCGGTCCAGCAGCGCGTCTTCGACGGTCGGGCGTTCATCGGGCAGCAGGTCCATTACCTCGCCGCCGCCGTCCTCCGACAGAGGCGCGTTCAAGGAGGCGACCGGCTGGACGAAGCGGCGGTTGACCTCGACGACGTCCGATTCCGGCACGTCGAGTTCCCGCGCGATGGTGCTGACGCTCTCCGGCTTCAGGTCGCCGCTGCCGAATTCGCCCAGCTTGCGCTTCAGGCGGGACAGCCCGAAAAACAGCTTCTTCTGGGCGGTGGTCGTGCCCAGCTTCACCAGACTCCAGGAGCGCAGGATGTATTCCTGGATCGCGGCCTTGATCCACCACATCGCATAGGTGGACAGGCGGAAGCCCCGGTCCGGCTCGAACTTGCGGACGGCGGTCATCAGGCCCAGGTTCCCCTCGCCGATCAGATCGGTCATGGGAAGGCCGTAGCCGCGGAACCCCGTCGCGATCTTCACGACCAGCCGCAGATGGCTGGTGACCAGCTTGCGGGCGGCTTCCATGTCGCCATGCTGGCGCCATGCGGTGGCGAGGACATACTCCTCCTCCGCCCCCAGGACCGGGAAGCGGTGGACCTGTTCGATGTAGCGGGACAGGGACTCGCCGGACAGCGGCGCGGACAGCGCAAGGGCGGTGCTCATGTCACATCCTCAAGCAAGCGATATGACGCCAACCCCGGCCCCCTGACTGGGCAGCCGGGTGCCTTCGGTTTGAAAGCGCCCTCAGTTTACGCGGGCGAATCCTCAAGTCAATGCTCGCCACAACGCTCTCCATTGGCGGCATTGCGGTGCCGAAAGCGCGGAACACGCCCGCCCTTCGACGGGTCGTTAAGACTTTCGGCGTAAAATATCGCACAGGCATCGCTAGGGACCGGCATCGGCCTCCGGAAGAGCGCGAAACGAAACAGGGGCTTTCCTTCAGCCCACAGAGCACTGGTTGACGGCAATGGCAAAGATTCTCGTGGTCGACGACGATCCAGTGTCCCGCAACATCGTCTCCAAAATCCTGGAGAAGGACGAGCATGTGGTGACCGCCTGCGGGAGCGCGCAGCAAGCCATCGAAGCACTGACTTTCACGGACTTCGACCTGCTGGTCACCGACATCATCATGCCGGAGCATGACGGGTTCGAGGTCATCCAGGCGGCGCGAAACCTCCGCCCCAACCTGAAGGTCATCGTCCTGTCCGGCATCGACGAGCGCGTGCCCCAGGAACTCAGCATGGCGGCCTTCCAGCGGCTCGGCGTCTGCCGCGTGGTGCGCAAGCCGATCAAGCCGACCGTCCTGGCCTCCGAAGTGCTCGCCGTGCTCGTCACCGGCTAAGCAACCTCGAAAGCCTCCAGCGTCTCACCGAGGATGCCGTCGAGGGCGGCGGCGAGTCCTGCGGCCTCGCCCGGCGGCGCATCCTCCAGGGCCAGAGCCTGATCCCCCAGCCGCTTGGCGCCGACGTTCCAGGCCAAGCCCTTCAAGGTGTGCGCGGCGCGCTTGTGCTCCTCCCCGGCCGCGAGGCAGGCGCCGAGCTGCTCGATGTAATTGCGCGCGCTGTCGGAGAAGGCGGCCAGCGTTTCCTGCCAGCCCTCCGCGCCCAGGGCATCGACCAGAGCCTGCATCTGCTCCGTGTCGATCAGGTCTTGCGCCGGCGTCGTAACCGGCCCACCGGCCGGAAGCGCCGTCCCGGCCGGCGGGGCGGCGTGCAGCACGGCGGCCATTTCGCGGAACAGCTCGGCCGGGCGCAGGGGCTTGGCGACGAAGCCGTTCATGCCGGCGTCGATGCATTCCGGCCGCGAACTGCCCGACGCGTGGGCCGTCAGAGCGATGACCGGAATCCGGCTGTTCGGTGTTCCCAGTTGCCGGATCAGGCGCGTGGCGGTCAGGCCGTCCATGTCCGGCATCTGAATGTCCATCAGCACGAGGTCGAAGGGCTGCGCCTTGGCGAGCCGCACCGCCTCGCCGCCGTCCTCCGCCAGGGTCACATGGTGCCCGGCCCGCTCCAGGATGCCGCGCACGATGTCGCGGTTGATCTGGTTGTCGTCGGCGGCGAGGATCCGCAGGTTCGGCAGGTCCACCGCCTCCGCCGGGGCGGCCAAGGCGTTCTTGCGCAGGGCGGACGGGTCGCCGGGCCGGCTGGCCACGGAGAAGCGGAAGACGCTGCCCCGCCCGGGTGCCGTGTCCACCTCGATCGTCCCGCCGAGCGCCTTGCACAGCTCCTTGCAGATGGCGAGCCCAAGGCCCGTGCCGCCGTAGCGCCGGGTGATGGAACTGTCGGCCTGGGTGAAGCGCTCGAACAGGTGGGACACGGCGTCGGCGGCGATGCCGATGCCGGTGTCTTCCACCTCGAATTCCAGCAGGAACCGGTCGTCGCTCAGGTCCCGGCCTCGCCGGACGCGCACCGCGACATGGCCGGAATGGGTGAACTTGACCGCGTTGCCGACGAGGTTGAACAGGATCTGCCGCAGCCGCGCCGGGTCCGTCACCACCACGTCGGGCACGGTCGGCATCATGCGGGAGGTCAGGACCAGCCCCTTCTCGAAGGCGCGCGGGCGCATCACCTCCAGCACCGTCTCCACGATGTCCTCGGGCGCGCAGTCCGCCTCCTCCAGCTCGAACCGCCGGGATTCCAGCTTGGACAGGTCGAGGATGTCGTCCAGCAGCCGCAGCAGGCTTTCCGCCGACTGCCGCGCCACCAGGGCGAGCCGCTGTTCTTCGGTGGCGAGGTTGCTGTCGGCGAGGAGGGCGAGGTTGCCCAGCACGCCGTTCATGGGCGTGCGCAGCTCGTGGCTGACGGTCGCCAGGAACTCGGTCTTGGCGCGGCTCGCAGCCTCCGCGGCCTCCTTGGCCTGAAGGAGCTGTTGGGAGGCCTGACGGGTTTCCGTGACGTCGATGCTGATCCACAGCTTGCCGATCCGGGCGCCCGCGGCGCTGCGCACCGGGACGTTGTGCCAGGTGACGACACGCCCGTTGTCCAGCGCCATCTCCCGCAGTTCGTCCTCCTCCACCGCGGCAAGCGCCGCGGCGTTGCCGGCCGCCGCCATGACATCGGTGAGGCTGGCGCCGACGGTCACGCCCTCCAGCCCGAACAGGCGGCAGAAGGCCGGATTCGTGTAGGCGATGCGGCCGTCCGGACCGACGAACAGGATGCCGATGTCCATCGCGGCCAGCAGCGCCGACAGGCGCGCGCGCTCCTGCTCCACATCGCGCGCCAGCTTTTCCTGCTCGTCCAGCGCCAGGGTCAGCTGGTCCACGCGCTCCTTGATGGCCCGCGACATGGCGTTGAAGGCGGCGCCCAGACGGCCGATGTCGTCCTCCCCCTCCGCCAGGGCATCGGGGGCGTAGTTGCCGCCCGCCACCGCCTCGCTCGCCCGGGTCAGCGCCGTCAGGTGCCGCGTGAGGAAGAAGCCGATCATCGTCAGCAGGCCGGCGGACAGCAGGACCTCCACCAGCGCGATGGCGACGCCCTGCGTGACGAGGAGTTTCCGCGCCGCGATGATGTGGCCGAGACCAAGGCCGAACTGCACCGACCCGAGCGCCTGCCCGGCCAGCGCCACCGGCGCCCGCACGTCGAAGCGCGCGCCGCCGTTCTTGTCGTCCAGCGTCAGCCCCTCGTCCGGTTCCGGCAGGGCGCGGTCGCGCGGCCAGCCGCTGATGGCGACCAGCTTCCCCATGCTGTCCTGCACGGCCAGATACTCAACGCCCCCCACGGACCGGCTTTCGTCCAGCACCGCCTGCAGGGTGGCGTAGTCGCGCTGTGCCAGCGGCGCCACCAGCGCGGCGTTCAGCACCGGGGTCACTTGGTTGGCGTGCAACTGCGCCTGTTCCGCCAAGCTTCCGTACAGCAGGCGGACGCTGTTGGCGACCAGCAGGGTCAGCATCACCGCTTCCACGCAGACGGCGGCGAACAGCAGCCGGCCGCGCAGGGTCCGCCAGGGCGCGACGCGCCGCCCGCTCATTTGGGGGCCTTCAGGACCTGCCGCACTTCGTCGGCCAGGGGGTCCATGGACGCAAGCTCCTCGTCGCTCACCTCGCGGTAGCCGCCCAGCGTGTTGGCGTCGAAATAGGCGCGGCCATCCGCGGTCTCACCGAAGGCCAGCAGGGCGTCATGGATCGTCTTCCAGCGCCCGGTCTCGCGGGCGTTGACCAGATAGACCCGCCCGGCCATCGGCCGGCTTTCCGCGATGATCTTCAGCCGCGCCTGCACGTCGGGCGCCAGCTTCTGCAGGTTGGCGAGCGACATGAACCCCGCCGAGCCGTCGCCGGACAGCAGGAGCTGCGCCACGCTGTCGGCGGCGCTGACGTAGCGGATCTGCGTTTCGACCTTGTTGTCCTTCAGCCAGTGCTGGCCCCAGAGCGTCACCAGCGAGGACGGGTTCAGGCCAAGCACCGTGGTCCCGCGCAGCGACGCCGCGTCGGTGTAAGGCGCGGTGTTGGCGGCGACGACCACCGACTTGAAGTCCGCCTTGTAGGTCAGCAGCGGGCGATAGCCGGCGTCCTTGCGCAGCAGCTGCGCCTGATGCCCGGTGGTCACCGCCATGTCGTATTCCTGGTCGATGGCGCGGCGGGCAAAGGCGGTAAAGTCGGGGGCGGTGACGATCTCCACCGGCTGGCCAAGCGCCTTTTCCACCGCGTGGCGGACCGGCTGGTACTGTTCGATGATCACCCGCGCGCTGGTGTGCGGCGCGATCCCGATTCGGAACGGCGTGGTTCCGGCGCTGGCTCCGGTGGCCGTCTGGGCCGCCGTCGGCACGGTCGCGCCCAGCAGGGCTCCGATCAGGGAGGCGGCGGCAAAGAACGTCTTGAACATGGAACGATCCCTCGGGGAACGCGCGCCGGGCCGGTGCGACGATGCGGGTCATACTCTGTTCGTCATAATATAAAATGTTCGCTAATTTTACCCAGTTACCTTTTGACGCGGGCCTTATTGCCGCATCGCAGCGTAGACTGCTCCAACCGGAAAATACCTCAACCGGAGAATGCCGATGCACCAGCCAGCCTCCACCCCCACGGGCAGCCCGATCACCGACCGCGACATCGCCACGCTCGTCCGGCGCTTCTATGACAAGGCGCTGCGCGACCCGGTGATCGGCCACACCTTCACCGGCGTCACCGACTGGGAGGAGCATTTCGAGGTAATCGAGCGGTTCTGGGCCTCCCATCTGCTCGGCGCGAAAAGCTACAAGGGCCACCCCTTCATGGCGCACGTCGATCTGGACCTGACGCCGGAGTCCTTCACGCGCTGGCTGGCCCTGTTCCAGGAAACCGCAACGGAGGTGCTGCCAGCGCCTTACGCGGAGCAGGCCGTGGCGAAGGCCAACCACATGGCGAAGAGCCTGACGGCCGGCCTGTTCGCCGTGCCCGGCCGAAAGTACCAGACGCCAAACGTCGGGTAATATCCACGACGCAAGGGGGGCGCGAACACTTCGGCGCAGAAGGGTTAGCTCCTCGCCGCGCCTAAAACTGTAACAGTGCATCCGTATAGTGCGGCCAATCTTTGAAATGGGCCACGAACACGTCATGCACATGTCTGCACACCACGGTTCCCGTCTGCACTGCGCCTGCTGCGCCCGCCCCTTTGCGCGGACGTCGCACCGCGGTCCGGCGCCGCTGTATTGTTCCACCGACTGCCGCGCGCAGATGCGCATCCGCCAGCGCGTGTGGAACGGCCGCGCCGCCGCCAACGGCAACGCCGCCAATGTCCCCGCCAACGCCAATGCCGAAGGCGCGGCCTATTCGATGGCGCTCGCGTCATGATGAAGCTGGTCATCCACGACCGGAACTCCGCAGCCGGCCTGTTGCTCCGCGGCTTCCGCCACACGCACGAGGTCGTCCGCGTCCTGCGCGGGCTTGAGGAGACCGGCAACGCGTCGGTGCTGCTGGAAGCTTTCGCGCAACGCTGCCTGGAAGCGGGGATCGACTTCGACTCCACCGATCCGGCGACGGCCTGCCCCCACTGCTCCACCCTGGTCGAGGTGGAGGTCCATGCCGAACCCGGCGCGCCGCCGGCGCAGTTCGTCCGCCTCTATCACCGCGACGCGACCGGCACCCTGTGCCGCGTCCATCACGGCACCCTGCACGCCGTCGCCCGCCAGCTCCGCTGCGACGACGGACCGAAGGTCCCCGTGCCCCCGTCCATCGCCGCCTCGGCCCTGCACACGCCGCGGTGATGTGTTAAAGCCCCCTCTCCCATCGGTGATGGGAGAGGGGCTGGAGTCGGCGTCCCTCACTCCTCCCGGACCACATAGGTGTAGAAGCGGGTCGAGCCATCGGCTTCGACCTCGCGGTACAGGCCCTGGATCTCGTTGTCGAATCCGGGGAAGCGGTTGGCGCCGTCCTGGAAGACCTTCAGGTAGTCGATCATCGGCTTCGCGCGCTCGTCCAGCCGCTCGCCCGGTACGATGGTCGCGATGCCCGGCGGGTAGACCACGAACAGGGTCGTGGCGATCCGGCCGGCCACCCGGTCGATGGGCAGGTAATCGACGTTGTTGCGCACCAGATGCCGCACCGCCTCACGCGGGGGCATGACCATCTCCGGCAGATGCTCCGGCTGGAAAATGCGGCGCTGAAGCTCGCTGGTCCCGCGCTCGCGGTAGAAGGCGTGCATCGCGTTGCACAGGTCGCGCAGGCGACGGCCGGCGTAGCGCTTGGGCCGGCGGTTCACGAACTCTGGAATCACGTCCTCCAGCGGCGCGTTGTCGTCGTGCAGCCGCTTGAAGGCGACCAGCGCGCTGAGCAGCGTGCCGGCCTTGCTCGATTCCACGCCCGGCGTCAGCAGGAAGAGGATGGAGTTCAGGTCGTTCTTCTCCGGCACGATCCGGTTTTCGCGCAGATACTGGGCGAGAACCGGCGCCGGAATGCCGTGATCCTCGTAGGCTCCAGTCCGCCGGTCGAAGCCGGGAGTCAGCAGGGTCAGCTTGTTCGGGTCGGTCATGGCGTAGCCCGCCTCGACCCGGCGGAAGCCGTGCCAATAAGCGCCGGGCTGGAACTCCCAATGGCGGACATTGGCGGCCAGCTCGTCGGTCGGCGCGTCCTCCCAGGCCATGTCTTCGTCGTCCACCGTCACGCGGTCGGGGACGAAGGGGTCGAAGAACCAGCGGCGGGCGGGATCGGCCTCGCGCTCCTCGAACTCCTTGCGGATGGCGCGGAGCTTCTTGCGCAGTTCGATGCCCAGCCTGATCGTGTCGTCCCACAGCACCTCGCCGGAGCGGCCCTTCATCATCTGCGCGCCCACGTCCAGCGACGCGAACAGCGGGTAGAAGGGCGAGGTGGAGGCGTGCAGCAGAAAGGTCTCGTTGAAGCGGCGATGCTCCACGCGGCGGCGCTGTCCCTTGATGTGGCTGTCCTTCACATGGATCTGCGACGCCTGGGAAAAGCTGGCGAGCTGCTTGTGCGTGGACTGGGTGGCGATGATGCCCGGATGCCCGTCGTGCAGGCCCTCCAGCCCCATGGCGAATCGGCCCTTGAACAGCGGGTGGAACTTCAGGAAGCCCGCCCAGGCCTCGTCGAACAGGATGTAGTCGCAGAGGTGGCCGATCTTGGCCAGGATCGCCTCCGCGCTGTAGATCGTGCCGTCATAGCTGCACTGCTGGATCACCGCGGCGCGGAAGGGCCGCTCCCGCTTCCAGGCGTTCGGATCCCGGACCAGCGGGTTGCGGCGGATCTTCTCGCGGATGCGTTCCTCGTCCAGCGCCTTGGGATCGATGGGGCCGATCAGGCCGTAGGCGTTGCGGTCGGTTTCCAGAAAGATCGGGATGCCGCCGCCCAGGAACAGGCTGCCGTGGTGGGCGGCCTTGTGGTTGTTGCGGTCGAACAGCACGAGATCGTCTTCCGCCACCAGCGCCGACAGCACGATCTTGTTGGAGGCCGAGGTGCCGTTCAGCACGAAGTAGGTCCGCTCCGCGCCAAAGATGCGCGCCGCCTCCTTCTGCGCCTGGAGCGCCGGCCCCTCATGGACCAGCAGGTCGCCCATCTCCAGCACGGAGTTGTCGATGTCGTCGCGGAAGACGGCTTCGCCCAGATGCTCCACGAAGATGCGGCCGATGGGGCTGCGGCTGTAGAAGATGCCGCCGTTGTGGCCGGGGCAGGTCCACAGCTGGTTGCCCTCTTCCGCGTAATCGACCAACGCGCCGAAAAAGGGCGTCTTCAGCGTGTCGGCATACTGCTTCAGCCGGCTGACGAGATTCTTGGCGATGAACTCCGGCGTTTCTTCCGCCAGGAAGACGTAGCCGTCCACCTGGTTCAGCACGTCCACCGGGATGTTCTCCAGCCGCTGGCGGCGCACCAGCAGGATGATCGGCATTTCCAGCCCGCGGCGGCGGGCCAGCGCGATCAGGGAGGCGGTCTTGCCGTCCATGCCGCGCTTGCCCCAATCCACGACCATGCAGCCGATGGCCGCGTCCGTGCGGATGGCGAGTTCGGCGTCCTCCACCCGGCGCGCCCGGATCACCTCGAAGCCCAGCCGCTCCATCTCGGCGGTGATCTGCTGAAGACGGACCCCTTCCAGCTCATCGGCGTCGAAGGCCGGCGCGCAGACCAGGAAGGTGAAACGGCGAAAGAACTCCATGCCTGGTCTCCAGGTTCGAATGGCGTGAGGAAAGGAAGGGGAAAGCGCGGGTCAGTCGCCGGCCATGACGAGGCCGCCCAGATGGTCGTCGGGCAGGATCGTGTCGGAGGGGCCGAGGGCGCGCTGCATGAAGACGCTGTCGGTCCAGCGCCCGAACTTGAATCCGACCGACTTCAGGATGCCGGACCGCGTGAAGCCGCAGGCCTCGTGCAGGCGCAGCGAGGGGGTGTTGGCGCTGTCCACCACGGCGATCATCTGCCGGCAGCCGGCGGCGGCGCAGGCGTCGATCAGCGCGGGCAGCAGGCGGCGCCCGATCCCCTTCCCGTGGTGGTCCTTGTGGACGTAGATCGAATGCTCGACCGTGTAGCGGTAGGCCGGGCGCTTGCGGAACTGCGCGGCGTAGGCGTAGCCGACGACCGTTCCGCCGATGTCGGCGACGAGGTGCGGCAGCCGGCGCTTCAGCATCGCCTTGCGCCGCCGCTTCAGCTCCTCCGGGTGCAGGGGTTCGATGTCGAAGGGACCGAGGCCGTGCTGGATGTGATAGCTGTAGATCTCCAGCATCGCCGGCACATCCTCCTCCGTGGAGGGGCGAATGCTGATGGTCGGGAACGTGTCGAGCACCGGGTCCTTCCTCGCGCCTGAAGAAACGGCAACGCGCCGGAGCGGGACCTTACCCGACAGCCATGACAGGCGTATGACGGTGACCTAAGCTGTCGCCTCGCGTTCGATCAGCAGCATGTCCTCGTCGACATGGAGGAAGGATCCCACCTCCAGGTCGCCGCGGGCGATGGCGTCGTTGATCATGATCTGCGCGTCGGCGAGCGTGATGGGCTCGCCGTCATAGAAAGAGCGGCCGTCGGCATGACGGATGATGCGGTACGTGGCGGTGACCATGTCTGTCCCCTCTTCAGACACAGCGGAAACACAACGAAGCGGCAACACAACGGAAAGGGGAAACGTTCCGCGCCGGTTAGCGCGTCCCGTACAGCCGGTCGCCGGCATCCCCGATGCCGGGCAGAATGTAGCCGTGCTCGTTCAGTCCCTCGTCCACCGACGCGGCGTAGACGGGCACGTCGGGATGCTCGTCGTAAAAGCTGCGCAGGCCCTCGGGTGCCGCCACCAGCACGGCCAGCTTGATGGAGGCGGCACCCGCGTCCTTCAGCCGATGCACCGCTGCCGTCGCCGTATGCCCCGTCGCCAGGATGGGATCGACCAGGATGACCAGCCGCTCTTCGATGTCCTCGGGAACCTTGAAGAAATACTCGACGGGGGTCAGTGTCTCCTGGTCGCGGTAGAGGCCGATGTGGCCGATGCGGGCGGAGGGCAGCAAGGTGCGCATGCCGTCCAGCATCCCCTGGCCCGCCCGCATGATCGCCACGAGGCACAGCTTCTTTCCGGTCAAGATCGGCGCGTCGAAGCTGGTCAGCGGCGTTTCCACCGGGCGGTGTTCCAGCGGCAGGTCGCGCGTCAGTTCATAGCCCATCAGCTGCGACAGCTCCCGCATCACCTCGTTGAAGCGGGCGGTGGGCGTGTCCTTCCGCCGCAGCAGGGTCAGCTTGTGCTGGACCAGCGGGTGGTCGATCAGGGTCAGCGTCGGGATGGGCATGAGGGTCGTTTCCTCCGCGCAAGTCAGAACACGGTGCCGTCGCTGCGGATGCGGATCGGCGGGCCGCCGTCGGGGCGCAGCCGCCGGGCGATGACGCGCCCTGCCGTCCAGGTCCCGCCTTGCAGGACCTTGGCGAGCGGAAAGTCCTCCGCCGGCACGCCGAGGCGCGCGCGCACCTCGTCGGCCAGCCGGTCGAGCAAGGCCACGGTCAGCGCCCGCCACTCCACCACCGCCTCGTCGCCGACCTCCAGCGGTTCAGCGAGGATTCGGGGCTGCTTTGGGACTAGAACGCCGGTGTCCACCAGCAGTCCGCCGTTGCGGTATTCCGGCAGCCCGGTCAGCCGGTCCAGCCCGGTGACGCGGATGCCGGCGTCCTCCAGCGGCTCCACCAGCGAATAGCTCAGCCACTGCGACAGCTTGTGAAAGGGTACCAGCCCACCGACCGAATGCCGCCAGACGTCGCCCAGATTGACGCCCTCCAGCACGATCCGCCCCGGCCAGATCGGCCCCAGCCCCCGCAGCACCGCGTCGAGAATCACGGAGGCCGCCAGCATCCCGTCCACGGCCTGGGCCTTCAGCGCGTCGTAGAGGTTGCCGACCCGCCCCGGAGCGCCGAACAATTCCGGCATTGCTCTCAGCGCGTCGCCCAGCCGGCGCAGCAGCGCCGCCCGCCCCTCCAGCCCCACGAGCGGGTTGTCCGCCGTCACCTGGAATCCCTGCGCGAGGTCGTCCGCGCCGACGCTGGCCAGCGCCGCCGCGTCCGCCCGCAAGGGCTGGCCGGGCTCTTTGGAAAAAGCCCCCGCCCGGAACAGGTCGAAGCTGGCGATGGCGAGCCCTTCCGACCGTGCCAGCTCCACCCCGCCCGCCTCGCGGTAGCGCCAGCGCTCCCCGGCCCCGGCGTCCAGCAGCACGCTGGTCACGACAAGGTCGAAGCGGATGCGCGCCACCTCGTCCCGATCGGCGTCCAGCCCCGCCGCCAGCGTCGCCCAGCGGTCGTCCCCCGCCACGACGAAGTGCCGCCAGCGGCTGTGGTAGGGAACCTCCAGATCCGGATAGGCCTCCCGCGTCACCTCCGCCACGAGGTCGGCGGCGGCGCCCAACCGGTCCGGCCGGACCTCGAAATAGGCGAGTGCACCCCGTTCGGCTTCGGCGAGCAGCGCGTGCGCGCGCTCCCGCACCGCGTCGGCGGACAGCAGCCACGCAACGTTGTCGGACGCCGCGCTCAATCCTTCAGCCCCCGGCCCTTGGCGGTCGCCAACTCCTCCGCCGTCGGCACGATCGGGGTGAAATAGCCGGCGGCCTTCTTGGCGTCCATCTCCACCTTGGCGTCGTCGGGGATCAGATCGTCGGGGATGGGGATCTGATCGACGATTTCGATCCCGGCGCGGCGGATGGCGTCGGACTTCATGTTGCTCATGGAGACCATGCGGTCGATGCGCGTCACGCCCAGCCAGTGGAAGACGTCGGGCATCAGCTCCTGAAAGCGCATGTCCTGCACGCCGGCCACGCACTCCGTCCGCTCGAAATAGGCGTCGGCACGATCGCCGCCGGGCTGCCGCTTGCGGGCGTTGTAGACAAGGAACTTCGTCACCTCGCCCAACGCGCGCCCTTCCTTGCGGTTGTAGATGACGAGGCCGACGCCGTTGTCCTGGGCGGTGCGGATGCACTCCTCGATGCCGTGCGTCAGGTAGGGGCGGCATGTGCAGATGTCGGAGCCGAACACGTCCGACCCGTTGCACTCGTCATGCACCCGGCAGGCGACCTTGCGCGCCGGGTCGGCTATGGCGGCGATGTCGCCGAAGATGTAGACGGTCAGCCCATTGATCGGCGGCAGAAAGACCTTCAGGTCGGTCCGCGTCACCAGTTCCGGGAACATGCCGCCGGTGTGCTCGAACAGGCCGCGGCGCAGCGCGTTTTCGGTGATGCCGAAGCGCTTGGCGATGCCAGGCAGGAACCACACCGGTTCGATGGCGATTTTGGTGACCCGCGCGTCGCCGCCCGGCAGCAGGATTTGCCCGTCGGCGGACAGCCGGCCGGCGGCCATGGCATCGGCCAACTCCGGCATCTTGATGCGGGCCTTGGTGACGGCGATGGTTGGGCGCACGTCGACGCCGCGGTCCAGATGCTCGCCGAAGACCTCGCTGACCATGTGGCCGAAGGGGTCGAGGGAGACGATCTTCTCCGGGTCGAACCATTGCGGCTGCGGCGCCACCGTCTCGGCCGGCGCGGTGTTGGTCAGGTCCGGAACGTGATAGGCGCTGAGCTGCCCGGCCGCCACCGCCAGCGCCCGATAGACGGCGTAGCTGCCGGCGTGCGCGCCGATGGCGTTGCGGTGGGTGGGGTCGGAGAGCGACGCCACCACCGGCCCCCGCTCCGCGGCCGTGCCCGCCCCCCAGTGCACCGGCGTGTAGCGCGGCTTGGCGCCGCCGGGGTGCGAGGCGAGGACGATGTGTCTTTGCGGCTGGTTGCGACGGCTTTCCATGCGGACGCCTCTCGATGCCTCTCCACTGCGACAGTCTGACACAGCTTCATCGCGCGGGAACACCGAACAATGGGCCGACTCCGGATGGGCACCCTCGGCCGAACCGGCGTGCCGGCCTATGACGGCCGGTTCCCCGGCGTGCGCGAAGCCT
This sequence comes from Azospirillum mesophilum, assembly GCF_053470405.2. Lineage (NCBI taxonomy): Bacteria > Pseudomonadati > Pseudomonadota > Alphaproteobacteria > Rhodospirillales > Azospirillaceae > Azospirillum > Azospirillum mesophilum. Next base: position 157,556 of record NZ_JBPXMQ020000011.1, read on the forward strand.
GTATGAAGGGGCCGGTCCTTTGCGCATTGGTGACCATGACTGGGGTGATCATGACTGGCTCGTCCCTTCCCTCTCTGTCCGCCTTCTCCCTGGAGGGCAAAGTCGCCCTGGTCACCGGCTCCGGGCGGGGCCTTGGCCTGGAGATCGCCCGCGCGCTCAGCGGGGCCGGCGCGCATGTCCTGCTGAACGGCCGCGACACGGCGCGGCTGGACGAACAGGCGGAGCGCATCGTGGCGGCCGGCGGGCGTGCCTCCATCCTGGCCTTCGACGTGGCCGACCGCGCGGCGGTGCGCGACGCCTTCGCCCGCATCGGGCGGGAGTACGGGCGCCTCGACGTGCTCGTCCAGAACGTCGGCCAGCGCAACCGCAAGCCCCTGGCCGACTTCTCCGACGACGAGATTTCCTCACTGCTCGACGTCGATCTGGCGTCGGGGCTGGTGCTGGCGCGGGAGGCGGCGCGGCTGATGCTGCCCCGTGGGACCGGCCGCCTGATCGCCGTCACCTCCATCGCCGGGGGCCATGTCGCCAAGGCCAACGACGCCGTCTACAGCGCCGCCAAGGCCGGCCTGACCGGCATGGTGCGGGCGCTCGCCGTCGAGTACGGCCCCCACGGCCTGACCAGCAACGCCATCGCCCCCGGCTTCTTCGCCACCGAGACCAACGCCGGCATCGTCGGCGATCCCACGCTGTCGGCCTATTTCGAGGGCCGCACCCCGCTCCGCCGCTGGGGCCGTCCGGAGGAGATCGCCGGAGCCGCCGTGTTCCTGGCCTCCGACGCCGCGTCCTACGTCAACGGCCACGTTCTGGTGGTCGATGGCGGCGCGACGATCCAGATGTAACGCAGCGCGCGCTTTTCAGGACGATCCGGCGCCATGCTGGCGATTCCCATTTCCTGCTCCGACCCCGCCGCCGCCTTCCGCCGCTGGGCCGCCCAGCCCTGGGCCATGCTGCTGGACAGCGCTGCCGGCCATCCACGGCACGGGCGCTTCAGCTATATCGTCGCCGAGCCGTTCCGAACGGTGGAGTCTGTGGACGGGCGGGTGTTCGTCGACGGCGCGGAGACGGCGGGCGATCCCTTCGACGTTCTGGCCCGCGAACTCGCCCGTCACGCGGAGCTTGGGACGCCCGGGCCGGTCCCCTTCACCGGAGGCGCGGTCGGCTTCATCGGCTACGAGGCGGGGCTGCGGCTGGAGCGCCTGCGGTCCCGGCACGGAAATCCCGGCGGGCAGCCGGACATGGCCTTCGGCTTTCACGACGTGGTGGCCGCCTTCGATCATGCGGAGCGCCGCGCCTGGGTGATCGCCGCCCGACCGGAGGCCGAAGGCCGCGCCCGCGCGATGGCCCGGCACCTGTCCGAGGCTCCACCCCCGCCGGGCGGTCTCGCGCCGTCCTCCTGGCATTCGGAACTGTCGCGCGCCGACTATCTGGAACGGGTCGGACGCGTGCTGGACTACATCAGGGCCGGGGACATCTATCAGGCCAATTTCACGCAGCGTTTCCTGGCCGATCGCCCCACCAGCCTCGACGACTACGCCCTGTACGAGCGGCTGCGCGCGCTGAGCCCCGCCCCCTTCGCGGCCTTCCTGAACTGCGGCCCCCGCCTGCGCATCGCCAGCGCCTCGCCGGAGCGGTTCATCCAACTGGCCGCGACGGGAGAGATCGAGACGCGCCCGATCAAGGGCACCCGCCCCCGCCACGCCGACCCGATCCAGGACGCCGCCGCCGCCGCCGACCTGCGGGCCAGCGAGAAGGACCGCGCGGAAAATCTGATGATCACCGACCTGCTGCGCAACGACCTCGCCCGCGTCGCGGAGGTCGGCAGCGTGAAGGTCCCGGTCCTCTATGGGCTGGAGAGCTTCGCCAGCGTCCACCACCTCGTCTCCGTCGTCACGGCGCGGCTGCGGACGGGGCTTGGCCCCGTGGATCTGCTGCGCGCCGCCTGTCCTGGCGGGTCCATCACCGGCGCCCCGAAGATCCGCGCCATGGAAATCATCGACGAGCTTGAGCCCGCGCGCCGGGGCGCCTATTGCGGGTCGGTCGCCTGGATCGGCTTCGACGGCGCGATGGACAGCAGCATCGTCATCCGCACGCTCTCCATCACGCCGGACGCGGTGGTCGCGCAGGCCGGTGGCGGCATCGTCGCCGATTCCGACTCGGCCGCCGAACATGAGGAAATGCTGGTCAAAGTGCGCCCGCTGCTGCGCGCGCTGGAGGGGAGCTAAGCATGGTGGTGTGGCTGAACGGGCGCCTGCTGCCCGCCGACGAGGCGCGGATCGACCCGGCCGACCGGGGCTTCACGCTGGGCGATGGCCTGTTCGAAACGATCCGTGTCGGCGGCGGACAGGCGCGCCATCTCGACCGGCACCTCGCCCGTCTGGAGGCGAGCGCGGCGGTGCTCGACCTGCCGATCCCCTACGGGGTGGCGGTCCTGGCCGGGGCGGTTGCGGACCTCATCGCCGCGCGAGGCTTGGCCGAGGGCACGCTGCGGCTGACGCTCTCGCGCGGCGTCGGGGCGCGCGGCGTGCTTCCCCCCGCCGAACCGCATCCGACGGTGCTGATGACGCTCGCCCCGGCGGCACCGCCCGCCGGTCCGGTCGAGGCGGTGATCGCCCGATCCACGCGACGCAACGAGCACTCGCCCCTGTCGCGGCTGAAGACGCTGAACTACCTGGACGCCATCCTGGCCCGGCAGGAGGCGGCGAAGCGGAGTGCTGGAGAGGCGTTGCTGCTCAACACCGCGGGACGCCTCGCTGAGGCCAGCGTTGCCAACCTGTTCCTGGTCATGAACGGCCACCTGCTGACCCCGCCGGTGTCGGAAGGCGCCCTGCCGGGCATCCGCCGCGCCCTGATCCTGGAGCGGTGCGGGGCCGAGGAGCGGCCCGTCACCGTCGAGGATCTGATGCGGGCGGACGAGGCCTTCCTGTCGAACAGCCTCGGCCTGCGCCCTCTCCTGTCGGTCGATGGGCGGCCCATCGGGTTCGGGGAGACCGGCCCGGTGACCGCCGCCCTCGCCAGAGAGGACCATCACGCGTAGGTGAGTTCCGGCTTGCGGTCCTCCGCATGCGGGTTGACGTGCAGCTCCCAATAGGCGTCCGCGACCGTCGCCGGGGCGAAGCGGCCTTCCTCGGCCAGATAACCGCAGATGGTGACGATGGCCGTGCGGATGCTTTTGGGCTCCAGCTCCTCGGCCAGCGTCGCGGTGAGGTTGCGCAAGGCCGCCTTGCCAGCGCTGAGGGCCGCCATCTCCGCATAGGGGTAGAGCGCGAAACCGCCGCCGGTGAACAGGACGCTGCCGCCCCCGTTGGCCTCCAGAACCGGCGCCACGGCCTGGGCCGCCGCCAGGGGCGCCACCACGTCCACCACCAGTTCCTGCGCGAAGCCCTGCGGGTCAAGCTGCAACGGACGGCTCGGCCGGATCGCGGCCGCGTTGTAGATCAGCGCCTTCAGCGGGGAGATCGCCGAAACGGCCTGCCGGATCGTGGCGCGCAGCCCGTCGAGGTCTGCCGCGTCGGCGGCGAAACCGTGCGCGGTGACCCCGAGGTCCGTCAACTCCTTGACGAGCGGCGCGAGGTGATCGGCGGAACGCGCGATCAGCGCCACCTCGCCCAATTCACGCCCGAACTTCCGGGCGAGCGCCTGCCCGAGGCCGGGACCGGCGCCGATGACGATGGCCGACTGCTTTGTGGTCATCTGCTTGGTGGTCATGGTTGCTTCCTCCTGCAAACTCGGCGTCGCGCCGAACACCCGTGGACAGTGCGGCCGGGCGGAGGTATTTGTCTAAGCGGCATTCTGTATAACGACTATTCATACTATGAATATACGGTCCATCGACCTGAACCTGATCATCGCTCTGGCCGCCCTGCTGGAGGAACGCAACGTCTCGCGCGCGGCGGACCGGATCGGGCGCAGTCAGCCGGCGACCAGCAGCGCGCTCGCCCGCCTGCGCGAGATCTTCGACGACCCGCTGTTGGTGCGCGACGGCAAAGGCTACCGCCTGACCCCGCGCGCGGAGGAGGTGCGCGTGCACGCGGCGCGCGCCTTGGCCGCGCTGACGGCCACCTTCCAGGGCCACGAGGATTTCGACCCGGCGACGGCGGAGATGGTCGTCCGCATCGCCGCCAGCGACTATCTGGCGGCCGTGCTGATGCCGCGGCTGATCGCCACGCTCGGCCCGGTCGCGCCGGGAATTGACCTGCGCGTCGTCGCGGCCGACCGGCATTCGGCCATCGCGCTGCTGCGGGAAGGCAAAGCCGACCTGTCGCTGGCCGTGACGGACGACCGCGCGCCCGAGGTGCAGAGCCTTCCGCTGTTCGAGGAGGAGTTCGCCATGGTGACCCGCCCCGGCCACCCGTACCACGACGGCCCGCCGACGCCGGAACGCTTCACGGAGCATCCGGGCCTGCTCGTCTCCCAGGCCGGCGACGGGACCGGCGTCGCCGACGAATGTCTCGCGCGGCTGGGGCTGAAGCGGCGTGTGGCCGTGACCGTCGCCCATTTCCTGCTGGCGCCGCAGCTCGTCGCCGGCAGCGATCTGGTGTTGGTCATCGGACGCCGGGTGGCGGAGACGGCAAGCGCCAACCTAAACCTGCGCGTGTCGCCCCTGCCCTTTTCCATGCCGACCTTCACGGCCCGGATGTTCTGGCACGCCTCCACCGACAAGTACCCGCCGCTGGCCTGGGTGCGGTCGCTGATCGCCGGGCTGGATCTGGCCGGCCGCTGACGTGCTAGGGCATGCACACCTATTGGTTTGTGGCCCTTCTCCCCTTGGGGGAGAAGGGTTGGGATGAGGGGTCGTTACGCCCGGAGGGCGGATATTGATTTCCGGCCGGCGTTCGCCGGCGCCACCCTCACCCCAACCCCTCTCCCCTCAAGGGAGAGGGGCTTTCTAGCGCCGATTCAGTCACTTGCCGTGCTTGCAAGATTTATCAGCGAACCACTCAGCGCCTCGCCCGGCGGCCCTGCTTCTTGGGTGCGCCTTCCGGGATGCCGCGACCCTGGCGGGCGGTGCTGATGCCGATCCTGCCGGGTTGCTCCAACCCGAGGTCCATGGCTTCCAGCCGGCGCAGTTCGTCGCGCAGGCGCGCGGCCTCCTCGAACTCCAGGTCGGCGGCGGCGGCCTTCATGCGCTTTTCCATGTCGGCCATGACGGACTTCAGGTTGTGGCCAACCAGTTCGTTGGCGTTCAGGCCGGTCTTGACGGTGACGTGGTCGCCGCGCTCGTAGACGCTCTCCAGAATGTCGCCGATGGCCTTCTTCACGGATTCCGGCGTGATACCGTGCTCCAGGTTGTAGGCTTGCTGCTTCTCGCGGCGGCGCGCCGTCTCGTCGATGGCGTACTGCATGCTGCCGGTGACCCGATCGGCGTAGAGGATCGCGCGACCCTCCACGTTGCGGGCGGCGCGGCCGATGGTCTGGATCAGCGAGGTCTTGGAGCGCAGGTAGCCTTCCTTGTCCGCGTCGAGAATGGCGACCAGCGAGCATTCGGGGATGTCCAGGCCCTCGCGCAGCAGGTTGATGCCGACCAGCACGTCGTAGGCGCCCAACCGCAGGTCGCGAATGATCTCGATGCGCTCCAGCGTCTCCACGTCGGAGTGGATGTAGCGGACGCGCAAGCCCGCCTCGTGCATGTACTCGGTCAGCGCCTCGGCCATCTTCTTGGTCAGGGTGGTGACCAGCACGCGGTTGCCCTTGGCGACCACCTGCTTGCACTCGTGGATCAGGTCGTCCACCTGGGTTTCGGTGGGACGGATGATGACCTCGGGGTCGATCAGGCCAGTGGGGCGGACCACCTGCTCGGCGAAGACGCCGCCGGTGCGCTCCATCTCCCAGTTGCCGGGAGTGGCGGAGACGAAGACCGTCTGCGGGCGCATGCCCTCCCACTCCTCGAACTTCAGGGGACGGTTGTCCATGGCGCTGGGCAGGCGGAAGCCGTATTCGGACAGGGTTTCCTTGCGCATGCGGTCGCCGCGGTACATGCCGCCGATCTGCGGCACCATGACGTGGCTTTCGTCCACGATCAGCAGCGCGTCGCCCGGCAGATATTCGAACAGCGTCGGCGGCGGCTCGCCCGGCGCCCGGCCGGTGAGGTAGCGCGAATAGTTCTCGATGCCCGCGCAGGCGCCGGTGGCTGCCATCATCTCGATGTCGAAGGTCGTGCGCTGCTCCAGCCGCTGTGCCTCCAGCAGCTTGCCCTGCGCGTTGAACTCCTCCAGGCGGAGCTTCAACTCGCGCTTGATCTGCTCGATGGCCTGGTTGAGCGTCGGCTTGGGCGTGACGTAGTGGCTGTTGGGGTAGATGCGCACGGCCTCCAGCGAGGCGATCTTCTCGCCGGTCAGCGGGTCGATCTCATGGATGCCCTCGATCTCGTCCCCGAACAGGGAGATGCGCCAGGCGCGGTCCTCCATGTGGGCGGGGAACAACTCCACCGTGTCGCCGCGCACCCGAAACAGGCCGCGCCCGAAGGCCGCGTCGTTGCGCTTGTATTGCAGTTCGGTCAGCTTGCGCAGCAGATCCGGCAGGGCGACGACCTCGCCCTTGCGGATGTCCACGGTCATCTCCGAATAGGTCTCGACCGAGCCGATACCGTAGATGCAGGACACGGACGCCACGATGATGACGTCGTCGCGCTCCAGCAGCGCCCGCGTGGCCGAGTGGCGCATGCGGTCGATCTGCTCGTTGATCGAGGATTCCTTCTCGATGTAGGTGTCCGTGCGCGGAACGTAGGCTTCCGGCTGGTAGTAGTCGTAGTAGGAGACGAAGTATTCCACCGCGTTGTTCGGAAAGAAGGACTTCATTTCGCCATAAAGCTGCGCCGCCAACGTCTTGTTGGGCGCCAGCACCAGCGTCGGGCGCTGGATCTTCTGGATGACGTGCGCCATCGTGAAGGTCTTGCCGGAGCCCGTGACGCCCAGCAGCACCTGATCCTTCTCCCCGGCCTTCAGACCGGCCATCAACTCCTCGATGGCGCGCGGCTGGTCGCCGGAGGGCTTGAACTCCGACACCAGCTCGAACCTCTTGCCGGCCTCCAGCTTGGGGAGGGACTTCTGCGGCATCACGGAAAGAACGGGGCTGGCCATGGAGCGCTCGCGCAAGGAGGGGGCGGGTACGGAACGAGAACCGAGTATATGGCCCGCACCCACCCCCCTGTCGAGCGTGGACGTGTCCGTTGAAGGGCGGCTTACGCCCGCACCGCCGCGTCGTAATCGCGCACCAGCACCTCGCACACTTGGCCCGACGTGAAGCGGTGCTCGCCGATCTGGCCGACGGGGGTGACCTCGGCCGCCGTGCCGGTCAGGAAGACCTCCTGGGTGTTGGCGAGTTCGTCCGGCTGGATGTGCCGCTCGATCACCTCGATCCCGCGCTTCTTCGCAAGGTCGATCACCGTGCGGCGGGTAATGCCGTCCAGGAAGCAGTCGGGCTTGGGGGTGTGGATCTTGCCGTCCATCACCAGGAACAGGTTGGCGCCCGTCGCCTCCGCCAGATAGCCGCGGTAGTCGAGCATCAGCGCGTCCTGGTAGCCCTTGGCCTCCGCCTCGTGCTTGGACAGGGTGCAGATCATGTAGAGGCCGGCGGCCTTGGAGGCGGTGGGGGCGGTGTCCGGGGCCGGGCGGCGCCAGGGCGCCCACATCAGCTTGATGCCGGCCATCTTCGCCTCGGGGCTGAAGTAGCTCGGCCACTGCCAGACGGCGATGGCGACGTGGATTTTGGACGACTGCGCGGCCACGCCCATCATCTCGCTGCCCCGCCACGCGACCGGGCGGACGTAGGCGTCGGTGAAGCCCATCGCCTTCACCGTCTCGTTGGTCGCCGCGTCGATCTCCGCCAACGAATAGGGAAGCTCGAAGCCGAGGATGCGCGCGGAGGCGGCAAGGCGCTCGCTATGCTCGGTCAGCTTGAAGACCTTGCCGTTGTAGACGCGCTCGCCCTCGAAGACGCAACTGGCGTAGTGCAGGCCGTGCGTCAGAACGTGCAGGTTCGCCTCGCGCCAGGGCACCAGCGCGCCGTCGTACCAGATCACGCCGTCGCGGTCGTCGAAGGGAAGGATGGACATGGCGTTTCCTACCTTGTGGGATCCCATTTTCGGGACTTCGTTGCGGAAATCGTTGCGCAGCGCCCTTGTTTCAGGCGGTTTGTTCGTTTATGTCTGAGTCACTGACCCATTTGTAACGATTCGCACCGATCACGTCAACATGGCTGACATAAAAGCAGGCGTGAACCAGCTGTTCCTCCGTGAGGAAGAGCTGCGCACGGGCATGGAGCTTCTGTTCTATGCATACAGGGAGTTCACGGCCGAGCCGGACGAGATCCTCGCGGAAATCGGCTTCGGGCGGGCGCACCACCGCGTCATCTACTTCGTCGGGCGCTACCCGAAGATCACGGTGTCGGAGCTGCTGGCCATCCTGAAGATCACCAAGCAGAGCCTGTCGCGCGTGCTGGGGGAACTGGTGCGGCAGGGCTTCATCCAGCAGCAGACCGGCGTGCGCGACCGGCGGCAGCGGCTGCTGGAGCTGACCGAAAAGGGCGTGGAGTTGGAACGCCAGCTGTCCGAAACGCAGCGGCAGCGGATCGCCCGCGCCTACCGCATGGCCGGGGCGGAGGCGGTGGAGGGCTTCCGCAAGGTCATGCTGGGAATGATGGACGAAGAGGACCGGCAGAAGTTCGCGCCGCCGGCGCCGGCCCGGCTCGCCGCCGTGAAGCGGTAGGAGCCGGGCGGCAAAACCCGCCTATTCCTCTCGCGGAGCAGCAGGGGCAGCGGCGGGCTCTGTGGAGGGCGCGGCCGGGGTGTCCGGCGCGTCCGTCTTGGCGCCGGCCGCCGGGGCGCCCCGGCGGCGGAAGGAGGTCCGCTTGTAAACCACGCTGTCGGAGGAACCCGGAGGGCATTGGACGATTTTGCCCCCCCTGGAAAGGAACTCACGGGTCATGGAGTCGAGCTCGTTCCGATCCGCGTTGCGGTTATCGGATGTCATGCGTGCCTCCTGTGATCATCATCGTACCCAGGGACGCCCTGCGCCGTCCGGCGGATGTTCAAAAAAGCCGCCTTTTTCAAAGCGGCTTTGAAAAGCCTGATCGTGAAAGACGTCCGTTCACACGGCCTTCAGGTTGGCCGCCGCGCTCTTGCCCTTCTTCGGGTCGCGCTGCAGCTCGTACGACAGCTTTTGCCCCTCGTGGATGTTGCCGATCCCCGACCGCTCCACGGCGGACACATGGACGAACACGTCTTCCGTGCCGTCATCGGGTTGGATGAAGCCGTAGCCCTTGGTGGTGTTGAACCATTTCACGGTTCCAGTAGCCATCAAGCAGTTCCTTGAACGCAAGTTGCCCAGGGCAGGCGTGCCCTTGGGCATCAAATCACCGAGGGGGAGACCGGCGCGGCAATCCGCAAGCGGACCATGGACCCAAAGAAATTCGACTCCCATGACATGGGGCTCACGGCGCGGGGATACAACCCGAGACCGGGATTCCGGCCGGCAAAGACTGCCCTTCGGCCGAATTGTGCGTCTGCCCGTGCATGCTCCATAGTCTCCGAAGCGTTACAACGTTTTGGGAGCGGGAGGCATGCGGCGCGCCCATCTGGTGGCGGCTTTCGTGGCGTTCGCCGCCCTCTGCTCCGGCGTCTCCGCACTTTCGGTCTGGCACGACCGCACCGCCACGCTCCTTCAGGCGCAGCGCGAGGTCACCGCCACCGCCCGCCTGCTGGATGAGCACGCCAGCCGCGCCATCGAATCGGGCGATGCGGTCCTGCAACAGCTCGTGGACATGCTGGGCGCGTGGGACCTGCGGGATCCCGAAAAGGGACAGTCGCTGTGGAACACGCTGCGCGCCCGCACTTATCGGATGCCGCAGGTGGGGGCCGCCTGGGTCGTCGACGCGCAGGGCAGGATCGCGCTCGACAGTAGGGAGTTTCCGGCGCAGCCGCTGGACCTGTCGCAGCACGACTATGTGCGGGCGCACCGCGGCGGCGCGCGGGGACTGTACGTCAGCCCGGCTGAAATGGGCGTCCGGACGGGGCAGGAGCGCTTCACGCTCAGCCGCGCGCTGCGCGATGCCGACGACCATGTCCAGGCCGTCGCCGTGTTCGCGATCCATGGCACCTATTTCTCCCGCCTCTACGGCGAAGCGGGCTGGGGGACGGAAGCGAAGCTCGCCCTCTTCACCGCCGACCGGGAACGGCTTGCCGCCTGGCCTCCGGACAGCGCCGTGAACCCGCCGGCCGGGGCTTGGCCGCAGCCCTGGGACCCGTCCGACGCCCCGGCCGTCATCGAAGACACCCACATCACCGCCGCGCGCCGCCTGACCGCCTACCCGGTCGTGGTGGTGGCGAGCCGCCCTCTGGACGAGGTGCTGGCCGGCTGGCGCGAGCGCACGGCCTGGACCGCGGCCATCGGCGGCGGCCTGCTGGGCGGCGCGCTGCTGCTGTTCCTCTACGCCCTGGCCAGCCTGCGCCGGGAGGAGGACACGCGGTTCGCCCTTCTGCGCGCCAACCAGAGCCTTGACGAGCGGGTGCGCCGCCGCACGGAGGAGCTGGAGTCGGCCCTGCGCGTGGCGGAGACCGCCAACCTCGCCAAGATGAAGGTGCTGGCGACCGTCAGCCATGACCTGCGCCAGCCCTTGCAGGGGGTGGCGGCCTTCCACGAGCTGCTGCTGAAGGACACGACCAACCCGGAGTTGCGCCGGCTGGGCGGCATGGCCACGGCCTCCTTGCAGGCCGGGCAGCGCCTGCTGGACGACCTGCTGACGCTGTCCCGGCTGGAGGCGGGGGTGATGCCGGTGGAGGTGGGTCCCCTGGCGCTCGGCCCCGTGCTGGAGCAGTTGGCCGCCGAGCTGCGGGCGGAGGGCGAGGCCAAGGGGCTGCGGCTGACCGTCGTGCCGACCGGCGCCTGGGTGCGCAGCGACCCGGCGCGCCTGCAACCCATCCTGCGCAACTTGCTGTCCAACGCGGTCAAATACACCGCGCGCGGCGGCGTCGTGGTGGGCGTGCGCCGGCGCGGCGACCGGGTGCGGGTGGAGGTGTGGGACAGCGGCCCGGGCATCCCGGACTCGGAACTCGCCACCATCTGGGAGGAGTTCTACCAGATCGGAAACCCCGCCCGCGACGGCTCGCGGGGGGCCGGCCTGGGCCTGTCCATCGTGGAGCGCACCGCCCGCCTTCTCGACCACCCGCTGGAGGTGCGGTCGCGGGTGGGCCGTGGCTCCGTCTTCGCGGTCAGCCTGCCCCGCACGGTCCCGCCGGCCGCCCCCGCCCCGGCCGCGGGCGTCTCGGCCCCCGGCACGACCGGTGGCCCGCTGAGCGGACGGCTGATCCTGGTGGTGGAAGACGACCCGCTGCAGCGCAGCTCCCTGACGCTGCTGGTGGAGCACGCCGGCGCGACGGTCGTAGCGGCGGACAGCTTTGACGCCGCGCTGGCGATGACGCGGGCGACCCTGCGCCTGCCCTCGGCGGTGCTCAGCGACTACCGCCTGCCCGGCGGCACGGACGGCCTCAGCGGCATCCAGGGCCTGCGCCGCGCCTTCGGAACCGCGCTACCCGCCGTGCTGCTGACCGGCGAACTGTCCGCCGAGGTGGCCCGCGCGGCAAAGGCCGCCGGCTGCACCGTGCTGACCAAGCCCGCCCCACCCGCAAGAATCCTGGGAGCGCTGGCGGAGTTGGCGGTGGTGGAGGAGGTGGCTTAGCCGCCTATCGACGCCCGTAGGTTGGGTTAAGCGCAGCGAAACCCAACGCAGCCCGCCCATATACGCAAGGCGTCGCTGCATGGAACGGCCCTGGAAGCCCGTTCCTGTGCCGAATCGTTGTGTTTCGGCTTTGCCTCAACACAACCTACCAATTGATACGCTAAACGCTCTTTATGGTAGGGCATGGTGGTGAAGAGAAAGCGCGGGTCTCAGCGTTTCGGCTCGGCGGTATTACGTCTCCGGCCAGAAGTTGTTGTTCATGAGGTCCGCGAACGTCCAGGGGCAGGATGCCGGAAAGGTGCTTTCGTCCAGCCCCGTCTCCCGCTCGGCCTCGATCAGCGCCAGCCGATACGCATCCGTCATCGCCTCCGGAAGCTTGCCTTTCAGGCTCGGGTTATCGGCCAGATGGCTTGCCAGCCGAATCCGTTGCTCCTTGATGGTCAGACGCCAGCTGCTGCCCCGGAGTGCCGGCTGGAACTGCCACTTCAACAAATGCAGAAGAAGCACGGTCAACCGGTTGACCAACTCGCGCTTCTCGCTCCGGCCCATGCTCTCGATCTCCTCGGCGATGTTCTCAATGTCGACAGCATCCAGCTTGCCGGCTCGCAGCAGAGCCGCCTGTTCGATCGCCCAGGCGTAGAAATCGCCGTCGTAGGTTGCCATTGCCGTCACCCTGGCGTCATCACCGGACCAAAACTAAATTTTACTTAGCACGGACCTGAACTTCAAACGACCCTTCGCGCCGTCGGCTCACTCACCGTCCAGCAGCCGGCCGATGATCTCGCGCGGATCGACGCCCAGGACGGCGCACAGGTCGATGAATTCGATCACGTCGAGGCGGCGTTCGCCGGATTCGTATTTGCTGATGTACGACTGCGGAAGCCCAAGCCTCTCCGCGACCTCGGTCTGCTTGAGGCCCTTGTCCTGTCGCAATTCGCGCAGGATGTCGCGCAGGCGCTGCTGGCGTTCGGAATAGATCGAGGGCCGCATAACTACGCGTATGCCCCCGATCGTCAATTATCCCATTTTGGGATATCCCATTTTGGGATATCGGTGGGAACGCCAGCTTGCATATCGGAGTATGCGGGTCCTGAAATGCCTTCTCTACATACGCTTGCGTGTTGAAAACGGTGCGGCTTCGGTTGTAAAAAGGGGGCGCATGATTCAACCCAGCCGCACCCTCACCGACGCCGAACGGCTTGACTGGCTCCGTCTCATCCGGACGGAGAATGTCGGGCCGATCACCTTTCACCGCCTGCTGGACCAGTATGGCAGCGCGAAGGCCGCGCTCGACATGCTGCCGGAACTGGCAAAGCGCGGCGGGCGGGCGAAGCCCCTGCGCCTCGCGCCCAAGGCGGAGGTGGAGCGGGAGATGGCGGCCAACGCGCGCGTCGGCGCCCGGCTGCTCTGCTCCTGCGAACCGGACTATCCGGAACCGCTGGCCGCGCTCGACGACGCGCCGCCGGTGGTGTCGGTGCTGGGCCACGCGCATCTGCTGAAGAAGCGCGCGGTCGCCATGGTCGGCGCGCGCAACGCCTCGCTGAACGGCAAGAAATTCGCCGAGCGGCTGGCGCGGGAACTGGGCGAGGCCGGGTTGCTGGTCGTTTCGGGCCTCGCGCGCGGCATCGACACGGCGGCGCACGCTGGGGCTCTGGGCACCGGCACGGTGGCCGTGGTGGCGGGCGGCATCGACGTCGTCTACCCGCCGGAGAACGAACGGCTTTATCGCGACATAGTGCAGCAGGGCGCCGTGGTGGCGGAAAGTGTCATCGGCACCCAGCCGCAGGCGCGCCACTTCCCCCGCCGCAATCGCCTGATCTCCGGCCTGTCGCTGGGCGTGCTGGTGGTGGAGGCGGCGCTGCGTTCCGGCTCGCTCATCACCGCGCGGATGGCGCTGGAGCAGGGGCGCGACGTCATGGCCGTGCCGGGGTCGCCGCTCGACCCGCGCTGCCAGGGCACCAACAACCTGCTGCGCCAGGGGGCGGTGCTGGTGGAGGGGGCGGACGACGTGCTCCGCGCCCTGGAGAGCCTTCGCCCACCCGTCGTGCGCGAACGGCAGAGTGACCTGTTCGCGGCCCCGAAGCCGATGCCGCCGACCGAGTCCGAGCTGGAAAAGGCCCGCGCCGTGGTGCTGGAAAACCTCGGTCCCTCGCCGGTTGCCATTGACGAACTCGTCCGCGGGTGCCAATTGTCCGCACCGGTGGTGTTGACCGTCGTGCTGGAACTTGAGCTTGCGGGCCGGGTCCAGCGCCAGCCGGGGAATCAGGTGAACCTGATCTGATTCCGGGCCACACCACCGGCGTGTGGGAAAAGGCACTTTCAGGGGCGCGGACTCTTGCCGGGCAGCAACGTCGTCATCGTCGAATCGCCGGCCAAGGCGAAAACCATCAACAAATACCTTGGCTCGGACTACACCGTGGTGGCCAGCTTCGGCCATGTGCGCGACCTTCCGGCGCGCGACGGATCGGTGCGTCCGGACGAGGACTTCGCCATGGACTGGGAGCTGGGCGACCGCTCCAAGCGCCACATCGACGAGATCGCCAAGGCGGTCAAGAACGCCGAGCGCGTCTACCTCGCCACCGACCCGGATCGCGAAGGAGAAGCCATCGCCTGGCACCTGTCGGAGCTGCTGCGCGAAAAGCGCCTGATCGACGACTCCAAGGTCCAGCGCATCACCTTCAACGAGATCACCAAGAGCGCCGTGCAGGCTGCGCTTGAGGCCCCGCGTGACGTGTCGCGGGAATTGGTGGACGCCTATCTGGCCCGCCGCGCGCTGGATTATCTGGTCGGTTTCACCCTGTCTCCGGTGCTGTGGCGCAAGCTGCCAGGGTCCCGCTCGGCCGGCCGCGTGCAATCCGTGGCGCTGCGCCTGATCTGCGAGCGCGAGTCGGAGATCGAGGTCTTCAAGCCGCAGGAATACTGGACCATCGACGTGGGCTTCGCCACGCCGGGCGGCGCTTCCTTCTCGGCGCAACTGACCCAGCTCGACGGCAAGCGACTCGACAAGTTCGCCCTGCCGTCCCGCGAGGCGGCAGAGGCCGCGGTGGCGCGCATCCGCCCGCAGGCCTTCGCGGTCGCGACGGTGGAGCGCAAGCAGAGCCGCCGCAACCCCTCCCCGCCCTTCACCACCTCGACTTTGCAGCAGGAAGCCTCGCGCAAGCTGGGCTTTGGCGCCACCCGCACCATGCGCGTCGCGCAGAAGCTGTATGAGGGCGTGGACATCGGCGGCGAGACGGTCGGCCTCATCACCTACATGCGAACCGACGGCGTCAGCCTGTCGCAGGAGGCCATCGAGGGCGCGCGCAGCCTGATCGGCTCCCACTTCGGCGAGCGCTACGTCCCCGACCAGCCGCGCGTCTACAAGACCGCCGCCAAGAACGCCCAGGAGGCGCACGAGGCCATCCGCCCGACGGACCTGTTCCGCCGCCCGGAGACCGTCGCCGCCTATCTGGAGAACGACGAGCTGCGCCTGTACGAACTGGTCTGGAAGCGCACGCTGGCCAGCCAGATGGAAAGCGCCGTCCTCGATCAGGTCGCGGTGGACATCGCCTCGCCGTCCAAGGACGTGGTGCTGCGCGCCACCGGTTCCGTCGTCGTGTTCGACGGCTTCCTGAAGGTCTACCAGGAGGACCGCGACGACGAGGGCGACTCCGACCAGCAGGACCGCCGCCTGCCCGCCATGGAGCAGGGCGACGCGCTGTCGCGCGGCGACATCCTGCCGGAACAGCATTTCACCCAGCCGCCGCCCCGCTACACGGAAGCGAGCCTCGTGAAGAAGCTGGAGGAGCTGGGCATCGGCCGGCCCTCCACCTACGCCTCGATTCTTCAGGTCCTCCAGGACCGCAACTACGTCCGACTGGACAAGCGGCGCTTCATTCCGGAAGACCGCGGCCGACTGGTCACCGCCTTCCTGAAGAACTTCTTCAACCGGTATGTGGAGTACAACTTCACCGCGGACCTGGAGAACAAGCTCGACGAGATCTCCGACGGCCGGATCGACTGGAAGACGGTTCTGCGCGACTTCTGGCGCGCTTTCCACATCGCCGTGGACGGCACCAAGGATCTGACCATCACCCAGGTCCTGACCACGCTGGACGAGGAGCTGGGGCCGCACTTCTTCCCGGCCAACGCCAACAGCAACACCCCCGGCCACGACCCGCGCGTCTGCCCGGTGTGCAGCCAGGGCCGGCTTGGGTTGAAGCTCGGCAAGATGGGCGCCTTCATCGGCTGCTCCCGCTATCCGGAGTGCCGCTACACCCGCCCGCTGGCCGTCGCCAACGATGAGGGCGGCGAGGCGCAGGAAGGCCCGCGCGAGCTGGGCAACGATCCGGAGACCGGTCTGCCCGTCACCGTGCGACGCGGTCCCTACGGCGCCTACATCCAGCTCGGCCCGGCGCCCGCGCCGGAGGCTCCGGCCCCGGTGGTCGAGGAACCGCCCGCCGACGGCAAGAAGCCCAAGGCCAAGAAGAAGGCCAAGTCCGAGGAGCCGAAGCCCAAGCGCGTGTCCATCCCCAAGGGCATGTCGGTCGGCGACGTGGACCTGGACACGGCGCTGCGCCTGCTCTCCCTGCCCCGCGGCATCGGCAACCACCCGGAAACGGGCGAGGAGATCACCGCCGGCATCGGCCGTTTCGGCCCGTACCTGAAGCACGGCAGCGTCTACAAGTCGCTGACGCCGGACGACGACGTGCTGACCATCGGCATCAACCGCGCGGTGGACCTGCTGGCCGGCGCCGCCAAGAAGGCGTCCGCCCCGGCCAAGACGCTGGGCGACCACCCGAAGACCGGCAAGCCGGTCACCACTGGGTCCGGCCGCTTCGGCCCCTACGTCAAGCACGGCTCCGTCTACGCCTCCATCCCGAAGGGGACCGAGCCGGACAGCGTGACGCTGGAGCAGGCGCTGGAACTGCTGGAGGCCAAGGCCGCCAAAGACGCCGCCAAGAAGGGCAAGGCGCCCAAGGACGCCGAACCCGCTGCGGCGGAGGGCACCGAGGCTCCGGCCAAGACCGAAAAGGCCACCAAGGCGAAGGCCGCGACCGGCAAGAAGGAAACGGCCCCAAAGGACTCCGCCAAGAAGGAGCTGGCCAAAAAGGCCGCCCCAAAGCCGAAGGCGGATAAGGCCGACAAGCCGAAGGCGGAGAAAGCCGAAAAGCCCGCCAAGGCCGAAAAAGCCGACACGGAAAAGGCCACGCCGGCCCGCAAGCGGGCCTAACGGACCCAGCGCATGACGCCGCCCTCGAACGGCGTCCATGCGCCCACCGTAACGCCAGCCGCGCGCAGGGCCTTGCCCGTCCATTCGTTGCAGGTCTCGAACGGGCTGTAGCGCCCGACCGCCTCGTAGAACAGATCGGTCGGGCCATACCCGCTGCCGCGCAAGGGCTGCACCGCCCCGTTCGGCCCTCGCCGGAAGCTGCCCCGCACATGGTCCACCAGCGCGCGGTACTGCCCTTCGCGCAGCGTCAGCGCACCGCAGCCCGGGCTGCCCTCCGGCGTGTAGAGGGCATAGACATGCACGACCGTGGGCCCGCCGCCGAACAGGGCGGAGACGGCGGTATAGGGGCTCAGATCCTCCCACCGGCGCGTCTCCAGGTAGAAGGCGCGGTCGCCCCAGCCGAAGGAGAAATGCGTGGTCCAGGGATCGGCGCCCGGGAAGTCGCCGCGCCGCAGCTCCGTCGTCCAATCCATCACACCGGTCACCGCCGGCAGCACCAGATCCGTGTGGACCCCGTTGGTGCAGGCGAACACCTCGACACCGTCCCGAACCGCCGGCTGCCCCTCCACCGGCACGCGGGCGAGGACGAAGGCGGCGAGCAGATACGCCCCCGCCGCCAACCCGACCAGCCCCACCCCGCCCCTGACCACCCTCATGGATGCTCTCCCGCCACGCTTGTGGTGGTTCTGGCGAACCTTTGTGGCGTGAACGGGGCGTCGCGGTTGGATTTCTGGCCGACAGGGCTTACTTAAGCCATTCTCCCCTTACGGCCCGACCTCCCTTGACCGACACGACCCGCAGCAGCCGCTTTCCCGACAAGGACACGATCCTCTCCTTCATCCGCGACAGCACCACCCCCGTGGGCAAGCGCGAGATCGCGCGCGCCTTCAAGCTGTCCGGCAGCGCCGACCGCGAGCGGCTGAAAGACCTTCTGAAGGAGTTGGAGGCCGACGGCACTGTCGAGCGCGGGCGCGGCAAGCGCGTCGCCCCGCCGCAGTCCCTGCCGGAGGTCGCCGTGCTGGAGGTGGCCTCCGTCGACCCCGACGGCGAGGTGATGGCTCGCCCCCTGACCTGGACCGGCGAGGGCAACCCGCCACGCATCTTCATGATGCCGGAGAAGAAGGGCCACCCCGCGCTGGCCGTGGGCGACCGCGTGCTGGCAAAGCTCAGCCGCGTCAACGACCGGCTCTACGAGGCGCGCACCATCCGCCGGATCGAGGGCACGGTGGGGCGCGTTCTGGGCGTCTACCGCCCGGCGCCGGAGGGCGGGCGCATCGTCCCCACCGACAAGCGCAACAAGACCGAGCTGATCGTCCTGCCCATCAACCGCAACGACGCGGAGCCCGACGAGCTGGTGCTGGCCGACGTGCTGCCCGCCGGGCGCCTTGGCCTGCCGCAGGCGCGCGTGGTGGAGCGGTTGGGCCACACGGCGGAGCCGCGCGCCGTCAGCCTGATCGCCATCCACACCCACGGCCTGCCCACCGACTTCCCCAACGCCGCGATTCGGGAGGCGGAGCACGCCTCCGTCCCCTCCCTGACCGGGCGCACCGACCTGCGCGGCATCCCGCTGGTCACCATCGACGGGGCCGACGCCCGCGACTTCGACGACGCGGTGTGGGCGGAGCCCGACACGGACCCGGCGAACCAGGGCGGCTGGCACCTGCTCGTCGCCATCGCCGACGTGGCCTTCTACGTGCGCCCCGGATCGGCGCTGGACCGCGCGGCGTTCGAGCGCGGCAACTCCGTGTATTTCCCCGACCGCGTCGTGCCGATGCTGCCGGAGGCGCTGTCGAACGATCTCTGCTCCCTGCGGCCGCATGAGGATCGCGGCTGCTTCGCCGTCCATCTGTGGATCGATCGCCACGGCGTGCTGCAACGGCACCAGTTCGTGCGCGGCCTGATGCGCTCCGCCGCGCGGCTGACCTACGAACAGGTCCAGGCGGCCCGCGACGGGCTGCCGGACGAGGTGACCGGGCCGCTGCTGGAGTCGGTGATCGCCCCGCTCTACGGCGCCTACGACTGCCTGTGGGCGGCGCGCCGGCGGCGCGGCACGCTGGACCTCGACCTGCCGGAACGGCGCGTGCACCTGGACGAGCGTGGCCGGGTGGCGGAGATCGCGCCGCGTGAACGACTCGACAGCCATCGGCTGATCGAGGAGTTCATGATCTGCGCCAACGTCGCCGCGGCGGAAAGCCTGGAAAAGGCCGGCATGCCCGGCCTCTACCGCGTGCACGACCAGCCCTCCCCCGACAAGCAGGAGAGCTTGCGGGAGTTCCTGACGGGCATCGGCTACAGCCTTCCCAAGCTGCCGAAGCTGGCGCCGGAGCATTTCACCCGCATCCTCGCCAAGGCCGCCGGAACACCCGAGTCGCAACTGGTCAGCGAGGTGATCCTGCGCAGCCAGTCGCAGGCGGAGTACAGCCCGGAGAACATCGGGCACTTCGGCCTCGCGCTGACCCGCTACGCACACTTCACCTCGCCGATCCGGCGCTACGCCGACCTGATCGTGCACCGGGCGCTGATCCGCGCGCACGGGCTCGGCCCCGGCGGGCTGGACGACGTGGCCATGGCCGGGATGGAGGACATCGGCGAGCACATATCCATGACCGAGCGGCGGGCCGCCACGGCGGAGCGTGACGCCATCGACCGCTTCACCGCCGCCTTCCTGGCCGACCGGGTTGGCGAGATCTTCTCCGGCCGGATTTCCGGCGTGACGCGCTTCGGCCTGTTCATCCGGCTGGACGAGAGCGGTGCCGACGGGCTGATCCCGGCCAGCACCCTGCCCGACGACCAGTACGAGCATGACGAGCACGCGCACGCGCTGGTTGGGCAGCGTTGGGGCCGCGTTTACCGGCTGGGCGCGCCGGTGAAGGTCCGGCTGGTGGAGGCCGACCCGCTGACCGGCAGCACGCTGTTCGCCCTGCCTTCCGAGGACGGCGCCGACGTGCCGTGGCAAAGCGGCAACCCCAGCCGGCGCGCCGCCCCGCAAGGCCGCGGCGGGGCGCGCTCGGGGCACCGTGGCCGCTAGGTCACAATCGGTGGACAATCCGCAACAAAGAGGTAGCTCGCCGACTTTTGTCGCGTCCGGAGCCCCCGATGAGGTGATATTTCTTGTCCATTCGAATTCGGGCCTCACCCGCCCGGATCCGCCTCTGGACAAGGAGGCCGCGGTCGGCGCGCCATGGGCATTCGCAATCGAGGGTTTTCGCCGCGACGGCGTCTGGTAATCCCGCTCGCGGCCGTCATGCTCCTCCTCGGGCACCGGGGGGAATTGCCCCGTCCGGCAGCCGCCGCCGACAGCGTCTTCGTCTCCGAACAGGTCTTCACCGTCGCCTACGGCAAGATTGCCGAGGTGTACCTGCAGCCCGTCGATTTCGGCCGCCTGGGGCTTGACGGGTTGAAGGGGCTGACCGCGATCGACCCGACCACGCGCGTGGAGCGCGCTGGCAACAGCGTACGCCTGTACGTGTCCGACTCGCTGATCGCGGAATACCCGGCACCGGGCGGCGCCGACACGGCGGGATGGGCCGCCCTGACCACCAAGGCCGCGGAACGCGCACGCCTCTATTCGCCCACGCTGCATCAGGCGACTCCGGAGCGGATTTATCAGGCGGTCCTGGACGGGGTGATGGCCGATCTGGACGGCTATTCGCGCTACACCGGAACCCAGCGCGCCACCACCGAACGTGCCCAGCGCGAAGGCTACGGCGGCATCGGCCTGTCGCTCGACACCAACGGCGGGCGCACGGTGGTCCGCGACGTGCTGACGCGCGGGCCGGCGGACCGGTCCGGCATCCGCGATGGCGACCAGCTGCTGGCCATCGACGGCGAGCTGACGGTCAAGCTGACCGAGGCGGAGATGCGCGACCGGCTGCGCGGCCCGACCGGGACGATGGTCGTTCTGACGCTGGCCCGCGACGGCGCCCCGCCCCGCCGCGCCCCGATCCGGCGCGAACGCGTCGTCCCCAACACTGTCAGCACGACCGTGACCGATCAGGTCGGCGTGCTGAAGGTGGACCGCTTCAACGCCTCCACCGCCGCGAACCTGCGTGAGGCGGCCCTGGCCGTGCGCCACAACGTCGGCAAGGGGCTGCGCGGCTATGTGCTCGACCTGCGCGGGAACCCCGGCGGGCTGCTCGACCAGGCGGTCGCGGTGGCCGACCTGTTCATCGCCCGCGGCAAAATCATCACCACCGAAGGACGCCACCCCGACAGCCGCCAGCGCTTCGAGGCCGCCCCCGACGACATCGCGGAGGGCCTGCCCCTGGTCGTGCTGGTGGACGGCCGTTCGGCCTCCTCGGCGGAGGTCGTGGCGGCGGCCCTTCAGGACTCCGGCCGCGCGGTGGTCGTCGGCGCCTCCTCCTACGGGAAGGGCAGCGTCCAGACGGTGACGCGCCTGCCCAACGACGGTGAGCTGTTCCTGACCTGGAGCCGCATCTACACGCCCGCCGGCTACACCCTGCACCGCCAGGGCGTGCAGCCGACCGTTTGCACCAGCCGCGCCGGCCAGGACGACCCCGCCGCCCTGCTCACCGACCTGCGCGACGGCCGCGTCCGCCCGACGGCGCAGTTCGCCGGATGGCGCGCCAAGGCCGCCGACGACGAGGAAGCGCTGACCCGCCTGCGCGAGGCCTGCCCCTGGAAGGAGCATGAGCCGGAGCTGGATCTGAAGGTCGCGCTGCGTCTCCTGTCCGAACCGGCCATGTACCAGCGCGCGGTGGCCCTTGCCTCCAGCAACACGGTGGCCGAACGCTGAAGGGAAACAACGGCCTGCGCCCAACAAGGTCTTGGCGGTTACAGGCGGTTGATGGCTACAAAGACTTGACATGGCGGCTGTAGCGGCTATCTTCCCGCGCTACGACGCCGCCCCGCCGGGCTGGCGGGTCACGGAATTTCATGTCGGGATTGAGATCATGGCGAAGCAGAACACCGTCCTCATCAAGCTGGTGAGCACGGCTGACACCGGCTTCTTCTACGTGAAGAAGAAGAACCCGAAGAAGACCACCGAGAAGCTGTCGTTCAACAAGTACGACCCGGTGGCGCGCAAGCACGTCGAGTTCAAGGAAGCCAAGATCAAGTAAGGTTTCCCGGAACCGCCGGTACCGTGAAGGCCGCCTCTTTAGGCGGCCTTCTGCATTTCGGCGCATGTGTCATTGATTGGTGCAAGGCATCGGCCCGTTGTGACACCGGAGCGAGCGGCGTGTTGATGGAAGCACGTCCCACAACCGCCGAAACCTCTCGATGTCCCAGCTTGGTCAGCCCCACACCAGCACGATTCGCGACCCCATCCGGCAGGGCCACATCCGGCAGGGTCCCATTCGGTCGGATCAGCTGCTGGACGCCGCCCCCTCCCCCGAACAGCTTCTGCACCAGCAGGCCGTGCTGGCCGATTTCGGGCGCAAGGCTCTGGTCGAAACGGACCTCGACCGCATCCTGGCCGACGCCGCGCGCCTGTGCGCGGAGGGTGCACAGGTCCCCTACACGAAGATTTTGGAGCTGCTGCCGGGCGGGCGCGAACTTCTGGTGCGCGCCGGCCATGGCTGGTTTCCCGGCGTCGTCGGCCGCGTTCGGGCTCCCGTCGAGGAAAGCAACCCCTGCGGCATTGTGCTCCTGGAAGAACGCCCTGTCGTCGACATCCAGGTTCAGAGCAACGCCGCCTACCATCTTCCGGGCATCTACGGCGAATACGGCATCATCTCGACGGTGAACGTTGTGATCATGACCGACCAGGGTCCCTACGGCGTGCTGGAAGTCGACGTGGATGAGGAACGCGCCTTCACCATCGCCGATGTGACTTTTCTGACCTCCTTCGCGAACCTCCTGGGCGATGCCGTGGTCCGCAGCCGGCGGGACCGGGCCGCCGAGCGGCAGCGGCTTCTACTCGGGCTGGTCCGGCGGCGCGTGCGCGACGGCGCCAAGGCCGACGCCGCGACGCTGGCCGCCCATATCGACCGGCTGCTGGCCCCGGAGATGGACGGCACGACGGCGCTCGGCGACCATCTGGCGCAGCTCTGCGGTTCCGTGGCTGGTATTGAGCGGGCGGACGCCCACCGCATCACCGTGGAGTGCGAAACACCGCCGCTCAGCCTGGCGGCCGACCGCGTGCTGGCGCTGGGCGTCGCGCTGGACGCGCTGCTGTCGGGGGCGGTGCGACGGGCTATTCGCGACGGCGCCGAGGGGGCCGTGTCCATGCGCCTGCTCCGCCTCGGCAGCCATCGGGTCAGGGTCGCGGTCGAGGCGCCCGTGCCGATCGCGCCGGACGGGCTGGCCGACATCCGGCGACTGCTCGAACTGGCGCAGGGCGCGCTGGAAGCCAACGGCGGAACGAACGCGACCGTGACGTTGGATATTTGATGTCGGATATTTGATGTCGGATATTCAGGGAGCGAGCAGCAGGCCCGCGCGGGGGTCGGCGACGACGCAGTTGCGGCCGGCGCGCTTGGCCTCGTAGAGCGCCTCGTCGGCGCGGCGGATCAGGCCTTCCGCCGTGTCGCCCATATGGCCGCCGACGGACACGCCGATGGACACGGTCACCGGCACCTCGCCCACATCGGCCGACACCGCAAAGAGCGTGTCGGCGATGCGGTTGCGCAGGCGCTCCGCCACGGTCATCGCCGATTCCGCATCGGTGTCCGGCAGGATGACGATGAACTCCTCGCCGCCCAGGCGGGCCACCAGATCGAAGGTGCGCAGGTTGCGGCTGGCGCGGCTGGACACCTCCCGCAGCACCTCATCGCCGATGGTGTGGCCGTAAGTGTCGTTGACCACCTTGAAATGGTCGATGTCGAACAGCAGGACGGAGACGGGCTTGTGGCTGTCGACGGCCCGTTCCAGCAGGCGCGGCAGATGCGCGTTGACGTAGCGCCGGTTGAAGACGCCGGTCAGGCTGTCGGTCAACGCCATCGACAGGCTGTGCTCGTAGTTCGCCCGCAGCCGTTCCTGGTAGCGCTTGCGCCGGATCTGCGTGCGGGCGCGGGCCAGCAGCTCGTTCCGGTCGATCGGCTTGATGACGTAGTCGTTGGCACCCAGCTCCAGGCCCTTGGCGACGCGGTTGAGGTCCCCCTCGTCCACCACCAGCAGGATCGGCACCTGTCGCGTGCGCTCGTGCGAGCGCAGCTGGGAACAGAGCCGCAGCCCGTCCTCGCTCAACAGGGTCAGGCTGACCACAACGAGGTCCAGCTCGTCCCCCAGCGCCTTCTCCAGCGCCTTGGCGCAGGTGCCGGCGGAGACCACATGGTGGTGGTCGCGCTCCAGCGTCTCGGTGATCTTCTCCAGATCCAGCATCGAGTCTTCCAGCACCAGCACGCGCGCGCGCTCGTACGACTCGTTGCGCAGCGTCGTCCCGGACCGTTCGATGACGCCGAACTGGCCGGAGGTGGTCTCCCGCAGCCGCCATTCGTCCATCATCATCTTCAGGCGGACGAGGGAACGCACGCGGGCGAACAGTGCGATGTCGTTGACCGGCTTCGTCAGGAAGTCGTCGGCCCCCGCCTCCAGCCCCCGGACGCGGTCGGCCACGTCGGACAGGGCCGTCACCATGACCACCGGGATGTGCATGGTGTCGGGGTCGGAGCGGATCTTCTCGCACACCTCGAACCCGTCCATGCCCGGCATCATGACGTCCAGCAGGACGATGTCCGGCGATTCCTTGCGCACCAGCTCCAGCGCCTCGGGGCCGTTGTAGGCGGTGATGACGTCGAAGTACTCGCGCGTCAGCTTCGCCGCGAGCAGCTTCACATTCGGCAGGACATCATCGACGACAAGGACGCGAGCAGACATGGAATGTGCGACCGATCCCGTGATTTGGGTTTAGCGAAGGAACTTCTGAACGGATTGCAGGAACTTGGTCACCGAGATCGGCTTGGCGATGTAATCCTCGCAGCCGCCTTCCCGGATCTTCTCCTCGTCCCCCTTCATCGCGAAGGCCGTCACGGCGACGACGGGGATGGACTTCAGCTCTTCGTCCTCCTTGATCCAGCGCGTGACCTCCAGGCCCGACACCTCGGGCAGCTGGATGTCCATCAGGATCAGGTCCGGACGATGCCGGCGCGCCAGGGCCAGCGCCTCGGTGCCGTCGCGGGTCTGGATGGTTTCGAAACCGTGGGCTTCCAGCAGGTCGTGGAAGAGCTTCATGTTCAGCTCGTTGTCCTCGACGATGAGGACACGCTTCGCCGCCTGGCCTTCCGCAGGCGGCCCCGCCTCAGACGGTATCGTGACGCTTTTCGGTTCCGCGAGCATCGAAACCCTCCCAGGGCTGCCGCCCGTCCCGAACATGTTGGCTGATCCCGCGGGCGGACCCGCAGGAACCGGTTTAACCACATCCATTGTCAGGCGGCGACGGTTAAATTGTCGTTAGCATCTGAAGCTTCGGCGCGGCAATTCCCGTTTCCGCGGCCGAAGCTCCCTAGGGCGTGTCGTCAGTTAGGGGATTCCCAGCGGGCGGAATGCGTGATTCATAGAGCGTCGGCTGACGGGAGGGCCGACCGATGCGACGCTATGCTTTGCGC